>JAJQGU010000020.1 GCA_021200315.1 Akkermansiaceae bacterium
TAGTTGGGGTGCGGGGTCTGTCAGGCTTTCCGCCCCTGGTTGGCGACGGCTTCCATCAGCTTGCGCACTTCTTCCGGGTCGCCGAGGAAGTAATCTTTCTTCAGGTTCAGTTCGTCATCGAATTCAAACACATAGGGAATGCCTGTCGGCAGGTTCAGAGAGATGATGTCCTTGTCGGAAATGCCCTTGACGTGTTTGACGATGCCGCGCAGCGAGTTGCCGTGCGCCGCGACGAGGATGGCGCTGTTTTTCCGGAGTGCGGGCACGATCTCGTCATTCCAGCACGGCATGAGGCGTTCGATGGTGTCCTTGAGGGCTTCGGTGCGGGGCAGATCGGCGTCGGGCACGCCGCGGTACCGCGGGTCGTGCTTCGGGTTGCGGGGGTCGTCTTCGGTGAGGGCGGGCGGCGCGATGTCGTAGCTGCGTCTCCAGACGAGCACCTGCTCTTCGCCGTATTTTGCAGCCGTTTCGGATTTGTTGAGCCCTTGGAGGTTTCCATAATGCTTCTCATTGAGTCTCCAGCTCTTGCTCACCGGGATGTAGTCCTGGCCGAGGCTGTCGAGCGCGAAATTCAGCGTCTTGATGGCGCGCTTGAGGTACGAGGTGAAGGCGAGGTCGAAGCGGAGACCCGCTTCCTTCATCAGCACGCCGGCTTTCCTGGCTTCGGCCATGCCCTGTTCGGTCAGGTCGACGTCGGTCCATCCCGTGAATCGGTTTTCGGCGTTCCAGGCGCTTTGTCCATGTCTGAGCAATACGATTGTTTTCATGATATGTTGGTCTGTTGATTGTGAGAAACTGCACGATCCGCGGCGGCGCACTCCGGCGGCCGTCGCGAGCCGGGTGCCATTGTGCCTGATTGCGCCCGCAAGAGAAAGCGAAATATTCGAAAATCTCGTCAGCCTCTGGAGAGGAGCGTGCGTTATTCCGCCTTTTCGGGAGCCGGCGCCGCTTCCTGCCTGACGAGTTTGACCTGGGTCACCCGCCGGCCGTCCGCCCCGGTGACGGATAGGGTGTAATGGCCGGTTTCGAGTGTTTCCCCCTCTTCGGGAAGGTGTCCCAGCTCATTGGTCACATACCCTCCGAGCGTCGAAATGCCCGGGCAGTCGATGTGCAGGTCCGGCAGGTATTCCTCGAGATCGTAGAGAGTGACGGAACCGTTGGCGATGTACGTGCCGTCGTTCATGGCGAGGAACTCGTGCACGTCGTCGTCGAATTCGTCTTGAATGTCGTCGCCCACGATTTCTTCGAGTACGTCGTCGAGAAAGACCACGCCGAGGGTGTCGCCGAATTCGTCGACCACGAGGGCGAAGTGCGTGCGCTCTTTCAGGAAGAAGTTCAACAGGGTGTCCAGTTTCATCGAGTCCGGCACGACTTTGATGTCGCGCTTCACGCTCATGAGGTCGGGGGAGTGCCTCCCCGCGAGTTTCAGAAGGTCCTTGACGTGCACCCATCCGAGCACGTTGTCCAGGTGCCCGTCCACCAGGGGGAAGCGGGTGTGGCGTGAGTTGCACACGCGCTCCCAGTTGGTCTCGAAGGGCGTCTGGATGTCGAGCACGTCGGTCGCATTGCGGGGGGTGAGGATGTCCGCCACGCATTTGTCATTCAGTCCGAGTGCGTTCTTAGAGATTTCCGCCTCGGTCTCGGTGAGAGCCTGCGAACGCTCGCTCTCTTCCACCAGGTGCGCCAGCTCATCGGCGCTGTGGGGGTTGCTGGCCTGCTGGGAGGGGTCGATTCCGAAGAGCTTCCGGAGTATCAGGTTGGCGGTGCCGTTGAAGAGGTTGATGATCGAGCCGAGGAGCCTGTCGAACAGTTGCAGCCACGGTGCCGTGGCCAGCGCCAGGGGCAGGGGGTGGCGGATGGCCAGGGATTTGGGCACCAGCTCTCCCAGCACGACGTGGGCGAATGTGAACAGGCTGTAGGCCAGTACCAGGGAAATGATGTGGATGCCCCACGTGTTTCTCATGCCGACGAAGTACAGTGCCGGGGCGACGAGGCGCTCCACCAGCGGTTCTCCGAGAAAGCCCAGTGCCAGGGAGGCGAAGGTGATGCCCACTTGGTTGGCGGAGAGGTACGTGTCGAGGTGCCGCACGATGTCGCGCGCCCGGGCGCGCCGGCGTCTCAGGCGGGGGCTGTCGTCCTCGTTGTCCAGAAGCTGGCTTTCGCGCACGCGGACGCTCGAAAATTCGTTCGCGACGAAAAATGCGTTCAGGAACAGGAAGAAGACGATGCCCGCGAGAAAGAGGAGGATTTCCCCAAGCCCGGGGAACTGGAACAAGGCGGCTCCCGAAGCCGCCTGGCTACTCAGAGGGTCTGTTCCTTCGTTCATGGAGGCGGGGCGGGGCGATCAAAGTTTTTCATAGACGCCGTCATCCCTCTTCTCCAGAAGAGTGAAGCCAGCTTTTTTGGCGTCGCTCACGGAGAGCGGCCTGGTGATTTCCGGGATGTTGATCCGGCTGATGCGCTTGCGGACGGGGTTCTTGCAGAGCAGGCACCGCTCCAGCGGAGCGCGGTCGGCCGGGCGTCTCAGTTCGAACCCCTTCCGGCATACGGGACAGGAGCGCCCGGCGTCCTCCGGATGTTCTGATATATATTCGTATATGGGCATGAGAAGGCGCGGAGTATCGGAACATACCCCGCGCAAGGTCGGATGTCAGCCGAGGCTCAACCGGGTTACCAGCTGGATTTGGTCACGCCGGGGATCATCCCCGCGCTCGCGAGTTCGCGGAACGAGATGCGGGACAGTTGGAAGCGGCGGATGAACGCGCGGCGGCGGCCCGTGAGGGCGCAACGGTTGACGAGACGCGTGGGGGAAGCGTTGCGGGGGAGCATGGAAAGGCCGGCATAGTCGCCTTCAGCCTTGAGTTGGGCGCGCAGTTCGGCATAGCGCGCGACGGTTGCCTCTTTTTTCTTGTTTCTTTCGATCCAGCTTTTCTTGGCCATAAATGTGTGCGCGGTTTTTACGATATTCCGCTCGGTTTGTCAAGCGGAATTTGAAAAAAGTGGATGCATGGGCGCCGATTCTCCCGCCGGAAGTGTGATTCCCCTGCGGGGATCCTCAAAAAATATTGATAGATGAATACAAGATGATACGCTAAACGGCGGAATATATGGGAAACCATAGTACGAAACCCTTACGAAAAATGAAAAAATCATGAAGGAATATTTCAGAGGAAGATTGTCGCTGATCTCATTACGCAGCCATTACGAGTTTTCATAACTAACTCACCAGAATACGCAAAATAATCCTCCCTTGCCAACCGGGGTGCTCTGCGCTAGAATTCGCCGCGTGAAAACGGCGTATTGTCTGAATCCGTATGCCTGCAAAAGGCGTTTGTCCCGCGAGGTGATGGTGGGGGAGGTGGGCGTCGGCGGCGCGAACCCGATCCGCCTCCAGTCGATGCTGACCTCGGATACGCGGGATACGGCGGCCTGCGTGAGGGAAGCGCTGGAGCTGGCCGAAGCGGGGTGCGAGATCATCCGCCTCACCGCCCAAACGAAGGCGTATGCCGCCAATCTGCGCAATATCGCGCGGGAACTGCGGGCCGCCGGCTGCCGGGTTCCTTTGGTGGCGGATATTCATTTCAAGCCCGATGCGGCGATGGAGGCCGCCAGATGGGTGGAGAAGATCCGCATCAATCCGGGCAATTTCGCCGATAGAAAGAGGTTTGAGAATCGGGACTACACGGATATCGAATACGAGGCGGAGCTCGAGCGTCTGTACGCGGCTTTCGCGCCGCTGGTGCTTTTCTGCAAAGAGCACGGGCGCGCCATGCGCATCGGCGCGAACCACGGTTCGCTTTCCGACCGCATTCTGAACCGCTACGGCGATACGCCGGAAGGGATGGTGGAAAGCGCGCTGGAGTATGCCCGCGTAGCCCGCGATCTGGGGTATCACCAGTTGGTGTTTTCGATGAAGGCGTCGAATGTGAAGGTGATGATCGCCGCCTGCCGCCTGCTCGTCGCGCGTCTGGATGAAGCCGGGCCGGATTGGAATTATCCCGTGCACTTGGGTGTCACGGAGGCGGGCGCGGGCGAGGACGGCCGCATCAAGAGCGCCGTGGGTATCGGCGGTCTGCTGCTGGACGGCATCGGCGATACTCTGCGCGTTTCTCTCACCGAGGATGCCGTGCGGGAGATTCCCGTGGCGCGCGCGCTGGCCGCGCCTTTTCAGCCGGGTGCCGCGCGGGAGTCCGCTGCGCCGCCCGCCGGCGGGGCGCCCGCTCTTTCCTACGATCCCCTGCACTACGAAAGGCGGCTCTCCGGCCTCGGCATGTCGGCGGGGGTGCGCTACGGGTGGAACGAGCCTGTGCGCGTCGTGCTCCCCGCCGCTTCCTGCCGCGCGCTGGAGGCGCGCCGGGGTGCGCCGGGGGCTCTTGTGCCCGAGCTGGCGTTCGAGGATCTCGAGCTCGTGGAGCTCGATCCGCGGGATGCCGGGGCCGTGGCCGCCCTGCGCGGGCTGCCCGCTCCTGCGATGATCACCGTGGCGGACGGCGTCGGCATGTCCGTGCCGGGCGCGTTCCGCTATCTGGCCGCCGTGGCGGAGGAGCGCCACCCCATTCTGCTGAAGGATACTCTCGAGCCCGGGGCGCCCGAGCCCGAACCGGTACTGACGGCCGCCGGAAATCTGGGTTCTCTGCTGTGCGACGGCATCGGCAATGCCGTGCTCATCCGCTTGGAGAAAGATCCGGAGAAGGCCGTGCGCCTGAGTTACGATATTCTGCAGGCGGCCGCCGTCCGCCTGAGCCGCGCGGAGTACGTATCCTGCCCCTCTTGCGGCCGCACGCTCTATGATATTCAGGAGGCCGCCGCGCGGATCCGCCGCGCCACCGGCCACCTCAAGGGGGTGAAAATCGCGGTGATGGGCTGCATCGTGAACGGCCCCGGGGAGATGTCCGACGCCGATTTCGGCTACGTGGGCGGCGCCCCCGGCAAGATCAATCTCTACGTGGGGCATACCCCCGTGAAGTGCAATATCCCGCAGGAGGAAGCCGTCGATCGCCTCGTTGAGCTCATTCGCGAGCGCGGCCGCTGGATTGATCCGCCGGCGGGCGGCGGGATCCCGGGCTGAATTCTTCCCGGCAGGGGGTTCGGCGCTTTTTCTGCCGGGGGGGGGGTCGCCCCCCGTGCGCTCAGGGATCCGGTTCCAGGTCGAAGCGCGAGATGACCTTTTCGGGGTTCGCGGCGAGCGTGAGCGCCTGATCCTCGACGGCCTGGGGATCCTCGTTGAAGCGGTAGGCGAAGCAGTTGGGGCAGAGCGGGGATTCCTTGTCCGTGACGCAGCCGCATACCATGCACACTTTGTAGAACGAGGGGTCGTCCACGATGGTATGGGCTATTTCTCGGCGATCCGGTTTCATGGGAAAGGAATCTTCCCGGGGCTTTCTCCTCATGGGAAGGGAATGCGGAACAAAGCGTCTTCCTCGGGAGGATGCTTTGCCGTGGAGGGAGATGCGCGGTGCCGCGCGGGCTCAGGCGATCTTGGCGATGGCCTTGGCGGCCTTGCTCTTGTAGTTGGCGGCGCGGTTGGCGGGGATGCGCCCCGTCTTGGCGGCCTTGTCCACCGCAGAGGCGAAGGTGTTGTAGGCGGTGCCGGCGGCGGCCTTGTCGGCGGCGGCCACGGCTTCCATTACCCTTTTCCGGAGAGTCCGGACGCGGGAGACGGCGGCGCGGTTGGCGGCCGTGCGCTTTTCAGTCTGGCGGATGCGTTTCTTGGCGGATAAAGTGTGTGCCATGGGAATGTTTTCTGTAAAGTTGCGCTTTTGTGGGGGAGAAGGATAAACGATTTCCGCGGATTGTCAAGCTCGGGATGTAAAAAAATCGTTTCGGAGCCGCGCAGAGCCGCTTTCCCGCGGAGGCGCCGCGCCCGTCAGATGCTGAAGATGCCGTATTCGATCATGAGCGCCGCCTCGCCTTCCACTTTGCGCTTTTCCTGGTTGAGGATCTCGCGCTCCATGTCGATGTTGCGCCTGCGTTTCTCGAGCATCTGCTCCGCCGTGCTGATCGGCCGGGATGCCTCGAACGCCATGCGCTTTTTCATCCAGCTTTTCCATTCCTCGAATTCGCGGCAGCTCTTGATTACTTTGCCCACTTGGATGCGGCGGTCCATCAGCTTCGCCCGCAGTTCCTGCTTGGTGTATTCGTATTCGTCCTGCGCCGTGCGGAACTGGTTCCAGTAGGTCAGTTTGGTGTCGAGGCTCAGCGAGGCGTAGGTGGTGAGTTTCGTGTCGGAGCTGTCCAGGAAGGTGCCCCCGTAGGTGCCCCCGGTCGAGGAGAACAGCGAGGGGCTGTAGAGGCTCATGTTGATCTGGGGGAGGTAGTTCATCAGGATCTGGTACTTGTTCATCCGGGCCGCTTCCAGCTGGATGGCGTATTGAGTCACGACGAGGGGCGAGAGATGGACGGCTTCGCGTTCGTAGCGCGCCCGGTCTAGTTTGGGGAGGGATTCGGGCAGGATCTCCCAGCGGGCGCTCTGGGTGCCGAGCAGTTCCGTCAGCTTGCTCCAGTTGTCGATGGATTGCTCGCGGAATTCCTGCTCCTTCAGCTCCCCGGCCGTCTTGCGCTCCTCTTCCTTGAAGGAAGCGAGGTCCAGTTCGTGCAGCCGCCTGTCCAGATCGGCCGTCCGCACGTGCTGCCAGATTTTCGAAACGATTTCCCTCTGTTTCAGTTCATAGGCTTTTTCCGTGGCGTAGAGTTCCGCTTGGGAAGAATAGATCCGGTACGGGAGCTGGGTGAGGGAGGGGATGTTGAAGACGACGTTGATGTTGTATGACATGGCGTTCGAGTCGGGAGACCTGGCGAGGTCTTCCAGCGCGCGCGTCATGGAGGCGTACAGGTTGACGCCCGGGATCATGTCGGTGTAGACGCTGCGCGCGCTGCGATTGGCCTGTTTGATCGTGCCCCGGGCCTTGCGCAGTTCGAGGTTCTTCTCCATGGCCATGCTCACGGCTTGTTCCCAGGTGATTCGCCGGACGGGCAGCCGTTCCCAGTCCGGCAGGCTTTCGTACACGGCGACGACTTCTTTCCCCGTGCGCTCCATCCGCTTCGAGACGGAGCAGCCCGCCAGAAGCAGGAGAAGACAGCCGATCGGGAGGAAGCGCATGAAAGGGATGTTAGCAGAACGCGGGGGGCGTGGCAAGTCAGGATCTTCCGTCCCTTCCCGGCGTCCTGGAGACGACGTACCGGGTGACGGCCGCGCTCAGAGCCGCCATGACGACGAACTGCCCCGCCGGCGGCAGCGCCTGCGCCATGAGCCATTGAACCCCCACGGCAAGCAGCCCCGTCAGGCAGTCCACCAGGTTTCCGGCGGCGATCACGTCGCCGCGCCTGTCGTTGTCCGCACTGTCCTGCAGCAGGGCGTTCAGGGGCACGAGAAAGGCCGAGGCCGTGAATCCCGTGAACGCGAGGCCGGCGTAGAAGAGCACCGTGCCGTAGGGCGCCAGGGCAAGCGCCAGGCAGCCCAGCGTCATGCCCGCGCCGCCGATCAGGGGGATCCGCCGGCCGATGCTCCCGCGGCACAGAAGGGAGGCCGAGAGGCCGCCCAGCACCGAGCCCCCGCTCAGGCAGGCCATGAGCTGTGCGCTCACCCAGGCGAAGTCCGTGTCGTTCTGCGTGTGCTGCTCGGCCGTCTGCAATGTCATCAGCAGCACGGCACCCCCGATGAACCAGAAGTACCCCACCCCCGCTTCGGAGATCCGCAGCGTCCGCCGCTCCCACAGGAGCTTCAGCTGGCTGAAGTGCGCGTAGAGCAAGCTTGCCGAGAAGGGCTTCCGGCTCAGCGGCCTGTACCGGGGGAGAAACAGCGTCAGCAGCGCCGTGGGAAGGGTGCAGAGGAAGAACGCCGTGCAGGGCAGGGCAGCGGCGGCCCACCCGTCGTTCCCCGTCTCCCGCAGGTGGTGAAACCACGCGAAGACGCCGATCTGCCCCGCGAGCAGGGCGAGCAGAGAGCCCATTTCGATGACGCCGCTGGCGAAGCCGAGGTGTTTCGTGCCGACCAGGTCTTTCACCAGCCCTTTCTTGGAGGGGCTGAAGAATGTCGCCTGCACGCAGAAGAGGCTGAACCACGCGAGCGCGCCGCCGAGGCTGTCGTGCCGCAGGCACCATGACATCCCGCCCAGTACGAGTATCTGCACGGCGGCCATGGCCTGGATGACGCGCGTTTTGCAGCAGCGGTCCGAAAGCCACCCCGCCAGCGGCGAGAAGAGGATGAACGGCAGCAGGATGAGCGCGCTGAGCGGGTATTTCAAGTCACCCGTGCCGCTTCCTTGCTCCGCCAGCCACACCCCGAGCGGTATGAGAAGAAACTGCACCCCTTTCTCGTTGAATGAGTTCTGTGCCTGAATCAGCGTCAGCCCCCAGAAGGGCGCCCACCGGGGGCGGTCGGCGCTCTGTCGGGTGGGATGGCTCATGCCCCCTATTCTATCGCTTTCCCCGGGCGAAGAAAAGCCGATTCCCGCGGCTCCGCCGGTTATCCGCCGCCGCATTGCCGCTTCGCCTCGAAGTCGCTTCCTGCGGTTTTTTAAGAGTATAAAGAGATTGCTTTACAGGATGATTCTTTACGCAGAAAATGGTATAGCTATGGATGTACCAAAGAAACGCGGCGGACGTCCGACGGAGAGACCGGATGACAAGACGCTGATTAGGTTATACAAAAAATATAATTCCGCGCAGATTGCGGAAATGTACGGTGCGAAGGATTCAACGGTGAGATCGTGGTTTTCGCATTTACGCAAGGAAGAGGCTGAGAAGCGTGAGTGTTCCGAAAGTTCCGGTAAAAATTGTTAGATAGTGCTGTAAAAACCTATCCAGGTTAAACGGAAAAGTCAAAATCTACAAGAAAATACCCGTTTTCATCACAAAATCGCGTGACGAGCCTTTTTGCGCGGCCGTGCGGAGGCGCTTATCCGGTTCGTTTTGCTGAACGGAGCGATTTTCGGAAGCTCGCTTGACATGAGGCTCAGAAGGCGGTATGCTGACCGCGTCTTATTTCTGAATTTTTCCATTTCATTCAGAACCGCAAAGCCGCCGAGAGGGCTTCTCGGCGGCTTTTTCCCGCCCCAGCTTTTCGGGAAAGCGGCCGGCGCTACAGGCGTAGCTGCACTTCGAAGCTGCGGAATTGGATGGCCTCGTAGAGATCCCCTTCCGCTGGGCGCTCGCGCCCGGCGAGGTCGGCGATGGTGCGGGCCACCCTGAGAATGCGGTCGAAAGCGCGGGCGGAGAGGGAGAGGGATTCCACCGCGTCAAGCAGCAGGGAGGTCATGGCGCGGTCGAGCGGACAATGGGCGCGCAGGGCGCGGCCGCTCAGCTGGGCGTTGCAGGAGAAACGTTCCCTCCGGTAGCGGAATTCCTGACGCGCCCGCGCCTCGAGCACGCGCCCGCGGATGGCGGCGGAGCTCTCGCCCGGCCGGTTTTCCAGCAGGTCGGCGGCGGGGACGGCAGGCACTTCGAACAGCAGATCAAAGCGGTCGAGCAGGGGGCCCGAGATTCTGCGGCGGTAGCGGGCCACGTCGGCGGGCCGGCAATGGCAGGCGTGGCGGGGGTCTCCCCGGTAGCCGCAGGGGCAGGGGTTCATGGCGGCGGCCAGCATGAAGCGGCAGGGGAATGTTACGCTGCCCGATGCCCGCGCAATGGCCGCTTCGCCCGCTTCGAGGGGCTGGCGCAGCGTCTCGAGCGTCTGGCGGCGGAATTCCGGCAGCTCGTCCAGAAACAGCACGCCGTGGTGCGCGAGGGACACTTCCCCCGGCGTGATCTGCGAGCCGCCCCCCATCAGCCCCGCGTCCGAGATGGTGTGGTGCGGCGCGCGGAAGGGCCTCTCGGTCAGCAGACCGCCTCCCTTCGGCAGCAGGCCGCAGATGGAGTGGATCTTGCTCGCCTCGAGAGCCTCGTCGGGCGTGAGCGGGGGCAGGATGGTGGGCAGACGCCGGGCCAGCATCGATTTGCCGGAACCCGGGCTGCCGCACATGAGCAGGTTGTGGAGGCCGGCGGCGGCGATTTCCATGGCGCGTCGGGCGAAGGGCTGGCCCTTGATCTCGCTGAAGTCCGCACCCGCCTCCGCCGGGGCGCTCCGCACGGCGCGCCGGTGGGGCATGCCGCTCTCCGGGCTCAGGAGCAGCTGCCATGCTTCGCGCAGCGTGCCCACGGGGTACACCTCCACCCCGTCCACGGCGGCCGCTTCGTCCGCGTTGGCGCGGGGCGCCATCAGGCGGCGCCGCCCGCGCCCGCGCGCCTCGAGCGCGAGGGACAGAATCCCCCGTACCGGGCGCACTTCGCCGTTCAGCCCCAGCTCGCCGACGATGCACCACGAGGCCGCGTCCGCCTCCGGCTCCTGCGGCGCCTCCTTCCCCCGCGCCCGGGTCTGGGCGCGGGCGGCGAGCAGGCCCCCCAGGGCGATGGGCAGATCGAATCCGGGACCCTGCTTTTTCAGGTCGGCGGGGGCGAGGTTCACGAGCATCGTCCCCGGCACGCTGCCGAATCCGCTGTTCGTCAGCGCAGATTCCACGCGCTGCAGGCTCTCGCGCACGGCCGCGTCGGGCAGCCCCACGATGAAGCGGCGCGTCTCTTCGCCGGGGCGGACGTCCACTTCCACCTCCACTTCCACTCCGTCTATTCCCTGAACCGTGGCTGAAAAAAGGCGCGCAGTCATGTCTCGCCCCCATTCTACCCGACTCCGCGCCCTCTGCAAGCTGTTTTTGGGCGTCGCCCGCTGGCTATACGCTGCGTTTCTTGAAGCTTTCGGCCTGCTCCATGACTTTTCCGAACACTTCGTCGTCCCACTTCGGCGGATACCCGCTGCAAGAAAGGAGTATGGTCAGATTCATGTTGAGCGTGGCTTTGATGTCGGATCGGGCGGACCAGTCGGCGAACTGGCTTTGCTCGTCCACCAGCTTTTTGATTTCCTTCGCGAGGCCGATGCATTTTTCGTCGGCGTAAGAGAAGCCGTGCTCGTCCCGCACGCGGATGAGGATGTCATAAAAGGCTTTTTCCTCTGGGCTGATGCCCATTCCCTCAAACGAGATCTTGTCTTCCTTCAGGTCAATCATGATCTGGAGAATTTGCTCCGTCAGCCCGTCGACGAATCGGAACAGTTCCTCGCCGGTGAATGCCTGGGCGTCACGGTGGTTGTAGGCGTCCACCACGCTCCGGAGTCTCTCGTCGAATTCCGCGGCCTTGACTTTGTTGATGCGGCCGTATTCGGCGATGGAGCGGCGCAGGAGTTCCCGCAGGGCGTTAAATTTCGTGATCGGCATGTTCACGGCATTCAGTCTCCGGCGGAATTCTTCGCCGGAAAGGTCGATGCTCTGCTGAGGGCCGAGGATGTTTTCCACGCCGGTGCAGGAGATGGCCTTGCGCACCATGTTCTCCACGATGTCGTTCATCACTTCGGCATCCGGGGCGTCCCCTTTCGTCTGTTTGTAAATGATGGAGCGGATCGCCAGATAGAATTGCGCCTGCGCCGTTTCCTCCTCCGTCAGTTCTCCGGAGGGGCGGCAGATGCCGTAGGCGGCTTTCAGTTTGCGGGTCAGCTCCATGAACCGTGTCTCCCGCTCCTTGCCGGCCTGGACGTGCTCGGCGGCGGCATTCAGGCACGTCCATCTCTCCGGCGGCTCGCCGAAGCGGAATTTCGCGTCGTCGAATCCCGACATCAGCCCGGCGATCAGCTTCAGGTGATCGCGGAAAATGTCCAGTGTGCTTTTCAGTCCGTCGATCGGGCTTTCCTGCGGAGCGCCGTATAGCTTCACGGCCTCCATCATTTCTTTCTCGATGCCGATGTAGTCGACTACCAGTCCTTGTTCCTTGCCGTCGAAGACGCGGTTGACTCGCGAGATGGTCTGGATGAGGGTATGTTTTTGCAGAGGTTTGTCGATGTACATCACGGCGAGCGACGGCACGTCGAAGCCCGTGATCCACATGTCGACGACGACGGCGATTTTGAACGGGGAGGCGTTGTTTTTGAATTGGTTGCTGAGCAGCTTGCGGCGTTCCCTGGTGCCGCACAGCTCAAGCAGCTCTTTTTCGTCGTTCTGCCCCTGCGTGGCGACGAGGTTGATGGTGGGCAGCGGGATTGTTTTGTCCGTTTCAGCCCCGGCCGGGCCTCCGCTCCCGGGGGCGTCTCCGTGCGCTTCTCCCCACTTGGGGCGGAGGTCGAGGATGGCTTTCAGCGTCTTGAAGGCCGTCTGCCGGTCGGCGCAGACGATCATCGCTTTCTGCACGATTTCCGGCTTTTCGCGGCAGAGGGCTTCATAGTGGTCGACGAGGTCCTTCGCCAGTTTCCTGATGCGGTCGGGGTGCCCGAGGATGGCGCTCATCCGGCTCATGGCCCGCTGGCTCGCCGCAATTTGTGCTGCCGTGGAGCCTTCCGCCGCGCATTGGTCGTAATATGTCTGAATTTCTTTGGCCTGTTCGTCCGAGAGGACGACTCGGGCCAGTCTCGGTTCGTAGGCGATGCGCACGGTGATTCCGTCGTCGCTGGATTCTTTCATGGTGTAGCGGTCGACGATGCCGCCGAATACGCTCAGCGTTTCGTCGACGGGCGTTCCCGTGAATCCGCAGTAGGTCGCGTTCGGGAAGCTTTCCCGCAGATAATGGGCGAAGCCGTGTGTCGTGTAGATGCCCTGGCTGGCTCTCTTTAGTTGGGCGCCGACGCCCGTCTGCGTTCTGTGCGCTTCGTCGGAGAGGCAAATGATGTTGTTTCGCTCGGACAACAGCCCCGTCTTTTCGCAGAATTTCTGGATGGTGGTGATGTAGACGCCTCCGCTCGGCCGGTTCCCGAGGGTGTGCGCCAGGTCTTCCCGGCTTTCGATGCTGCGGACGTCCTCTTCGCCGAGAAATTTCTTGGCTCTCACAAAAAGTTCGGCGGCCTGCGCGTTCAGGTCCTCCCGATCCGTCAGCAGAATGATGGTCGGGTTGCGGAATTTCTCGTTGTCCCGCTGCATGATGAGGCGGGAGAGGTACATCATGGTGTAAGTCTTGCCGCAGCCGGTCGCTCCGAAGTAGGTGCCGCCCTTGCCGTCCCCGCCCGGGCGCATGTGCGTTTTGATGCGTTGCAGCATTTTGTTGGCCGCGAAAAACTGCGGATAGCGGCAGACGATAGCTTCCTCGTTCCGGCTGTCGTCGAGGTAGAAGATGAAGTCCCGCAGGATCGCCGTCACGCGTTCTTTCGCGAACGCTCCCTTGATCATGCTCGTCAGGGAGTCGATGCCGTTCGCCGCCCGGTCCTGTTCGTCGGCCTTGTTCCAGGCGTAATAGAGCGGGTAGGGCGTGAAGATGCCGCCCATTTTCGTGTTGGCTCCGTCGCTGATGAGGGAGAGAAAACAATATTTCATCAGCTGCGGGATGTCGCGGCGATAGCGTTTCGCGATCTGCTCCCAGGCGTCGTGGATGGTTTTGTCCTCCTCGATGGGCGTCTTGAATTCGCAGATCGCGATCGGGATGCCGTTGATGAATACCAGCAGGTCGGGCCGCCGCAGGCGCTCGCCCTGCACCGGATATTGGTTCACGGCTTTGAAGCTGTTGCGGCCCGGCTCGTCGTAGTCGATGTAGTTCACGTGCAGGGCGGGGCGGCCGGCTTCTTCTCGTTCGAGGTCGAACCCGGTGTTGATCAGCCGGAATGCTTCGCGGTTCTTCTCGTACAGCGGCGCGGCGGGTATCCGGCTGAGTTTTTCGATGATTTTCCGGATTTCCGTTTCGCTGAGTCTGTCGCCGGAATAGCGGCCTTTGAGGAACGCGCTCAAATCATCCGTCAGCAGGATGTCTTCATATCGCCGGTGGATGGTTGCGCCCGGTACGCAGGTGTAGCCCTGATTGTGGAACAGCGAGATGATCGCCTGCTCCAGCTCGCCTTCGGTGAATTTGCCTTTTGCAGAATGCTCGTTCACGGTCATGCCTCCTTTCCGGCGGCCGCTTCTTCAAGCGAACCTTTGATCAAGACCGGACACAGGTCCTTTATTTGCGCTTTCAGACGCTCTGCAGGAGGTGTCCGCTTCTTTGCCACGCTTCCCCGGAGATGCCGAACTGTTTTTTCAATCTACAAAACACTCTCTCCAATTGACGAGCGAAGCATTCTTTCCTTCATGAATATAGCTAATGATGGTCGGGGGCTTTACGTGCCAGATGTGTTAGTCGAAAACTTTTCCAAATATATCAATGACGATACGAAAAAAATACTGATTACTGAATGTGAGCAATATGGTCCATCTCTTCTTGATTTGGTTGAGGCAAACCCAGAAATTGAGTTTACTCTTGTGGCTCGTCAGGCAGTAAAAGTCGAGCTGATTTCAATCGCTTATAGCCACATTAAAAATGTAAAAATGATTTCTGCAGACATTTACAGCTATGGTTTTACAGAAAGAAAGTTCGACCTAATTTTCTGCGTTCCTATTTTCAGCGGACGAATGCTGGTAAATGGGGAGGACTTTATCAGCAGGGAGCCTGATTTAATATAGCTGTACAAATCTTCTGTACCATATTAACATGGACGGCGAGCTCATGATTGTGTTGCCCGCAAAGATAACATTTGGTGGTGGTAATGCCGCCGCGTTGCGTGAATACATTGAAAGTAATTATAAAATTAAGGAAATCAGCGCTTTGCCCGACGGGCTGTTTACTCCGTATACATCCATCCTCACTTACTTGTTTGTATTCTCTACAGGTAGAACTGATGAGGTGGTACTGCGACAGTACAACTCTGACGCACCCATTCGTAAGAATTCTCCCTGCAAGAAACTGGTGATCGAAAATGAGCTCCTTCTATTTAGCGATGAATTTGCAGATCTGAACGGCTGGAACATCGATATGGCTTTTTCTGGAGAAGACGAGGATATGAAATCTTTTGCTTCTTCCCCTGTAAAGAAGCTGCGATTAAAGGACGCTTCGACTGTATTTCGTGGCAAGGCAGTAAACACAAAATCCGAAAGTGGGAATATCGCAGTAATAAACATCTCAAATATTACCGATACAGGAATTGATTACGAAACCCTCTTTCTTGAGTCACCGGTGGGAATCAAGATGCTTCAAAGTTTGCAAAGAGGTACTGTAGTTGTAAAATTAACTATAGAGATATCATTGAACTGGAGGTGCCTGTGTTGCCGCTTGAAGCTCAAGATGCTCTAATACAAGAATATAACACCGGACTGAAATTCTATAAGGAGACAATTGCAGCCGCCGAGGAAGGCTGGCGTGGTGTCCGGCAGGACATTGAATCAAAGCTGTTCTAAAGCACGTTATATGAGGCAGCTAATCTGACACAATAAAATCTAAATATTCTGGAGGAAACATTATGACTAAGAATTTTAACGAAGATAACACTATCGAACAGATGGTTATTTCCACACTCAAAGACAACGGGTGGCGGTATATTCCCGCAGAGGAACTTCTCCGTATGTGTTCAGATGTGCTTGTTGAGCCTATGGTGAAAGAAGCACTGATAAGGTTAAATCCCGAAATAGCAGAAGAACCTTCTCGTGCAGATGAAGTTATCTACAAGCTCAAGACGGTTATTTTGTCCGTTCAGCCGGATAACCTTGTCACCCAGAACGAAATTTTCAAGAAGATGATTTTCGAAGAAAATTCCTATCCCTTTGGCAAGGATGGACGAATGATACCGATTCGATTCTTTGGCACCATGAATAAAGAAGACCTTGCTCTCAATGAATATGTCGTTACGAATCAATGGGTATATCAACAACAAGCGGAAGGCGGCAAAAAACGTCTTGATATTGTGCTTCTCATTAATGGATTCCCGATCGCTGTCGGCGAACTCAAAACTCCTGTCCGCAGTGCGATTACATGGCTCGATGCCGCTGGAGATATTGCAGCCTACGAAAAGAGCATCCCAGCTATGTTTGTGACGAACGTATTCAACTTCGCAACAGAAGGAAAATGCTACCGCTATGGTTCGATCAATATGCCCATTAATATGTGGGGGCCTTGGCATACCGCTACCCACAAAGCGGAAGGTGGTCTTGCCGATGTAAAAATCAGTATCGAAGATATGATTGTTCCGGAAAAGGTAATGGACATCTTCCAATTTTTCACTATGTTTGCGACTGATAAGAAATACCGCAAATATAAAATCATCTGCCGGTACCAGCAGTTTGAAGGTGCAAATTTGATTGTTAATCGTGTGGTCGCAGGTTATCCGAAAAAGGGTCTCATCTGGCATTTCCAAGGTTCCGGTAAATCTCTGCTGATGGTATTTGCCGCACAGAAACTCCGTATGATTCCAGAGCTTAAGAATCCAACGGTCGTAATTGTTGATGACCGCATTGACCTTGAAACGCAAATTACTGCCACTTTCAATGCATCTGATATACCTAACCTTACAAGCGCATCCACAAAGGAAGAACTGATTTCATTCTTCCGTGGTGATATGAGGAAAATCCTTATTACAACCATTTTCAAATTTGGAGAAGCTGACGGCGAACTGAACGCGCGTGACAATATCATTGTCATGGTGGACGAGGCACACAGAACGCAGGAAGGAAACCTTGGTGAAAAAATGCGGATGGCTCTTCCGAATGCATTCTTCTTCGGCCTGACTGGTACACCTATCAATCGTGTTGACAAGAACACTTTTGCCACATTCGGTGCTGAAGAGGACCGCACCGGATATATGAGTCGTTATTCCTTTTCAGATTCCATCCGTGATGGGGCAACCCTGCCTCTCTACTTCGAGCCAGTTCCGGTAAAACTCCATGTGGACAAGGATAAACTTGACCGAGAGTTTGATGAAATGACCAACGAGGCTGGGCTTTCAAAAGATGAAAAGAATGAACTTTCACGTCGTGTCAATATGAAAGCCATTATGTGCGATCCTGCCCGTATCCGCAAGGTGTGTGAACACATCGCCAAGCATTTCAAGGAGAAGATAGAGCCTAACGGTTACAAAGGGCAAGTGGTCGTTTATGACCGAGAATGCTGCCTGAAGTATAAGGATATTCTTGACGAATTACTCGGTGAAGAAGCTACCACGATTGTCATGGATACGAATAACGATAAAGAAGCTCGATATAAAAAATATCGCCGTGACCGTAACCAAGAAGGAAAGGTTCTGGACTATTTCCGTGACCCAAACAGTCCTCTCAAACTTGTGATTGTCACAGCGAAACTATTGACTGGATTTGATGCACCGATTCTTCAAGTTATGTATCTTGACAAACCGATGAAAGACCACACCCTTCTTCAGGCCATATGCCGTACCAACAGAACATATGACCAAGGAAAGACGCATGGACTGATTGTTGACTATATCGGCATCTTTGATGATGTGGCGAAAGCTCTTGATTTTGATGAAAATAGTATGCGCCGTATCATCACAAACATTGAAGAAATCAAAAAGCAGCTTCCGGCACTCTTGAAGAAATGCCTGAGTTATTTTATGGGCGTAGACAGGACTGTTGAAGGCTGGGAAGGTTTGATGGCCGCACAGGAATGCTTGCCCACAAACAAAGAAAAGGATGCATTTGCGGCAGATTACCGCGTCCTAAATCGCGCGTGGGATGCCCTGTCGCCTGACGGCTTCCTGAATCCATATAAGGTCGATTATCAGTGGCTTTCCCGTGTATATGAATCTGTAAAACCGACAGACGGTCGCGGCGGACTAATCTGGGCATCTCTTGGCGCGAAAACTATTGAACTTGTCCATCAGAATGTCACTGTCGGTGAGGCCGATGAAGACATGGATATTCTTTCTATGGACGCCGACCTTATCGATGACTTCTTAGAGAAACAGAAGGATTTGAGGAAGACAACGAAAAAGGTTGAAATTAATCTCGTTGCGAAAATATTGAATCACTCTAACGACCCGAAGTTTGTACGGCTTGGTGAGAAGCTGGAATCCTTACGTGAACAACATGAACAGAAAGTCATCACCAGCATCGAATTTTTGAAACGTCTACTTGAATTGGCTAAAGAGGCTGCACAGGCCGAAAAGGAAGTTGTACCAGAGGAAGAGGTGGATAAAGGTATCGCAGCACTTACTGAACTTTTTAATGGCGTAAAAAACCGCAGTACACCTGTTATTGTGGAGCGCATCGTTGCGGACATTGACAGCATCGTAAAATCTGTTCGGTTTGATGCTTGGCAGAAAACCACAGACGGTAAGAAAGAAGTTAGAAAAGCTCTCCGCCGTGTCGTCTGGATTAAATACAAAATCAAAGACAATGATGTCTTTGATAAAGCCTATAACTATATTGAGCAGTATTATTAATTTTGAAAGTGAGGTTCATAAATGATTGGAGCAATCATCGGTGATATAGTCGGATCACGCTTTGAGCGGGATAACCACAAATCAAAGGATTTCGACCTGCTCACCCATAAATGTTTCTTTACAGATGATTCTGTAATGTCGCTGGCCATATGTGACGCTCTTATGCGAAGCAATTCTGACTATAGCGACCTCAGCGAACAGACAGTTCATTCCATGCAAAAAATCGGTCGTCCATATCCGAACTGCGGTTATGGCGGTTCGTTCCGCAAATGGATATATTCCGATCATCCGCATCCATACAACAGCTATGGTAATGGTGCAGCTATGCGTATCAGTGGATGCGGATATGTGGCAAACTCTATTGAAGAAGCCATCATTCTTTCAAAAAGTGTCACTGAAATCACCCACAATCACCCGGAAGGCATCAAGGGTGCGGAAGCTACTGCGGTTGCAGTCTTTCTTGCTCGGACAGGCAACAGTCTTATGGAAATTCAGGATTATATCGTAAAGCACTATTATCCAATTGACTTTACGCTGGATTCCATCCGTGATACTTACCAGTTCAACGAAACCTGTCAAAATACTGTGCCACAAGCGCTCGAAGCATTCTTCGAATCCACCTGCTTTGAGGACGCAATTCGTAATGCTATTTCTATTGGCGGCAACAGCAATACCATTGCTGCTATTACCGGTGCTGTAGCGGAAGCATATTATGGTGTGCCAACAAATATAAGAAAACACGCCCTTACATTTTTAGACGAGCGGCTCTTGAAGATTTTGTTGGAATTTGAAAATCGATATCCACCCAAATTCGAAAAGATTCAAGAAAGCGGTAGTGTTGGTGTGGAACCTTCTACTGGTAAAAAAGCAGAAATAGGAGGTCGTGCGGAAATGATGCAATCAGCTATGGATGTCGCAGATACGGAATTTGAAGCCAGCGTTGCACATCACGAAGAAACAACAAGTCAGAAGCTCTTCTCGCACCTGTTTGAAGCCTGTAACATTTTGCGCGGTCCTATAAATCAGGACGAATACAAAAGTTATGTAACTCCTATCCTCTTCTATAAGCGCCTTTCCGACGTATATGATGAGGAAACGCAGGCGGCACTTGAGGAATCCGGCGGCGATGAAGAATATGCCAGCTTTCCGGAGAACCATCGTTTTGTGATACCGGAAGATTGTCATTGGCAAGATGTCCGTGAGGCAAGTGAAAATGTCGGTGTCGCTATTGTTAATGCCATGAATGGTATTGAACGTGCTAATCCCGATACTCTCAGCGGCGTGTTCAGTAGTTTTGATGATGCAAACTGGACAGATAAAACAAAATTGTCCGACGAGCGCCTAAAAGACTTGATTGAGCATATGTCAAAAATCAAGGTAGGAAATGAAAATTACTCTGCAGATGTTATGGGCGACAGTTACGAGTTTCTCATTAAGAAATTTGCCGATCTATCAAAGAAGAATGCTGGTGAGTTTTACACACCCCGTTCTATTGTGAAATTGCTGATTATGCTGATGGCTCCAAAGGCTGGAGAAACTGTATATGACCCTGCGTGTGGGACCGGGGGAATGCTAATCGAGGCTATCAGATTTATGCATGATGATAAGCAGACTTATGGCAAAATTTATGGGCAAGAAAAAAACCTTGCTACATCTGCTATTGCAAGAATGAATCTATTTTTGCACGGTGCGCGAGATTTCAAAGTAACGCAGGGCGATACCTTGCGTTCTCCGAATTATCTGGAGAGTGACTCTCTGCAGACATTTGATTGTGTGGTCGCAAATCCTCCGTTTTCGCTCAAGAACTGGGGAGCCGAGCAATTCAGCAGCGATATTTACGGAAGAAATATCTGGGGTTGCCCGACAGACTCCAACGGTGACTTTGCCTGGCTTCAGCACATGGTAAAATCCATGAAAGACGAGAAAGACGACGATAATCCAAATCCCGGCCGCTGTGCCGTTGTGCTTCCGCAAGGTGTACTTTTTAGAGGTGGCAAGGAGGGCGAAATCAGGAAACAACTTGTTGAATCAGATAAGCTTGAAGCTATCATTACGATGGCCAGTGGTGTATTTTACTCCACCGGTGTTTCGACTTGTATTCTGTTCTTGAACAACAATAAAGCGGTCTCGCACAGAGGTCGCATCTGCATGATTGACGCTTCCAACATCTATACACCACAGCGGGCACAGAACATAATGAGCGAGGATGATATTCAAACGGTCTACAGTCTTTATACCGCGTATGAAGACGTTATCGAAAAAGTCAAAATCGTGACCATACCCGAAATCAAGGATAAAGACTACTCGCTTGCCATTAACAACTACATCGAAAAGAAAGAGCAGGAAACCGTTCCTCCGGCAGAAATCCGCAGGCAGTATTTTGAGGCTTACGAAGAGATGATTACTGCTGAAGAAAAAATGCGTCAGCTCTTACTGAAGGGAGGTTACATCAATGAGTAAAAGAATAACCATTGAGGAATTACAGTCTTACCTTTGGAATTCGGCAGTTCTTCTGAGAACCAATATTGACGCCGGTGCCTATAAGCAATATATCTTTCCGCTGCTGTTCTTCAAACGCATTTGTGATGTTTACGATGAAGAAACGGCACAAGCTGTTGAAGAGTATGGTGAAGATGCAGCCGAATTTGATGTGATTGAAATCCACACCTTTGTTGTCCCACAGGGCTACCACTGGAATGATGTCCGTGAGGCAAGTGAAAATGTCGGTGTCGCTATTGTCGAGGCTTTTCGCAAAGTTGAAAATGCCAACATCGATAAATTGCAAGGTATCTTCGGTGACGGAGCATGGACAAATAAAAACCGCCTGTCCGACCGTCTGCTGAAAGACCTATTGGAACACTTCAGCACAAAAACACTTTCAATTGCGAACTGCCCAGAAGATGAACTTGGGCAAGGGTATGAATACCTTATCAAGAAATTTGCTGACGACAGTGGACATACCGCACAGGAATTTTACACGAATCGTACCGTTGTGCATTTGATGACGGAAATGCTGAAGCCTGAATCTGGCGAATCCATCTATGACCCAACTTGTGGAAGTGCCGGTATGCTTATCTCAGCTATCGCATATCTCAAAGAAAAGAATAAGGAATGGCGCAATGTTGCAGTATACGGACAAGAAATCAACAGCCTCTCTTCCGCTATCGGAAGGATGAATCTGTTCCTTCATGGTGTCAAGGATTTTAACATCGTAAACGGCGATACACTTGCCGCTCCTGCGTTTATTGAGAACGGGAAATTGAAGCAGTTCGACCTTGTCCTTGCGAATCCACCCTACTCTATCAGCCAGTGGGATCGAGCAGCGTTTGAAAGCGATAAATACGGGCGCAACTTCTTAGGCGTACCTCCGCAAGGGCGCGCCGACTATGCTTTTTTGCAGCACATCCTTGCGAGTCTCAAGGAAGATACCGGTCGATGCGCGATTCTCTTCCCGCACGGAGTTCTTTTCCGTAACGAAGAAAGTACAATGCGCGAGAAGCTGGTGCGCAGAGACAAGGTAGAATGCGTTATCGGCCTTGGTCCCAATTTGTTTTATAATTCACCGATGGAAGCCTGCATCATGATTTGCCGTATGACCAAGCGCCCCGATCGTCGAGGACAGGTGCTGTTCATTAATGCTGTAAATGAAGTGGAACGCAAAAACGCACAAAGCTATTTGGAGGAGCGACACATCGCTCGAATTGCCGCTGCCTATGACAGCTATACTGATGATGGCGATTTTGCAAAAGTGGCCACCATTCAAGATATTGCGGATAACAACTTTTCATTGAGCATACCGCTGTATGTAAAACCGGAGGTTAATGAAGCGGAAACCGACAACCGTACCGTTCAGGAACACTATGATAGCTGGAGAGCCTCCTCGGAAATGATGAAGCTGAGCTATGAAAAATTAAATGCACTGTTGGGAAAGGAGGCAGATGTTAATGAGTAAGGTTTTTCTTGGAGACGTTGCCGTGGAACATAAGGAAACCTGCAAAGGCAGTAAAGATGGATATCCCGTTGTCGGTCTTGAGCACCTTGTGCCGGAAGAAATCACTTTGACTACTTGGGACGAAGGCAGCGATAACACCTTCACTAAAATGTTCCGCAAAGGAGATGTCCTGTTTGGACGTCGCCGTGCTTATTTGAAAAAAGCTGCTGTCGCACCATTTGACGGCATCTGTTCCGGTGACATCACGGTTATTGAAGCGAAACCCGACCGCATTTTGCCGGAGCTACTTCCGTTCATTATTCAAAATGATGCCTTGTTTGACTTCGCTGTCGGTAAGTCTGCCGGTTCCCTTTCTCCGCGCGTGAAATGGGAACATCTGAAGAACTATGAATTTGAATTGCCCGATATGGACAAGCAGAAAGAGCTTGCAGAGCTTTTGTGGGCAATTGACGATACGAAGAAGGCATATCAAAAACTGATTTCAGCAACAGATGAACTGGTGAAATCTCGATTTATGGAGCAGTTCGCTTCCTATATAGGGGATGAAACAAAATGCTCTACCATAGAAAATGTGTGTACTTTATTTGCGGATGGGGACTGGATTGAAAGCAAAGACCAGTCTGATGAAGGTATCAGGTTGATTCAGACTGGCAATGTGGGTAATGGTGTCTATCTGGACAAGGGAGAACGTGCCAGATTCATAGATGAACCGACCTTTGACCGACTGCATTGTACAGAAGTCTTACCTAATGACATTCTTATTTCGAGACTTCCTGATCCAGTTGGACGAGCCTGCGTAATACCAAAAGGTTTAGGTAAAGCAATAACTGCTGTCGATTGCAGTATTGTACGTCTAAAAGAAATGATATTGCCGGAGTTCTTTGTCGCATATACGCTTACATCGCTATATGCTTCCCAAATAGGTACTTCTGTAACAGGCAGCACTCGTAAGCGTATCAGTCGTAAGAACCTCGGACAAGTCATTTTCCCTGTTCCAAGTTTGGACATTCAACAGCAGTTCGCCTCCTTCGTCCGCCAAATCGACAAATCAAAATTTGAACTCGAACAGGCACTGTCTGAACTGACTGCGACCTACAAAAGAATCATTGCAGAGAATCTTGGCTAATTGAAAAGGGCATGAAGTTTCCTCCGGCTCGTGGAAACACCGGTAACGGAGGATATGAAAAGGAGGAAACTTTATGATCTCTCAGGTAATCGAAAACATACAGCAGGATTTATCTAATATCCTGACTGAAGAACAAATGAAGCAGGTGTATCAGGTGCTGAATAAGCACCTGGCACCATTGGAAAGCGTCCCATCAGGGGACGCCAACAAAAAGACAGATATGCTGCCGCTGTTTATTTCGGCGAAGCGTGTAGAGGGCTGCTCAGAAAAGTCTCTCCGCTATTACGAATCAACCATTCGCAATATGCTGGAAGCAATTAACAAACCGGAATGCCAGATAACCACGGAAGATTTGCGTGGTTATCTCGACACATATCAGCGCCGTGGTACTGTCAGCAAAGTAACGCTGGATAACGTGAGACGTATTCTCTCGTCTTTCTTCTCATGGTTGGAAGACGAAGACTATATTGTAAAGAGTCCGGTAAGAAGGATTCACAAGGTAAAAACCGGCAAGACGGTAAAAGAAACCTACTCCGATGAATCATTAGAACTGATGCGTGACCACTGCGACAATACACGTGACTTGGCAATGATTGACATACTTGCCTCCACGGGCATTCGTGTCGGCGAGTTGGTTAAACTGAACCGCTCGGATGTCGATTTTGAAAATCGTGAGTGTATCGTCTTTGGCAAAGGCAATAAACAGAGGAAGGTGTATTTTGATGCCCGCACCAAGATTCATCTCCAGCGTTACCTGACCGAAAGAACTGATGATAATGAGGCACTGTTTGTTTCCCTTCTGAAGCCGTTTGACCGGCTCCAAATTAGCGGTGTCGAAATTCGGCTTCGCAAAATTGGACGTGAGCTGAACTTTCAGAAGGTTCATCCTCATAAGTTTCGCAGAACGCTGGCAACGATGGCGATTGATAAGGGGATGCCCATAGAGCAGGTGCAGCAGCTCTTGGGTCACCAGAGTATCGACACCACGCTACAATATGCTATGGTGAACCAGAATAACGTGAAGGAATCACACCGGAAATACATCGGGTAGTCACTGTCAACTGTTTGCAATTCTCGATTTATGGAGATGTTCGGTTCAACCGAAAAAGTGCCGCTTATTCAACTGACCACTATTGTCATGGGGCAATCTCCAACATCAGATTCATATAACACTGTTGGAGAAGGAGTACCTTTTTATCAAGGTAGCGGCGAATTTACTGATAAATATGTTGGAGACGGTATGTTCTGCACTGCTCCCACAAGAATGGCTCAAGCCGGAGATGTTCTGATGTCAGTACGAGCACCTGTTGGCACGGTTAATTTAGCCACAAAAGATTGCTGTATTGGACGTGGTCTTGCTGCTATACGAAGCAAAGCCTCCACAGAATTCAACGAATATTTTTTGTATGCTTTTCGTGCAATGGCAAATGAATTAGGCTCTATGGGACATGGGAGCACAATTTTAGCCATCAACAAAAATGAGCTTCACAATCTATTGATGCCGAATGCATCTTTACTGGAGCAAAAGAAGTTTGTTGAGTTCGTCCGCCAAATCGACAAATCAAAATATCACACCTCACGAGTTATGAGGCATGAAATATACTACGATATAGTAGTAGACAGGAGGGGTTCCTTTGATGAGTAAGACCAGAACTTTTGCAACATATCTGGAAGATGAATATTACGACCTGATGTTTAATCGACTCAGTTCGTATATCTATCAGAACCGCAGCAGGCTGAATTTACATACCAGTCTTGCTGCAGATCCAAATTATGCTAAACTCGACGATCTCCATGTGATGGGTGTGACATTTAAGGAAACCGAAGACGACCGGATTTTATTTCGGGCGGCGATTCAGACGGATATCATTGTCAAAGGTTGGTCCAGACGTGACTATGAAGAGGATGTTGCATCCGCGTGGTTTTCCATCTCTTTTACAGGGATACTCCGGTGCGGGCTAAACATGGTTACAATCACTTCTGTGGGCGAGTATAGTAAGGAGTGCTTCAATAAAGAAGACGCGCTTTCGCAGTATTTGATTCCGTATGTTTATTCGAGTGATCTCGACATTCATGCCGAAAAATTCTTAAAAAAATACTGCCCGAAAGCACTTGAAACGCCCATGCCGCTCCCTATCAAAGATGTCTTAGATGCAATGTGTTTGTCGGTTCATCTGGCTCCCTTGCCCGATGGTATTTTCGGTCAAACCTATTTTAACAACGCGACCGTTGATATCTATGACCGAGACAAAAATGTAGTGTCAGCCGATATTGAAGAGGGAACGATTCTGGTAAGCCCTGATGTTTTCTTTATGCGGAATATTGGCTCAGTGAATAACACCATAATCCATGAATGCGTCCACTGGGATAAACACTATAATTTTTGAGTTTCAAAAACTCATCAATCCACAGATTACATTCATTTCCTATGCTGTTGTTGAAGAGTATAAAAAAGACTCAGACAAATTAGAAGAAGAACTAAAATGGATGGAATGGCAAGCAAATGCAATAGCTCCAAAGATTCTTATTCCCGCTCGAACAGGGCGGGCTAAGCTGAATGATATTCTTAATCACCTGACTCGCTCTTTAACATCTACCAGCAGAGCGTATATTATGGAACTTGCCATTAGTGAATTTGCAGACTTTTTCAAAGTGTCAACAATGGCGGCAAAAATTCGCGCTATTGAACTTGGATTCGATCAGGCCGCAGGAGTGTTCAATTATGTTGATGGAATGTATTACCCACCATTCTCTTTCAAAAAGGGAACGCTGAAAAAGAATCAGACTTTTATCATCGACCGAAACAATGCCATTTTTGAATCCTTGTTAAATTCGGCGCTTGCTGATGATTTCAAAAACGGTCCTTTGGGCGCGGGGAGCGGTTTTCTCCCGGTGCTCCGTCCTCCGCCGCGGGATGCGGCGCGTGCGGCGGAGACGGCAACCCAACATCATCCCGGCAACAACAAAAATGCATTCATGAAAGATTGGGGCGTCGCTCTGCTGGTGTCCACGACGAATCCTTTCGCCGACACCTACCCGGGCGGGTTTCAATTCTATCTGGCCGGTACTAGACAAGAGCCTGCGGATAAAGACAAGTTCCAAGTCAAACTCAATAATACCAGCGGCGGCACGTATGCGCTCACACAGAGCGACGTTACGAGCGGGGACACGGTGTCCTACACGCTTGCATACGCCGCTGATACGTCCGAGCTCACCGTGACGCTGGAATTCACCGATACGGAGGGCAATACCTCTACGCAAACCACGAGCACGACGATGGCCAGCACCGCCAGCATCAGCGCGCTGAGCACCTCGGCGGCAGGGCTGGAGGGATGGACGCTCGGAGACATCACAGTAACGGCGACGAGCGCCGTGCCAGAACCGGCGACGGCCACGCTGGGGCTTCTCGCGCTGGGTGCGCTGGCTCTCCGCCGCAGACGCGCCTGAGGGCGTTCACGCGCTTCAAAGCGCGTTCCGGGCGGGGCGGTTCGCCCCGTCCGTCTGAAAAAAATGAGTGAATGATTTTCATTATATTGGGATATATCGTTATATGCTTCCCTCCGCCGCGGCCGCGGCGGAGGGAAGCTTTTTTCCGCGCGGAGGGCTGAAACGGTGTGAAGGGTGAAGCGCGCATTGTGCTTGACGGGGAGAGGGGAGGATGAGAGAATAGAGAAAACATTTGCGAAGCATGTCATTTTTCATTCGAGACGTTGAGATCGGAGGCGCGAGGCCGTTTTACCTGCTGGGGCCTTGTGCGCTGGAGAGTGAGGAATTCGCGTGGGAGATGGCCCGCGGCATTGCCGGGATATGCAGGAGACTCGGGGTGCCTTTCGTGTACAAGGCGTCGTATGACAAGGCCAACCGGACGTCGTCGTCGTCGTTCCGGGGTCCCGGAGTGAAGGAGGGATGCCGCATACTGGGCGAGATCGGGAAAGGGCTGGGAGTGGCGGTGATGACGGATGTGCACACGGCGGAAGAGGCGTGCATCGCGGCCGAACATGTGGATCTTCTGCAAGTGCCGGCGTTTCTGTGCCGGCAGACGGATTTGCTCGAGGCATGTGCGCGGAGCGGGCGGCCGGTGAACATCAAGAAGGGGCAGTTTCTCGCGCCGTGGGATGCCGGACCTCTGGCCGACAAGATGAGGAGATTTGGGTGCGAACGCTTCATGCTGTGCGAGAGGGGGGTGAGCTTCGGCTACAACAATTTGGTGGCCGATATGAGGAGTCTCTATTGGATGAGGGAACTGGGAGCGCCGGTGGTCTTCGACGCCACACATTCCGTGCAGAGACCCGGGGGGCTGGGAGAGACGACGGGCGGGGACGGGGAGCTGGCGCCGTTGCTGGCGTCGGCGGCCATGGCGGTGGGTGTGGACGGAGTCTTTATGGAGGTGCACAAGGATCCGGCGCACGCGCTTTCGGACAGCTCTACCCAACTGCCGCTCGAGCGTCTCGAAGAGACGCTGGCGAGGCTGGAGGCCATTCATCACGCGATCGCCGCTTCGAAATGATCCGCTGGCTCCCAGCCATGCTGCTTCTCTTGGGGGGGTATGCGCTCTCCGCGGAGGCGTCTTCCGCCGTTCCGGCGAAGCGCGGGTTCTCCGTCATGCGGTATCTCCAGCCCGGGAACGTGCTGAAGACTATTCGCACCGTGCGCTACCAAGAGCATCGTCTGGATGCGGAGATGTGGCTCCACACCCTCCGCCTGATCGACGCCTCGCACGTGCTGGCTGATGCGCTGAAGGCAGTGCTCCATAGCCCGGACGGGCGCGAGACGCGCATCTCGGCTCGGAATGCAGTGTACGACCTCGACGCCGAAATGATACGCAGTGAAGGGGAAGCCATGCTCGACGATTCCCAATTCACCGCGGTCGGAACCGGTTTTTCCCTCGACGTCAACACCAAACGCGGCTTCCTGATCGGCCCCGTGCGCACCACATTCTCGGTGCGCGGCGCCGCAGCGACACAACCCTGACATCTCTTTTTCACCATGAACATCGCCTCCTCCGCCTTGTTGTTCACGCTGGCCGCCGCGGCGGCCGCCGAGCCGCCGCCTGCCCACATTGTGCAGGATCTCCCGCGGGAGCCGGATGCTGATGGAGATCGCGGCCTTGCTCCGCCTCCCGCCATCGTGCGGGAAATCGACGAAGCCGAAGCCCGCGCCCGAGCAGCCGCGTTCGCCCCCCTCGATCCCTCCGGGCACGAGAGCGCGGCGCAGCAGGCATGGGCGGCCAGCGAGGCGGAGAACGCGAAAGTCGAAACCGCCGTGCGCGGCTTCCTGATCGCCGCGCAAGTGCAGAAGAGGTCTTCCGGCAAGGCGAAGACTCGAAAGGCCGCCGACGCGCCGGCCATCGAGGGGGAGACGGAGATCACTTGTGCAGACGGGCTCTATTTCGACATGGAAGAAGGCGTCCTGGTGTTCATCCGCGAGGTGCGCCTGCGCAACCCCACCATGAGCCTTGACTGCGACAACCAACTCAAAGTCTTTCTCGAAAAGAGAGACTTCGAGGAACGGAAGAAGGGAGAAAAGGCCGCGTCTTCGCTTGACAATGTGAACGTCGACTTTTCAGACGCCCGCCTGATCACAGCCGACGGCAATGTGATCCTTCGCCGGCTCGATGCACAGGGACGCTGGATGGAGGCCCGCGGCGAGAAAATGTCTTACGACGTAAAGACGAAAGAGACAATTCTCACCGGCGGCAGGCTCTTTCTTTCCTACGGCGACAGCAGCAGCACGTTCGAGGGCCCCGGCGCCTTCATCCGCATTTACGCCAATGGAAGCGCCTATGTGAAAGGTGCGAAGAACAAGATTCACCTTCAGGATCTCGATTCCTTCAAGAGCATCGAAAAATGACGCCGCCCGACCAGCCCCCCCCTCTGCTCGAAGCCCGGGATCTGTGCAAATCCTATCGTCATCGCCAGGTGGTTCGCCACGTGTCGCTCACCGTTCGTCACGGGGAGATTGTCGGCCTGCTCGGCCCCAACGGCGCGGGCAAGACGACTTCGTTCTACATGGTGGCGGGGCTCGTGCAGCCCGATGAGGGCAGCGTCTTTTTCGGCGGCCGCGAAATTTCGCGTCTGCCCATGCATGAGCGCGCCAGGCTCGGCATGGGGTACCTGCCTCAGGAGGAGTCGATTTTCCGCAAACTCAGCGTCGAGGACAACCTGCTTGCCATTCTGGAGACGCGCCGGGAATTCTCCCGTGCCGATCGCCGGCGCCGGGCCGAGGAGCTGATGGAGCGTTTCGGCATCATGAAAATCCGCCGTTCGCAGGCCATCCAGCTTTCCGGAGGCGAAAAACGCCGCCTCACGATCGCCCGCGCTCTGGCCTCCAATCCCCGGCTCATCATGCTGGACGAGCCCTTCAGCGGGGTGGATCCCATCGCCGTACAGGACATCCAGCGCATTGTGACCGAACTGCGCGAGACGGACGGGCTCTCCATCCTGATCACCGATCACAACGTGCGCGAGACCCTCGGCATCGTCGACCGCGCCTACATTCTTTTCGAGGGGCGCGTGATCAAACACGGCACGGCGGATGAGATTGCGCATGACAAGCACACGCGCACCATCTACCTGGGCGAACATTTCCGCATGTAGCGCGGCCGCCTGAGAAGGAAGGGGCGCCGTGCGTTCATCGCGCGGACAGGAAATATCTCGACTGCCTTTCGGTGACGGGCATGCCGAGCCGTTCCATCACGGCGAGCATATCCTCCCAGACAGCCCGTTTGGCGGAAAGAGTTTCGTTGCGCAGAAGGTAGCTGGGGTGGTACGTGACGCGGGCCGGCACGCCTTGCACCTCGTGGAAGCGGCCTCTCAGGGAAGAGACGGAGCCCGCGCTGCCGAGAAGCCCCTTGGCGGCCGTGCCGCCAAGGCATATGATGCATCGGGGCTGAATGGCGCGGATCTCCGCCAGGATCAGAGGGAGGCAGGCTGCGATCTCCTCGTCGGAAGGCGCGCGGTTCGCTGTTCCCTGGTTTCCCCCGGCGATGGCGGGGCGGAATTTGCAAATGTTGGAAATGTAGAGTTCTTCCCGTTTCAGCCCCATGGCGGCAATGATCTGGTCGAGCTTTTGCCCGGCGCGCCCCACGAAGGGTTCGCGCAGGCGTTCTTCGTCGAAGCCAGGCGCCTCCCCCACGAGCATCAGCTGCGCATGCGGATTTCCCGTGGCGAAGACCATCGTATCGCGCAGGGTGCCGAGCCGCCGGGCCGGCGGCCAATGTTCAGCCCGGCGCAGCAGGAAGGCCAGCTTCTCTTCGACCGTCTCGGGCGCGCGGGACGCCGTTTCCGGAGCGATGTCCCGCGGGGAATGGCACGCGGCGAGAAGCGACACGGGCGCGGGCGGGGAGGAGGCCGGCGGGGGAGCCGCCTTTTGCGGGGATCGGAGCCACTTCCGCAGAATGGCGCGGGCGGAGTCGTCCACAGACAGCCTCTCCTCCCCGCGGTCCCGGAGGTTTTCCAGCCCCTCGCAGACGAGCTCGATGAGGGTCGGCGTCATGCAGGTCAGAGCGGGTTATCTCATGTCGATCATGGGGACGAACATGGGCTCTGAGGGCCCCGTGTATTTTGTCAGAGGCCGGTACAGGGTGTTGTCTTCGAGCTGTTCGAGAATTTGCGCCACCCATCCGGAGCTGCGGGCGATGGCGAACACGGCGGTGAAGAGCTTGGTGGGGATGCCGAGGCTGTAGTAGACCGAGGCGGAGTAGAAATCCACATTAGCGTTGAGTTTCTTGCGCTCCCGCACAATTTTGGCGATCTTGTCGGACATGCGGATCCATTTCGGCTCGCCGATGTGCTGGCAGTTGCGGATGGCGATGCGGCGCAGGTGCGGCGCCCGGGGGTCGAGAGTGCGGTAGACGCGGTGCCCCATGCCCATGATGCGCTCTTTGCGCTCCAGCTTGGCGGAGATGTACGCCTCGACGTTCTCTTCATCGCCGATGTCCTTGAGCATCTCGATCACGGCTTCGTTTGCTCCGCCGTGCAGGGGGCCTTTCAGAGTGCCGATGGCCGAGGTGATCGCCGAATACATGTCCGTCAGGGTGGAGATGGTGACGCGGGCGGCGAAAGTCGAAGCGTTCATGCCGTGATCCGCATGCAGCATATAGGCCGTATCGAGAATCTTCGCCTCGTTAGGGTCAGGTTCCACTCCCTTGAGGAGCCAGAGGAAGTGCGATGCTTCGTCGAGCCCGGTGCGGATGGGCGGGAGGTCAAGCCCTTGGCAGATGCGGTAATAATACGCCACCATCACCGGAATCTTGGCGATGAGAGTCAGCCCGATCTCCTTCATCTGCGATGCATCCTTCGTGCGGTCGTCATACATGCCCAGCATCGAGACCGCCGTGCGCAGGGCGGACATGGGGCGGGCGGACTTCGTGGCCGTCTTGAAGAAATCCAGAATCGGCGTGGGCAGCTCGCGGTCGTTGCGGAGGCGCTGCTGAAGGCCGGCCAGTTCGTCGCGCTTCGGCAGCCGCTTGTTGAGCAGAAGGTAGATGATCTCTTCATAGGTGCAGAGATCCACCAGATCCTCGATTTCGTAGCCGACGTAGAGCAGGCGGCCTTCCTCGCCACGAACGTCGCTCAATGCGGATTCATTGGCAATGACTCCCTTGAGGCCTTTCGTGAATATCGGTTTGGTCGGTTCTTCGTCGTTCATCATGTTTTCCAGAATAAGGATGCAATGCAGGATATACCGAAGCGGGGCGCCTGTCAATTCCATTCATACGGCGCCGATGAGCATGCGTCTTATCTCCATGCTCCGCCGCATGAGCTTCAGCCGCTCGGCGTCGGGCAGAGAGGGCTCCGCCAGGCGCGCCATGAGAACATCCTGCTTCTGCCGGAGCGTGGCGCGCGCGATCTTGCCGCACGCCTCCTGGACGTAATATTCGGGACGATCCAGCGGATAGAGTGCGGGCTCGATTTCGCGGAGCCCCGCCGCCTGCTCGGGGGGGAGCGACGCGAGAAAGAGGCGCCAGGCTTCGGCGTCGCCCGGCGCGGGGGGGGCTTCCAGCAGCCGCTGGAGCACGACGCCCCCCGACAGTTCGTGGATAGGATCCTGCAGCTCCTCGACGCGGTCGATGATGAGCTGTTGGCATTCAGGGTTGCATGTGAACAGGCGGCAAAGAGCCAGCACGGCCCGGTGCACGACGACGGGCGGCGCATCAGCGGGCGGCGCGTCGTCCTCGTCCTCTTCGTTCTTCCCGTGCGCATCCGGGACGGCCGTCTCCCGGCGGGAGTCCCTTTCCCTCTTTTTCCGGAGCACGGCCTGCGCGGCGGCCTCGCGCATTTCGTCGAGCCCCTTGTTCAGGCGGCTGGCGAGATCGGCCACAGCGACGTCGCGCTGGTTGGGATCCTTCATTTCGGCAGCCAGATCGATCAGAAGAGGAATCATGGCGGCGCGCGCGCTCACGTCGTCCCCGGCCTGTGCGCGTTCCTGATCGGCACGCACTTCGAGATAGGGGCGTGCCGCGGCCACGAGGGTGCGCAGCGCGTCGGCTCCCTGCGTCCGGATGAGGGAATCGGGATCCTCTCCGCCAGTCAGCCGGGTCTGGAACACCTCCATCCCCACGGCGGCCAGCCGGCGATACGCCTTCTCGCCGGCCCTCATTCCCGCGCCGTCGCCGTCAAAGCACAACACGACGCGCGCGGCGTATTTGCGCAGCAGAAGCGCGTGTTCATCCGTGAAGGAGGTGCCCAAGGCCGCCACGGCGTTGCGCAGCCCGGCCTTCTCGTGGCAGGCGACGACATCGAGCTGTCCTTCGCAGAGAAGGGCGGTGTAGTCTGCCTCGGCGATCGCCCGCGTGGCCTTGTGGAGGCCGAAGAGGAGCCCGCCCTTGCGGAAGGCCGGAGTTTCGGCGGTGTTGACGTATTTGCGGGGATCCCGGCCGGCATGGAGAATGCGCCCGGAAAACCCCACCACTTCGCCGCGCAGATTGTGGATGGGAAACATCAGCCGATCGCGGAACACGGCGTAATCCTCCCCGTGCGAAGCCGCGGCAAGGAGAAACGCCTCGCGCAGGGACGGCGCGGAAATGTTCCGCCGCTCCGCCTCCCGCAGGAAAAGCGCGGAATCCGCCGGAGCCCAGCCCATCTGCCAATTCTTGACGGTCTCAAGGCCGAAGCCGCGTGATTTCAGATACTCCCGCACATGATCCGCGCGAGGCGAGGTTCGCAGCAGGCGGTGATACCAGTCCGCCGCCCAGCGGTTCGTCTCAATGATCCGGGCACGGTGTTTCCGGAGCTTCCGAACCTCGGCGCTTTCCTGTTCCTCCGCCACGGTTACCCCGGAGAAATCGGCCAATTTGCGCAAAGCCGAGGGGTAGTCGAGATTCTCGAACATCATGACGAATTTGACGGCGTCGCCGCCCACTCCGCAGCCGAAGCATTTGAACGTCTGCCGAGAGGGATTCACGGAGAAGGAGGGCGTCTTCTCCGGATGAAAGGGACAGCACGCCTTCCATGCCGAGCCAGCGCGGCGCAGAGGCACATAGCGGTTGATCACCTCCACAATGTCGGAGGCGGCCTTGATCCTGTGCACACATTCTTCCGTGATCCTTCCCATATCCGCGGAAAGAGTTTATGATTGTCCGCCCGAGGCATCAAGAAAAAACGGCCGCACCGCCGGAAAGGCGTGCGGCCGCATGGCAGGGGAGGCTCTTTCGGAATGAAGCGTTAAAAATCGGTGTCGTCCTCGGATTCCGAGGAGAGATCGTCCTCCGAACCGGCGTTGTCCGAAGAATCCTCCTCGGAAGACGAATCCGCATCGCTGGAGGCAGCGGCCGCGGCCTTGGCCTTCTCCACGGCGGCCAGACGCTCCGCCCCGGCCGCGGGACGCGGCTTGGAGATCGTGCGCAGCCCCTTGGCCGTGCGGTAGCTCACGCGAAAGGCGTCGCAGGGCTCCAGAGAACTCATGATAGCCTCATTGAGAGCCGCCTTGTTTTCCGTGTTGCAGACGTAAAGCTTGTAATTGCCCACCGTGGGGAGCACGCGCGGATCCTTGCCCTTGGGCGCCATGACGCCGGTGAGATTGCCCCGGCCGTCCGTGCAGAGAGCCCAGCACGACGTCACTGTGCGTCCCCGTCTCGTCGTCCGGGTGAGCTCCACATAATACTGCGGGCGGGCATAGGAGAAATCGCGCAGTTCGGATTCCTCCAGCCACTGAATCAAGGCACGCTGGGCGCGTTCCGGCAGGGCGCCGCAGGCCGAGAATTGGCGTGCGCTGGGCAGAAGCTGGTCATTGAAGCTGTATACCTGATTGTATTCGGCGTCTTCCAGCGCGGCAGCCATCGTCTTCGGCGCACTCGGCGAAGAGCAGGAATTCAGGGAAAGCAGGGCGGCGGCAAGACCACAGGCCATTGCGAAGGTTTTTCGGAAAGAGAAAAGAATCTTCATGGACGTATTCGGTATTGCCTATACTAAATCGTTACCCCATCGCAGCTCAAGCAAAAATTAACGCCGGGCGCATTTTTTTCCTCGGCCGTCCGCCCGCCGCCTGGCCTTTCTGACTTTTTTCTTACGGAGAACATATTTTGAGGGGAGTCCCTGAGTGCCGCAGTTTCTCCGGGAATGGCCGAAAGTGTTCCTTTGTTTCTTGCGTTAAGCCGATTATTTACCGGAGTGCTCTCCTTATCGGCAGCGGTTTACAATTGACTGACCATGGACTGAAATTATTTTTTGCGCATTTGAAAAAATCTTGCATTACAGTTACTCCAATGCATATACTTCGATTTCGGAGATGCGCACAGGGCAATGCGCTTTCCGTGACACGGTCTATGAACAAGAAGCTATCTGACAGGGAAAAGGGCGGCCCGCCGGGGAACGCCCCGTACGGCTCTTCGGACAGGGGAAACGCCCGCATGAACAGAAGGGGAGCCCTGAAGAGGATGGGCTCTCTCATGGGAGCTGCCGCGCTGGCGTCCTCCGCTCTGCTTCCTCTGACCGCCTGCAAGGGAAAGAGGAGAAGAACCCGCCTCATCCTCTATTTCACCGGAACGGGCAACTGCCTCCACGTCGCCCGCAGGCTGGCGGACGCCGATACCGAGCTGCTGAGCATCCCTCAGATGGTGCGCGAGGGCCGCTGCATCTTCGAGGCGGATGAAATCGGCGTCGTCTACCCCATCTACATGCACATGCCGCCCCACATGGTGCGGCGCTTCATCCAGAGGGCAAAACTGAAGGCCGGCTATACCTTCGCCGTGCTCACATATGGCGCGCGCAAACTCAGCGCGGCGGAAATCTGGGACGACATCTCGAGGCGTGCCGGCAATCCGTTCGATTACATCGCCACCCTCGTCATGGCGGACAACTGGCTGCCCGGTTTCGACATGGACGAGCAGGCGGGAATGGACAAGAACATCCCGGAAAACCTCGGAAGAATCGCCGGGGACATCGCCGCCCGCAAGCTTTGGCACGAGCCGGTGAGCGATTTGGAGCGCCGGACTCACGCGGAGGCGCTGCAGCGCTTCGGCCTCGATCCCGAAGTCGGCTTCTTCCCGAAAAGCGAGCAGTGCTTCCGCATCGACGCCGCGGCCTGCGTCCAATGCGGCGCCTGCGTGGATCTCTGCCCGCGCGGCAATTATGAGATGGACGGGAAGGGAGCGGCCATGACAGGCGATTGCGAGCTCTGCCTGGCCTGCATTCAGAACTGTCCGCAGAAGGCCATCCGCTTCCGGACGGACACGGGCATTCCCTATCTGGCGCGGGGAGAGAAGAACCCCGCCGCCCGCTACCGCAACGAACACATCACCCTGCTGGACATCCAGCGGGCCAACTCCCAGAAGCTCTGACGAAAGAACACCTCCCCATGCTGAAGACCATCCGCATCATCCTGGCCGCCCTTTTCTTTCTCGGCGTCACGGCGCTTTTTCTGGACGTCAGCGGTGCGCTCCGCCCCTGGCTGGGCTGGACCGCCAAAATGCAGCTTCTGCCCGCCGCATTTGCGCTCAATGCAGCCGCTCTGACGGGGATCGCCCTGCTGACTCTCCTCTTCGGGCGCGTGTACTGTTCGGTCGTCTGCCCGCTCGGAGTGTTTCAGGACATCATCTCCGGGGCGGGCGCCGGGAACAAGAAGCGCAGGCGGAGACCGGGCTATGTGCCGGAGCGCAGATGGCTGCGGTACGGCGTGCTCGCGCTTTTCCTCGCGGCGGCGGCGCTCGGTGCCGGCTCGATCGCTGCGCTGCTCGAGCCCTACAGCGCATTCGGCCGCATGGTCTCCAACCTGTTCGCGCCGCTCTGCGGCTGGGGAAACAACCTGCTGGCCGCCGGTGCGGAGAAGGCCGGCAGCTGTGCCTTCTCCGAAACATCGGTATGGATGCGGGGGTGGCCGACTTTTGCGGTGTCCGCCCTCACCTTCGCCGCACTCGCTGTTCTCGCCCGGAGGCACGGACGCGCCTATTGCGGCAACATCTGCCCGGTGGGGACGCTGCTGGGGCTGCTCTCCCGCTTCTCTCTCTTCCGCCCGGTTGTGGATCCTTCGCTGTGCCGCGCATGCGGGATCTGCGCCCGGCAATGCAAGGCCGCGTGCATCGATTTCAGAAATCACCGCGTGGATGCGAGCCGCTGCGTGGCCTGTATGGACTGCATCGGCGCATGCAGGGAGCATGCCATCCGCCTGCGGCCCTTCTGGAAAGAAGCTTCGGCGGACGCGCCCCCGCCGGAAGGGAACGGGAACCTGCGCACCCCGGGGACGGCGGCGCGGGGCGGCGCCGGATGTCCCGCCAGCGCCGGACGGCGCAATTTTCTCCATTCCCTCGCTCTCATGCTGGGCGCGACCGCCGCCGGCGCGGAGGCGAAGAAAGTGGACGGCGGCTTGGCCGTGATCGGGGAGAAGAAGGCACCGCGGCGATTGACGCCCCTCGTGCCGCCCGGCGCGCACAGCCTGCGCGACTTCGCCCGCCATTGCACGGGCTGCCAGCTCTGCGTCTCCGCCTGCCCGAACGACGTGCTGCGTCCCTCGTCGGACTGGGCGCGGCTCATGCAGCCGGAAATGTCCTACGAGCGGGGCTATTGCCGCCCGGAGTGCATTCGCTGTTCGCAGCTCTGCCCGTCGGGTGCCATCCTCCCCGTCACGGTGGAGACGAAAAGCTCCATTCGCATCGGGCGCGCCGTGTGGGTGCGCGAGCGCTGCATCCCCCTGCGCGACGGGCAGGCGTGCGGCAACTGCGCCCGCCATTGCCCGTCGGGCGCCATCCTCATGACGCCCGTCGATCCGGAGAACCCGGAATCACTCAGAGTCCCTGTAATCAACGAGGAACGCTGCATCGGCTGCGGCGCCTGCGAGAATCTTTGTCCCGCGCGGCCCTTCAGCGCAATTTACGTCGAAGGGCGCGAAATCCACAGCGCATTCTAGTTTCAGCCATGCAATCCCCACATCCAGAAAAGGAATACAGCCGCCGCGGCTTCCTGAAACTCATGGGAGCGGCCGGAGTCGTCTCCGGGCTCGCCGCCTGCGGCAAAGACGGCGGATCCGCAGCCGGAGAGCCTTCCCTGGGGCGGATGACGTACCGCACCAACCCCGCGAGCGGAGACGCCGTCTCTCTGCTCGGCTTCGGCATGATGCGCCTGCCTTCGGCGAGCGGCCGCAGCGCGCGGGAGGCGGGAGACGAAATCGACCAGGAGAGCGTCAATCGCCTGGTGGATTATGCCATTGCCCATGGCGTGAACTACTTCGACACGTCGCCGGCCTACTGCCGGGGACTTTCCGAACGCTCCACGGGCATCGCCCTGAGCCGGCATCCGCGCCGGAGCTACTTCCTCGCCACGAAGCTCTCGAATTTCGCGCCCTCCACGTGGAGCCGCGAAGCCTCGGAGGCGATGTACCGCAATTCGTTCCGGGAGTTGCAGACGGATCGCCTGGACTACCTTCTCCTGCACGGCGTGGGCATGGGGGACGGCATGGCCGAATTCGAAGAGCGCTACATGAAGAACGGCATGCTGGACTTTCTGCTGAAGGAGCGCGAAGCCGGGCATATCCGCCACCTCGGCTTCTCCTACCACGGCGATGTGAAGGTGTTCGACTGGCTCCTCTCCCGGCACGGGAAATACAAGTGGGACTTCGCACAGATTCAGATGAACTATTTGGACTGGCGCTACGCCAAGCAGATCAACCCACGCAACACCAACGCCGAATACCTCTACGGCGAGCTGGAGAAACACGGCATCCCCGCCGTCGTCATGGAGCCTCTGCTGGGCGGCCGCCTTTCCAAAGTGCCGGACAACATCGTGGCGAGACTCAAGCAGCGCGAGCCGGAGCGCAGCACGGCCTCATGGGCCTTTCGCTTCGCGGGCAGCAAGCCCGGAGTGCTTACGGTGCTCAGCGGCATGACGCTCATGGAACACCTGCAGGACAACCTCCGCACCTACTGCCCCCTGAAGCCGCTGAGCGGAGAGGAATTCGCCTTTCTGCAGGAGACGGCTTCCCTCATGATGCAGTATGACACAATCCCCTGCAACGACTGCAAATACTGCATGCCCTGCCCCTACGGAGTCGATATCCCCGCCATCCTGCTTCACTACAACAAGTGTCTCAATGAAGGCAGCCTCCCGGAGGACGCGCAGAACCCGCGCTATCGCGCGGCGCGGCGCGCCTACCTGGTCGGCTATGACCGCAGCGTGCCGAAGCTGCGCCAGGCCAGCCACTGCATTGGCTGCGGTCAGTGCAGCCCCCACTGCCCCCAGCGCATCGACATCCCGGCGCAGTTGCACCGCGTCGACCGCCTGGTGGAAACACTCAAGCGCGGCATGCCCTGAAGCCCTGTCCGTCTGCGCCAGCCGTTTTTCCCGCGTCCGGAATGTGCGCGCTCCGCGCGTGCCGGAAACCCGAAGCCGCTTCGGGGAGGGGAGCATGAGGCTCCGAGCGGCCTTTTGTCAATCCATTTTTCGAGAAAGCGGCGCGCCGGGGAGGGAATGGGAGCAGCCTCATCCATCAGCCGGAATTTTGCGGAGCCTCTCCCAGAGAAATTCTGCCCCGTCTTCGAAAACTGTGCGCCGCGCTGGGCGGCGTCTGCGGCGGAGAAGATGCGGAATGCCGCCGCGCGCCGTTCATCCCGGACGGCCGACGGACGGGAGATCCGAGAACGGGCAGGGAGGTTGGGCCTGCTCCAGCTCGAGCAGGCGGCGTTTGACGGAAAGCCCGCCCGCGTAGCCTGTGAGCTGGCCATGGGAGCCGACCACCCGGTGGCAGGGGATGATGATGGAGACTGGGTTGCGGCCGACGGCTCCGCCTATGGCACGGGGCGCCATGTGCGCCGCGCCCATGCGGGCGGCGGCTTCGTCGGCCAGGGCTTTGTAGGTGACGGTGCAGCCTCGGGGAATTGCGCAGAGCAGCTTCCAGACCAATTGCTGGAATGGCGTGCCGCCCGGAGCGAGTTTCAGACCCGCAACGGGGGGATCTTCGCCGCTGAAATAAAGATCGAGCCATCGCAGGGCAGCCGTGACGGCGGGCGGGCAGGGAACTTCAGGCGGAGAAGGCGCGGGGGCGTTGAAATGCCGCTGCCCTTCCAGCCAGAGCCCCGTCAGCACAGAGCCGTCGCCCGCCAGGTATAGATGGCCGACAGGCGATGAGCGGACGAGGCAGTAAGGCATAGACTGCCTTCCATTCTACGCGGATCCCGCAGCGGGACAAGCCTGAAAACGCGCCTTTCTTTCCCGCCTGCGCCGGGCGGGGAGCGCACGGCGATTTTTCGCCACTTTTAGACCTGACATCGCGGCAAAAAAGAGGCATACTGGCGGTATGCATCATTCTCCCTATCTGGACAAGCGCGATTTCTCCGGAGGAAACGACTCTCTGTGGACGTTCAAGGTGCCTGTGAGCACGGGAATCGCCGCGCTGGACGCCGTTCTTTACGGAATTGCCCGGGAGTATGCCGGGAACAAGGATCCCAAAGTGCTGCGCGAGCTGCTTTCCACGGCGATTCTCGCCGCCCGCGCGGACATTTCGCCGCACGATCTCGATGTCATGAACCGCACTCTGGCCGAAATGCTCGAGGCGGATACCATGTTCTCGCCCTATCGGCACGTGCGCAAAATCTGCGTGTTCGGCTCCGCCCGCATCGCCGAAGGGGAACCCGCCTACGGCACGGCGCGCGCATTCGGCCGCCTGGCTGCGGAAAACGGGTATATGGTCATTACGGGCGGCGGCCCCGGCATCATGCAGGCCGCCAACGAGGGAGCCGGCGCCGAACGCTCGTTCGGGCTCAATATCACACTGCCTTACGAGCAGCAGGCCAATCCCGTGGTGGCGGCTACGGAGCGCCTCGTCAACTTTTACTACTTCTACGTGCGCAAACTCAATTTTGTGAAGGAGAGCGACGCGCTCGTCGCCTGCCCCGGCGGGTTCGGCACCATGGACGAGCTCTTTGAGAGCGTCACCCTGATGCAGACGGGCAAGGCGACGATTTACCCCATCGTTCTGCTCGATTCTCCGGGCAGAACGTTCTGGGCCAACTGGTCCCGCTTCATCCGGGAGGAACTGCTCGACTCCGGCCTGATCTCCCCGTCGGATATGAATTTTCTTTTCATGACCAAGTCCCCCGAAGAGGCCATCGCGCACATCAACCGCTTCTACAGCCGCTTTCATTCGTATCGCTATTCGGGCGAGAAAATCGTCCTCCGGCTGCTCGAGCCCCTTTCCGAAAATGCGCTGCGCTGCCTCGAGAGGGAATTTGCGCCGCTGATCAAGGAAGGCGGCATGGAAATCACCGCCGCCCTGCCCGAGGAGGCCAACGAACCGCTCATTGCCGACCTGCCGCGCCTGGTTTTCACCATCAACCGGGGAGACTACGGCATGCTCCGGCGCCTGATCGACGCCGTCAACAACGTCTGAGCCCGTTTCATGTTCAGCGCCTTTTCCGAAACTCTGCGCCGGATCGCGCTCGACTCTCCGTGGCTTTTTCCGCTCTGCTTCGGGTTGATGGGCGCCTGCATCGGCTCCTTTCTGAACGTGGCGATCTATCGCCTGCCCAGGGGACTCTCGCTCTCTGACCCGCCGAGGTCATTCTGTCCCCAATGCGGGAGAACCATACGCTGGTATCACAATATCCCCCTGTGCAGCTGGTTTTTGCTGCGCGGCCGCTGCGCCGGCTGCGGCGGGCGGATTTCCTTTCGCTATTGGATGGTCGAAGCGGTTACCGCGCTCCTTTTCGGGGCGGCCGCATGGCTGTTCAGCTCGGAGAGCCTGCTCGCCCAGGCGTTCATCTGTGCCTGGCTGGCTCTCGCTCTGACCATTTTTTGCATTGATCTGGAGACCATGGTTGTACTCCCGGGGCTGAGCGCGGCTGCGGCGGTCTGCGGCATGGGAGCGGTGGTTCTTTCTCCCTGGCTGATCGACCCGGACTGCATGCGCGCCGCGGACGCTGCCCCGCTGAGCCTTCTGGGCGCGGGCGTCGGGTATGCCCTTCTGCGGCTTACGGCCCTGGGGGGGCGGCTGCTCTTCGGCTCCAAGCGCCTTCCTCTCGAACCCGATTCGGCGTGGTCGCTTGCGCAAGCCGATGAGGGAGAGGATATTATTCTGCACTTGCCGAACGCCGATCTTCGCTGGTCCGAACTCTTCATCGAGGAGCGGAATCGCCTTGTCATGGACGGAGCGTCCCTTTTCCTCTCTGGCAGGGAGCGCGCGCGGGGGCGCCTGGTTTTCACGCAATCCGCCATTGAGAGCGAACAGGGCGAAGTGTTTCAGCTCGATCGGATCGAGCGCGCCGAGGGAACTTGCTCCAGCGTCACCATGAAATGCGAGGCCATGGGATCGGGGGACGCGTGGATCTCTCTGTCCATAGGCGCGCTGTGCGGGTGGCAGGGCGCGTTGTTCGCTCTGGCTGCCGGAGCCGTCATCGGCCTCGCGGCCGCCGCGGCCGCCGGGATCCGCAAAGGCGAGCCCATGCCTTTCGGCCCATGCATGCTCTCCGCCGCCGTTTTATGGCTCTTTTTCGGGCACCAGTGGTGGACGCTTTACCTCGACTGGCTCGAGGGCTTCTCCTGAGGCCGGAGCGCTTACTTGATCAGCACGGGCGTGCCCACCGGAGTGGCCGCAAAGAATTTTTCAGCCATGTCGGCGGGCAGGCGGATGCAGCCGTGACTCTCCGGCGCCGCTGTCACAAAGCCTGCGTGCATCCAGATCCCCGAGGTGGTCAGCTGCAGGCCGTTGGTCATCGCGGCGCCCTTGTAGTAGGTTCCTGCGGGAATAGGCTTGGAACCGCGCGTGAAGCTGGCATCCACCACTTCGTCCGTCGCCTTGCTGCGCAGCTCGCCATAGGTGCTTGACACGTGGTTCTTGTCCTTGGCGAGCACCTTGAAGGAACCCGTTGGAGTGCGCCGCCCCTCGGTGCCGGTGGAGACCGTCGTCTGCCCGACGAGTGTGCTGCCCACATAATACTGAGCCATCTGACGCCTGGTGTCGATGACGATGCGCTTCTGCCCCTGCAGACCTTCGGGCAGATCCCACCATCCCCGGCTTACGCGTTCGATGGGCTGAAGATCAGTTTTGGGGCGTCCTCCCAAATAATCGGCCGCGGGAAGCACGGCGCTCGGATTGCACGCGCCCAGAGTCAGAGCGCAAATCCACGATGTCAGTGCGGTTCCTTTTCCCATATCGTTCGTTTGTGCGTGCATATATGCTCTGAATTTCTCCTTTTGTCAAGCCTGATGATGCTCATGGCGCCAATTTGCGGCATCCGCCGATCGGGGCCGCGCGGCCGGGCTGCGTCATCGGTACGCGGGAAGCGGCGCAGGGCACGTCGTTTTCCTCGTGGAAGCGCGACGGAGCTTCACGGAAAGAATAGCGTCAAGGTGCTGATTGCGCGAGTGTTCCTTTTCCCGTGCCTGCGGGTGTGCCGGGAGCGTCCGCCTGTTCGGGACCCACTGTGTCAGCATGGGCGGATACGGCTTGCTTCCGCGCCTGGATCATGCTAATATAAACCGTACAAGCGTCGGCGGCCGGCAAAATCGCCCGGCGCATTCCTCAATACATCGAACATCTGAAAACCCATGGATACGCAGAATACTTCAGCAGACACGTCTTTCGGCGAAGAAATCAGCAAACTCGCCTCTTCCGCCGCCGAGCACTCACGGGAAAGCGCCGCTGAGTTGGCGAAGGAGACGGAAACCCGCTTCCGCCAGGCTCGCCGCTATGCCGCCGACAAAGTGGAACAGCTGCGCCGGGCTGCCGCCGACGGAGCCGGCATCGTGCGCCAGCGCGCTTCGGAGGGCTGGGACGCCACGTGCGGCCGGGCAAAGGATTTGCACAAGGCGGGAGAGGAATATGTGAAGGCCAATCCCACAAAGGCCGTGCTCGTGACTCTGGGCGCAGGTCTTGTGCTCGGCTTGCTGATCGGAGCCTCCCGCCGTTGAGCGGAAGGGCGCGGGCCGCACCGGCGTTTTCTCTACAGAGGCCATGGCGCAGGGAATTTTCCAAACACCCGGCTCCGAAGAGGATCGGCAGAGCGTCTTTGAGCGTTCACTGGGGCTTCTGCGCGCCCTCGGGACGCATGCTTCGGCTCTTGCGCTGCTTTTCCGGATCGAGCTGAGGGAATACCGCCGGCGGAAGGTTCGGCATTGCGTGCTGTTGGCCGCGGGCTTTTTCCTGTTGCTGCTGGCCTATCTGGCCATGTGGGCGGCTTTGCTGCTGTGGCTGGGCCCCTCCTGGGGGTATGCGCTGTGCGCGCTGGCGTTCTGTGCGCTGCACGCCGTGTCTGGGCTCGTTGTGCTGGCCGCCGCTTTCAGGGCGAAGCCCGGTTCGCCGGCTCCGCAGACCTTGAACGAATTGAAGGAGGATTGCGAATGTCTCAGAATGACTCTCGGAGAAAAGGGGAAGCCCTGATGCGCGTGGCTGTCTCGCGCGTGAATGTGCTCGAAGAGATGGAGAACATGTCCGCGGCCATGAAGAGGCCGTCCGCCTGGCTGCCCCGCATCCCAGGCGTTTCCGCCGAACAGTCGAAAATGGCTCTCGGAGCGGTGGCCGCAGGGGGGCTTTGGGGATGGTGGCGCCGACGGCGCAGACGAAAGAGGGAACGGGCCGCCGCCGCTTCCGTGCACGGGGGGATGTTCCGAAGCGTACTGACGGAAATTGTGGTGGGTGCCATCCTGCCGGTCATCCGGGATTTTCTGGCGAAGCGCTTGGGTTTTGGAAAATGAAAAGGCCGTTTCTCCGGGCTCTCCCTGTTTGAAAAGTCTCGACAGGGCGGAAAAGGCTCTGTATACTGGCGGCGTCGTTCGGGTTCGGGCGGCCGCTGTCGGTTTCGCGCCGGCAGAGGAAAGTCCGGACACCGCAAGGCAGCGCGTCCCGCGCAAGCGGGAGACGTCGGCCTCACAAGGGCCGGCGGACGGAAAGTGCAACAGAAAGCAAACCGCCTGCGCTTCGGCGCAGGCAAGGGTGAAACGGGGAGGTAAGAGCTCACCGCTCCCAAGGCGACGAGGGAGGCATTGTAAACCCCGCGCGGTGCAAGACAAACAGGGGAAGGGTTGCCTGCCCGTCGGATCCCCGGGTATTAGTCGCATCGGGCTCAGTGCCCGGCGTGCGCAAGCGCGAGAAAAATGGCCGCACAACCCGTTTATTCGGGCGGACAGAATCCGGCTTACAGAACCCGAGCGACATCTCACACAATCATCCGGCTCTCATGTGGAAATACTACGCTTTACTTTCCGCCTTCTTCGCGGCGCTGACCGCCCTGTTCGCCAAGGTCGGCGTCAGAAACGTCAATTCCGATCTGGCGACGGCCATTCGTACGACGGTGATTCTCGCCCTGACCTGGGGGATTGTGCTTTTCGGCAATCATTTGCATGAAGTGCGCGATGTCGGCCGCACCACGTGGCTCTTCCTGGTGCTTTCAGGCGCGGCTACAGGGCTCTCCTGGCTTTTTTATTTCAAGGCGCTGCAGGTGGGGGACATGTCTCGGGTGGCGCCTGTGGACAAGCTCAGCGTGGTGATCAGCATCATACTGGCGTTCGTCTTCCTGGGCGAGGCCGTGAACCTGAAGGTCGTCCTCGGGGCGCTGCTGATCACGGCGGGCAGCATCGTGATGCTGCTCAAGTGACGCCGCTCCCTCGCCCGGAGGGCGGGTTTCTCTTGACGACCATTGAACCGAAGCTCAGAATGAGAGGAAGAATGAAGCGGCTTCTTTTCGGCATGGGGGGGGCTTTGGCTCTGCTCTTCCCGGGGTGCGCCTTTCAGCAGACCAACCCGAAATCGGGCGATTATCCGGGGTATAAGACGTCGGCGTATACGATCAAAGGCAACCGTTTCATTCCCATGAGTGTAGAGAACGCTCTGACCTACAAGGCGGAGGGATTGTGTTCCCACTACGAGGGAGGCTCCCGCTGGCGTTCGGCCAAGACGGCTATCGGCGAGAATGTAAAGCCTCATCATGTGCACGCCGCGCATCGCACATTGCCCCTCCCCTGCAAGATACGCGTCACCTCGCTGCGCACCGGCAGGAGCATGGTCGTGCGCGTGAACGATCGCGGCCCGTTCATCCGGGGGCGCATTCTGGACGTGAGCGCACCCGTGGCAAAGGAACTCGGCTTTTATCACAGAGGACTCGAGCCCGTTCGTATCGAGGTGCTTTCAGTCGGCGACGGGAAATGGGAACGCAAGGCGATTGCGGCGGAACCATAGAGCCGGCCGGCCGCCTTTGTCCGCCGGGGTGCCCCGTCCGGGCGGAGCGGCGGAGGATGCGCATGAATTCAGAGCGCAAGAATCACGGCCATGAGCAGCATGCCGAGCACGACGCCGTAAATCGACAGATGGTGGTGCCCCCAGCGCTCGGCCATCGGCAGGAGCTCGTCGAAGGAGATGTAGACCATGATGCCGGCCACCAGGGCAAAAAGCACGGCGATGAGCGCGGGTGTGATGAATGGCATGAGGAAAAGCGCGGCCAGTCCTGCGCCCAACGGTTCCGCCAGGCCGGATAGGAAGGAGAGCAGAAACGCCTTGCGGCGGCTGCCCGTGCCGTAATAGAGCGGCACAGCCACCGCAATCCCTTCGGGGATGTTGTGCACGGCCACGGCGGCGGCCACCGAGACGCCCAGCGCTTCCGAACTCAGAGCCGAGGCGAGCGTGGCGATGCCCTCGGGAAAATTGTGGATGGCGATGGCCAACGCGAAGAGCATTCCCGAGCGCCGGACGCCGGGGGAGCGGGTTTCTGCCGCCCGCTCCTCCGGCAGGCGGCAGGGAAGAGCAGGAACCTCATGAGGATTTTCGTCTTCCGGCACCAGTTTGTCGATCAGCGCCGCCAGCAGAATCCCGCCGAAAAAGGCGGCTGAGGCGCACCATCCTCCGGCGCTCTCCCCCCGGACGTCCATGAGGGTGCCGCGTGCGGTTTGAAGCAATTCGACAAAAGAAATGTAGACCATGACGCCGGCAGAGCTCCCCAGGGCAAAAGTCAGGAGCTTGGTGTCCGTCTTCTTCATGAAAAAGGCGACGGCGGCACCGGCTCCCGTCGCCAGGCCGGCCAGCAGCGAGAGGAGGAAGCCGAAGCAGACGTCTGAAAATGTGATGGTCACGAGGCGGAGACGGATACGCGGGTGCCGGGAGGACAGCGCTCGAAGAGTTCGACCGCGTCTTCGGGCGCAAGGCGGATGCAGCCGTGGGAGGCCGGCGTTCCGAGCGAGGCGGTGTCATTTGTGCCGTGGATGTAGATGAAGCGGTTCCAAGTGTTGCGGTTGCCGGGGTCGAGCCCCCTCAGGCGCAGAATTCGGCCGAGAATGAGATCGGCGTCGGGCGTCAATCCTTCCGGGATGCCGTCGGGCCAGGAGCCCACGGGTCTCCTCCCCCGGAAAATGGTATTCGCGGGCAAGCCGCCGCCGATGCATTCGCCGATTTCGAAGAGCCCGACGGGCGTCCGGAAGGAGCCCTCTTCCATGCCGATGCCGTTTTTGCCTGAAGAGACGGGCGCGCGCCAGACGACGGCCCCTTCCGGCCCGCCGTCCCGCAGCGCCAGTTCCTGACGCCGCAGAGAAATATCGACGAACAGCATGGCCGCATTGTAGCGGCTGTTCCGCCGTGTACAAGCGCAAAACATGCCCTGTGGCGAGATTGGCGCGGCATCTGGGAGAGCAGCCCGTCGGCGGAAGACCTCTGCTCTCCCGCCCGGCCGGTCTGAAACTGTTTCTTGACACAGGGGTGATTTCATGCCATTTATGGACGCCTATGAGCGAAACAGACAAAAGGACTCCGCTTCACGACAGGCATGTGGAGATCGGGGGCAGAATGGTTTCTTTTGCGGGCTGGGATATGCCCGTGCAGTATGCGACGGGAATTATCGGGGAGCATCGGATCGTCCGGACGGCATGCGGGGTGTTTGACATTTCCCACATGGGGCAGTTTGAGGCGAAGGGGGAGCATGCGGCGGAATGGCTCGGCTCCCTGCTGACGAACGACGCTTTGGCCCTGGAAGTGGGGCGCGGACAATATACCTTGATGCTGAACGAACGAGGGGGCGTGATCGACGATATGATCATCTATCGCAGCGCTGAAGAAAGTTTTCTGATCGTGGTCAACGCCTCGATGATCGACGAAGACTTTGCCTGGATGGAGGCGCATCGCGCGGAGGGAGTCTCTTTGACCGATCGCTCCGATGATTTTGCGGGCATGGCAGTGCAGGGGCCCGAGTGCAGCGCTGTTTTCCGCAATGCCTTCCCCGGACAGTTTCTCCCTTCGCGCAACGGCATCAGGGCGGCTGAAATCGACGGCGACGGCTGCTTCTTCTGCCGCACCGGTTACACGGGAGAGGACGGTTTTGAATTCTTCTGTCCGGCGTCTTCGGCGGTGAAATGGTTCGACCGCCTCATTGCGGCGGGGGCGAAGCCCTGCGGCTTGGGTGCGCGGGACAGTCTCCGCTTGGAGATGTGCTATCCGCTCAATGGTTCGGATCTCTCTCCCGACCGCACGCCCATCGAGGCTGGACTGGGATTTTTCTGTGCGCTCGATACGGACTTCATCGGAGCAGAGATGCTGCGCAGGCAGAAGGCCGAGGGACCCCGGCTGCGTCTTGCCGCCATTGAGTATACCCAGAAGGGCGCGCCCCCCCGGCATGGGTACGAAGTGCAGACGCCCGACGGCACCCGTCTGGGAGAGCTCAGCAGCGGCATTTTGTCGCCCTCGATCGGCAAGGGAATCGGCATGGCTTATCTGCCGGCCGAATATGCGAAACCGGGTACTCCTGTTCAAGTGATTGTGCGCGGCAGACCCGTGCCCGCCGTGACGGTCAGGAAGCCTTTCTACAGAAAAGATGGCTGAAAGTTTGCGTTTTCATGGAAAAGGCGTGACAAACGGCATCTTTTCGCGCAAGCTACGGGCACACCACTTTTCACAACACGACAATACAAGACAACGATATGAGCACACACATTCCTGACGATCGTTTCTATTCCCGCGAACATGAATGGGTTCTGGAGGAAGATAACGGCATGGCCGTCATTGGCATCACGGACCACGCCCAGTCCGAGCTGGGCGACGTTGTGTTCGTCGAGCTCCCCGAATTGGGAACCGGCGTTTCCGCGGGCGAACCCATCGCCACGGTGGAATCCGTCAAGGCGGCTAGTGAGGTCTACACGCCTGTTTCCGGTGAAGTGATTGAGGTCAACGAGGAACTGGGTAACACCCCCGGCGCGGTCAATGCGGATCCCTACGGGGATGGCTGGATCTGCAAAATCCGCCTGAGCGCCCCGAATGAACTGGACGCCCTGATGTCCCCGGGCGATTATGAGGAGTTCTGCTCCTGATGCTGAGGAATTTCCCTCCGCGCTCTGCCGCCCGGGCGCGGAGGAAGGCTCCGCCGCGGCAGACCGCGGAGAAGCGTACCGGCAATGTTCCGGATCGTCCCGGCGGTTCTCTGCACGGCGATGTGCCGCTGTGCGGTATTCGACAGGAGCATGGGAGAGGAGGGGGTGGTATTGCGGCGAGGCGCAATGAAGGCGAGGCCATGGTTTGATGTACGGGAGCTCAGGCAGCTCCTGCGGCTGGCCGTTCCCCTGCTCGTCGCCAACTTGGCTCAAGTGGGCATGGGCGTGGTGGATACGATTGTGGCCGGCAAAGCCGGCACGGTCGAGATGGCCGGAGCCGCGCTGGGCTGTTCGCTCGTGATTCCTGTTCTTTTCGCCGGCTCGGGGCTGCTGTCGATTCTCGGCCCGATGGTTTCGCGTCTGCGGGGGGAGGGGCGCGAAGGGCGGGTGGGGCTGCTCATCCGCGATGGATTGTATTTTTCACTGGGTCTCGCTGCTGCGGCGCTTGTAGTTCTGTCTGCCGCGCGGGGCGCGTTCGGCTTGCTGAGCGACGATCGGGACATGGTGCGCATAGCGTCCGATTACGTGACTGCCGTCATGTGGGGCGTGCCTGCGTTCATGGTCTATTGCGTGTTCAAATCGCTGTTCGAAGGGTTCGAATTGACCAACGCAGTGATGGCCGTCAGTTTGGGCGGTTTGCTGTGCAATATACCCGCCGACTTGGCCTTCGTGTTCGGCTGGTGGGGGCTTCCGCGTCTGGGAGGCGCAGGCTGCGGAGCGGCCACGGCTCTGATTTATTGGGTGCAGCTGGGACTGATACTTGTATTGCTCGCCTCTTCGCGGCGCATGAAGAGACATTGCGTCCGCCTGTCCGCGGTCAGGCCGCCTTCGTGGTCCGGCGTTCTGAGTATTTTTAAGTTGGGTTTCCCCTTGGGCGTTTCCGTGCTGTGCGAGGTGACTTTTTTCTCGGCTGCGTCGTTTGTACTGGCCTGTTTCGGCTCGGTGGTCGTGGGTGCGCAGCAAGTGAGCATCAATGTGTCGAGCGTGTGCTTCTCTCTTCCTCTGTCGCTGGGTGTCGCCGCCTCCCTTCGCATGGCCTGGTATGTGGGAAGGCGCGACGGGGAGGGCGTGGATGCGCTCGCGCGCACGGGGCTGTGCACCACCGTGGCCTTCTCCTTCCTGCTGATGGCGGTGATTATCCTCTTCCGCACCCGGTTTATCGCCTGCTATACCGAAGATCCCGCGCTGGCGGCCATTGCCGAGGGATTGCTGGTGCTTTGTGCCGTGTATCAATGTCCGGACAGCATCCAATCTTTTTTGGGAGGCGCGCTGCGCGGGATGCACGACACAGCCGTCATTTCACGGGTGAACATTTTTACCTACTGGTGCGTGGGGTTTCCCCTCTGCCTGATGCTCGTCCGCACGAATTGGGTAACGGAGAGCCCGGGCGCCGCCGGCGCGTGGGTCAGTTTCATCGCGGCTCTGCTGCTCACGGCGGTGCTGCTTTCTCTGCGCTATGCGAAAACGCGCAGAAAGCTTTTTGCCGAATGGGCCGGGAGGAAGAAAAAAGCGTCCTCATGAACCCCTTCGCGGGGGTGTATATCAATGAGGAGCGAACAGTTAAATGGAATCGTAGCCGGAATAAATGGAACCGCGCGCCTCATTTTTTGAGCCGGTGGGAGAATAGGTGTACTTCTCCGAGGCGGGGGTGAGGCATTCGAAGCTTTCGGAAATGTCGCCGGAATCCGGAAGAGAAATGGGCGAAGAATTGTCATCGCCCGAGGAAGCGAAGGACGCCTTGCCGCGGAATGCTTTCTTGCCGCAATGGATGCCGGTGGTGGAGACGTCATGGCGAAGCAGGGGAAATTCCAGCATGTCGGCTGAAATCTCTTTCAGGGAATAACTGCGCGGTTGAAGCGATGAGATGACCGGCTGGGGAGCACCGCCGCCGGGCCAGAGCATAAAAGCCAAGGCGAAGACTCCCGCCGAGGACGCAGTGCCGTATGCCAGGGTGCGCCTGGTTCTCAAGAAGGTGAAGAGATGCTCCCAAAGCAGGCTGCGGGCCGATCTGCGGACGCTCTCCCGCGTCAGACGCTCCTTGTAATTGTAGAGGAAGCGTTCTTCGAAGCTGGCTTCGGGCTGCGGGGTCACCTTCACCAGAGAAAGCAAATGAGCTAGCCCTGCGTCTGAATCCGCCTTTGTAGGGTCTGTGTCTGTGGATTTCATGTGGATGATGAGAAGAACTACCTGATAGAGGATAGACGCGCGGGGGTGCATTTGTGTTCAAAAAAATGACGCGGAGAGCAATTTTTTGAAAGATTCTCTTAAGGTATGGAAGAGCCCCGTATTCTGGCCATGACCGCTGGCTGCACGATAGCATGAATTTCATCCCCTGCCA
>JAJQGU010000026.1 GCA_021200315.1 Akkermansiaceae bacterium
GTCACCATCATGGTGCCCGAGGCCGTGGCGCCGCCCACCGGCGCGTTGAACTCCAGGGACTCCACGTAGTTGCCGCAATAGCTGCAGTAGACGGAAACTCTGTCCACGTAGCCGAGGAGCGTGTTGCCGTCTCGGGAGTAGAAATTCACGTAGAGCACATACTGAGTGATGGTGTGCGTGTTGCTGCCGTCGGAATAGGAATAGCTGACCGTCGATTCCAGCAAACAGTGGTCACCCGAGCTGCGCACATAGGTGAGATTGCCGTACGTGCCCAGCGGCGCGGTCACCGAGTCCGCCGTGGCCTGGCTGCGCGCGTCGGCGTTGCTGGTGAACGTCGCCGTGGTGGTGCCGGAGAACGGCCCCAGTTCCTGATCCGAACTGGTCGAGGTGATCGTGATGGAGCTCAGGCGGGAGGCCAGGGGCGATCCCAGGTCGGAACCGGAGCCGGCATCGCCGTCCCCTCCGCCGCCGCAGCCGCACAGCAGGGCGGCCAGAGCCGCAGCGGTGAAACGCGTCTTTTTCATATGCCGTGCCCTCCTCAGTAGTTGCCCCGGTACAGGCGGAAGTCGCCCGAAGTGCTGCCGCTCGCGCCTTCCGAGTCATTGAAAAACACACCGTTTCCCGTATAGGTGCCGGCGCCGTCCCCGGTGAAGATGACGTCGACCTGCCCCGACAACTGCCCCGTGGTGCTGGTCGAGACCGAACCCCCTGCCGCACCGAACAGCACGCCCGCCACCGCTTCGTTTGACGCAGCAGACGTGATCGTGAGCGAACCGGTGCCGTCGCCGAAGTACGTGTAGATCACCTCCGCCATCGAGCCCATGCTCGACGAGGGGTTCTCGCCCATGGCGCTCTCCTCGTAGATGAGATAGGCGTTGCAATACACCGTGTCCGAATCGTCGTCCGAATCCGCGCTCAGGGATTTCAGATACCAGCCGTCCGCCGTGGGCTTGATGCGGCAGTACCCGTATCCGGAGCCGTTGTGGAAGACGAACTGCTTCGTCGTGTTGGCGAAGGAGGCGGCGCTCATGCTGAATGTGGAGTATTCGCCGCTGCTCCCGCCGCACTGGGAGAGGGCGAGGGCGGCGGCGCCGAGAAGGGGAAGAAGATATGTTTTCATGGCTCTTTGTACTGGCGCGGATGCGGAATACGCTCCCTTCACCCGCTGACAGTCCAAAAGCCTAGCGGATTTTAAATCCGCCGCGCCGCATTCGCGACATTTCGCCGCACGCCGCGGCGGCGCGGTGGGACACATTGTCGCGGCGCTTCGCGGGAGAAACGCCGTTTTTTCTTGAAGGCGGCGGCGTTTTGTGATTGAATGAGCCGGGGTGAAACTTCCCGGCCGCGCCGGGCGGAGGATTCCGCGGAGGGATTTTCCGCCGGGCATGACGCGCAAGAGGCGGGCGAAGCCCTGCGGGCTCGTGTTATAATCGGCGCGCTTCACAATCTCCCACTTCTCATGGCACGCACAAAAATCCACGTAGGGCTCGAGATCGGCACCAGCAAGACCTGCATGGTGGTGGGCGAAGTGCGCCCGGACGCCACGGCCACCATCATCGGCATGGGCGAAGTGCCGAGCGCGGGCGTGCGCAAGGGAGAAATCGTGGACGCGCACATGGTGCGCCAGTGCGTGAAGGACGCCTGGATCATGGCGCAGGACAACGCCGACGTCGACATTCTGTCCGTCTATCTCTCCATTACGGGATCGCACATCTCGGGCATGAACAACACGGGCACCTACCGCCTGCCGCCCGACCAGAACGCCATTCTGCCGGAGCATATCGAATGCGCGCGCGAAAGCGCCTCCGAAGTGCAGTTCGGGCAGGATCAATTCGTCCTGCACCGCGAAATGGGCGGCTATTCCATCGACGGGCAGGAACCCGTGAGCAACCCGGAGGGACTCGACGGCCGCACCCTGGACGTCAACTGCCATATCATCCACGGCATCAGAACCCGCATCACGAACTCCCTGCGCTGCGTGCGCGAAGTGCCGCTCGAAGTGGAGGACGTCGTGTTCGCGCCCATTGCGGCGGCGCAGATGGTGATCTCGCGGCAGATGAAGGAGGCGGGAGCCCTGCTGATCGACATAGGCGGGGGCACGACGGACTACATCATGTACAGGAGCGGCCAGCTCCTGGCCACGGGATGCATCCCGATCGGCGGCAACACGATCAACGCCGACATCGAGAAAATGACAGAGCAGCGCATCGGCCGCCGCGTGGCCGAAACCCTCAAGCGCACCGAAGGCAACGCCTTCGGGGACGTAAAAGACCAGAGCGTGGCCCATTATGCCGAGGAGCTGGGCATACGCAACGCCTCGATCGAGCGGGGGCTGCTCAACCGCATCATCCGCGACCGCCTGGCGGAGGCGCTGCTGCTCGTGAAGCAGAAGCTGCCGCCCGAGACCTTCCGCCGCGGTTCCGGCATGCAGGTATACCTCTGCGGGGGCACCAGCCTGATGCGGGGGCTCGACGGGCTGGCCAAGTACATCTTCGGCGTGCCGGTGTACCAGCCCGCGCCGCTGGCCTCGACAAGAACCCTGGAGTACCTGCAGGACCCCCGGTACTGCACGCCCATCGGCCTGATACGCTACGCCCAGCGCTACGACGATGACGACGCCGCCGCGGGCGGGCTGTGGGGCCGCCTCTTCAACAGCATTTTCCGCCGCCGCTACTAACCATACTTTCCCGCCATGCTCTCCTACAGGAACACCGCCGCCGCCGCGCCGCGCATCGTCATCGCCGGTCTGGGCGGAGCCGGAGCCAACATACTCCGCTGCTTCGCCGGCCAGAAAAACTCGGATATTTCGCTGCACGTCATGGCTCTCGACGAGCGGATCGGCCGCGCCGAGGGCGCGGGCTCCTTCCTGCTGCTGGGAGAGAAGGCCAACCACGGCCTGGGCTCCGGGGGCGACCCCTCGGTGGGGGCCGCCGCCGCGCGGGAAAGCGAGAGCGCGCTTTCGGAAATGCTGCACGGGGCGGATCTGCTGGTGCTCGTCACGGGGCTCGGGGGAGGGACCGGCTCGGGAGCCGCGCCCGAAGTGGCCCGCCTCGCCCGCGAATTGGGCGTCTTTCTCGTCGTGGTGGCCACGATGCCGTTTTCTTTCGAGGGGCGCCGCCGCCGCCGGCAGGCCGAGCGGGCGCTCGCGCAGCTGGCCGTCAGCGCCAACGTGCTGCTCTGTTTCGAGAACGACCACTTGGACGAACTGATCCAAAAGGGGCGCGGCGCCCACGAAGCCTTTGCCGAGGCCGACCGGCTGCTGGCCTGCGCCACGGCGGCCGTACCCATGATCGCCTCTTCCCCGGGCCTGATCAACTTGGGGCTCGACGAGCTCAAACAGGCATTGCGCAGCCGCAATTCGCGCTGCATCTTCGGCTCGGGCTCGGCCCGGGGCGTCGACCGCGCCCGCCGCGCCGCCGAACGCGCCCTCGAATCCCCGCTGCTCTCCTGGCGCCGTGCGCTCGGCCGGGCCGGCGCCGTGATCGTGCACATTGCCGGGGGGGAAACGCTGACGCTCGCGGAAGTGCGCACGGCCATGGAAACGCTTGCGGACCGCATGGACGAAGAAGCGGAAATCTTCTTCGGCATAGCCGTGAAGCCCCGCCTGGGGGACGAACTGCGCGTGACCATCCTGAGCTCGATCGACCCCGAAAGCCTCTCCGAACCGCCCCCCGCCGCAGCGGAGGAAACGCCGGAACCGGAAAAAGCCGCGGGCGCGCCGCCCGAGAAGGCGGCGGAGAGCGGGCAGCCGTCCGCCCCCGCGTCCCGGCCGCAGGAGGCGGAACCGGAGGCGCCCGAACCCGAGCATGAACCGGAGGAGACGCCCCGCCGCGGGGCGGAGACGCCCGCGCCCGCGGCGCGCGTCCTGGAGGACGAGGGCCCCGCTCCGGCCGCGCCGCCGGCGGGGGAGCCTTCCGCGGAAGAGAAAGAACCCGCGCCCCGGCCGCAGGAACCGCCTCATCCCGGACCCGAACAATACGAACTGAACCTCGATCCCGCCAAATCCGCCGGGGAAACCTCCGGCGAGGACGAAGATCTCGACGTGCCCCCCTCGATGCGCTCCGACAAATGGGAAAAACTCTTTGAGGACTGACGCGGCCGGGCGCGTTTTCTCCCCCGGAGCCGCCTTTCCGGAAGCGGGGCGCTTTTTCCGCGGGGGGATGTTTGGGCTTGCCAAGGCGCGCCGATCGTGGCACAGTGGCGCTATGCAGGAACCGCCCAGCACGCACGGCAGGACAGCTTGGTTCGGGGCGCGGCGCACGCGCCGGGATACGTTCGCCTCTTGGCGCCGCGGGCTGGCGGCGGGTTTGGCCGGCGCGCTTCTCCTGGCAGGCTGCCAGCAGCAACAGACGCCGGAATATCCGAAGCCTCCGGTCGTCTCCTTCAAGACGGACGCCGCCCGGCTGCGCCCCCGCACGGAGCAGCAGCTGATCGGAGAAGTGCGCGTCAGAAACGAAATTCTGCCCAAGACCAACTACGAGCGCCGCCGCGAGCGCCCCATGAAGCCGCGCTACATCACCATCCACAGCACGGCCAACCGCCGCGCCGGCGCCAGGCAGCATTCGAAGGCTCTGCACAACGGCGCCATGCGCTCCCTGGCCTGGCACTTCACCTGCGACCAGTACTGCGCCGTGCAGCACCTGCCGCTCAATGTCACCGGCCACCATGCGGACCGCAACGGACCCGGCGACAAATATTCCATCGCCATCGAAATGTGCGAAGTGGAGGGGCGCGGCCAGAACCATGTGCTCACCTGGGACCGCGCGGCCAAGCTGACGGCCTGGCTGATGAAGAAATACAACATCCCGCTGCGCAACGTCGTGCCCCACAACTTCTGGTCCGGCAAGAACTGCCCCACGCCCCTGCTGGACGGGGGGAAGCCCGGGCGCAGATGGGCGTGGTTCAAATCGCGCGTGGACTACTACTATCGCTGCATCAACAACGGCCGATCCTTCCTGAAATGACGGGCGGCGGGCTCTCCAGCATTTCGGGCGCCGCCCGTGCGCCGCTCTCATGAACTGGACGGGCTCCACCCCCCTGGCCGTCACCGGGCTCTACACCGCTAAAGAGCTCAAGGCATTGCAGCAGGCCGGGCTCGCCACGGCGCACGACATCCTGCTGCGTCTGCCGCGCCGGTACGAAGACCGCACGCGCTACGACGGATGCGACGCGCTCGGCAGCGGGCGGCCCGTGTGTCTGAAAGTCACGGTACTGCAGACGGGCTGGCGGCACATCCCCGGGCGGCGCTGCTTCGAGGCGCGCGTGCGGCAGGAGGGTCTGATGCCCGGCGCGCTCCTGTCGCTGAAATGGTTCCATGCCCCGTACGTGAGCCGGATCATCGCGGCGGGCCACACTCTGGCGATCTACGGGAAACCCGGCAGGTACGGCTCTTCCTACAGCTTCATCAACCCCGAATTCGAAATACTGGAGAACGAATCCGCCGGCCGCCGCCTGGCGGCCGAATCGCTCGGAGAAGAAACGGCCCCCGCCGCCCCGGCCGGAGCCGGCGTCCGCATCCACACCGACCGCCTCGTGCCCGTCTACCGCGGCGTGGCCGGAATCTCCGCCCGCCGTTACCGGGCCGCGGTCTTCGCTCTCCTGCAGGGCCTCGACGCCTCTGCCGGGCCGCCCGGCTACGATGTCGCGCCGGCCTACCCCTACGCGCGCGCCCTACGCGACGCCCATTTTCCCGACACGGAGGACATGGCCCGCAAGGCGCGCAGGCGCTTCGCCCTGGACGAATGCTTCCGCCAGCAATTCTGCATCCTGTGGCGCAGGAGGCGCGCGGCCGCGCGCCCGGGACTGGTAACGGCCTCATCCTCGTTCTACGTGCGCGAATTGGCGGCGTCCCTGCCGTTCGAGCTCACCGAGGCTCAGAAGCGCTGTGTGCGCGAAATCCGCCGCGACATGCAATCCCCCCGTCCCATGAACCGCCTGCTGCAGGGCGACGTGGGCTCCGGGAAAACGCTCGTGGCCCTCTGCGCCATGCTCATGGCCGTGGAGAGCGGATATGAGGCGGCTCTCATGGCGCCCACGCAAATACTGGCCGAGCAGCACTACTGCAGCTTCCGGCGCCTGCTGGCGCACATGGACGTGCGCCTCGCCCTGCGCACCGCCGCCCGCAGCGACGACAGCGAGCTCTCCCTGGAGGGGAGGGACGACGGCAAGCCCAAAATCGTGATCGGCACCCACGCGCTCCTTTACGGCAAAAACGCCCTTGCCCGCCTCGGGCTCGCCGTGATCGACGAACAGCACAAATTCGGCGTCGAACAGCGGGGGCGCCTCATCGGCCAGGGAGAATCGCCGGACGTGCTGGTAATGACCGCCACGCCCATCCCCCGTACGCTCACCCTCACCCTCTACGGCGATCTGGACGTTTCAGTGATCGATGAGCTGCCCGCCGCCCGCGGCGGCGTCCGCACCGTCCTGCGCTCCGCGCGCGCGCTGCCCCGCATCTGCGCCTTCATGCAGGAACAGATGGACGCGGGGCGGCAGATCTACATCGTCTCTCCCCTGATTGAAGAAAGCGAAACCCGCCGGGGCAAGGCGGCCCGCAGTGAATTCGAACGCTGGAAAAAACAATTTCCCGAAGCCCGGGTGGGCCTGCTGCACGGCAGACTGCCGGCGGACGAAAAAGAGGCGGTCATGAGGCGCTTCCATACCGGCGAACTGCAAATTCTCGTGGCCACCACCGTCGTTGAAGTGGGCGTGGATGTGCCCAACGCCACCATCATGCTCATCAACGACGCGGAGGGCTTCGGCCTTTCGCAGCTGCACCAGCTGCGCGGGCGCATCGGCCGCGGCGGGCACGACTCCTACTGCATCCTCCTCAGCGATGCGCGCGACGAGGCCGCCCGCGCGAAACTCGGGGCGCTTTGCGCCACGCCCGACGGTTTTGAAATTGCCGAACAGGACTTCCGCCTCCGCGGCCCCGGGGACGTGCTCGGCACCGCCCAGAGCGGGCTGGGGAGTATCCGCTTCCCGGAATGGCTTTCGGACACCCGCCTCATCCACGCCGGAAAACGGCGAGCGGAAGCCGTCCTCGACGCCGACCCCGACCTCTCCCGCCCCGAACACGCGCCGCTGCGGAAACTCGTGGAGAAGGGCGAAGGCGGCGGCGCCGTGATCTCGTGACCGGGGCGGCGGACGTCAATCCGGATATTTGGCGGAAGGCCCGTATTTGTTGGTGCCGGCGCGGCTGTCCTCACACAGGAACATCAGCAGCAGAAACGGCCCGAGCAGCGGAAAAAACAGCCAGAGCAGCCGCCAGCCGCTCCGCCCTGTATCGTGCAGCCGGCGGAAAACCAGCGGCAGGGCGGCGAGAAACGCCAGCGGGACGGCCATCTTGAGCAGAATATAGAGAACAGCCGCCGACGCCGCAAGTATCGCCGCTCTTTCCTCCATATCCCCGCACATCATGCAAATGCCGAACAGAAAAAACAGCCCGAACAAACAGGCGAGCAGCCCGGCGAACAGACAGGCGAAGCCCGCCATCGCCATCCAGAACTCCGCGCGCGGAGCCCGCCCCTGAAAAGTGATGTGCCGGCAGGCGCTCTTCAGCGCGGCGAACGGATTGCCGTACGCCCCGTTCCGGCCGGGAACGGGGAACGGGCGCGGACAGCCGGGAAACACCTCCTCCACCGGGAGCCAGTCATCCATGCCCTCCGTCCACGCGAGAGTTCCCGGCGGGAAGGCGCCTTCGGCGCAGCTCTTCCGCACCGTCTCCTCTTCCAAAGGCCCCTGCCTGCCGGCGCCGCCGGGCGAAATGTAGAACTGCTTCATCAACCAACCCCCGCTCGTTTTTCCGGAGCCATTTTATGAAAACGAACCGTCCGAAGTCAAGTCAAACCGCATATGAATCGGAGGGAGTGCGCCAAAATGTTGCGGTTTTGGAGGGACATCTTGTCCGGAATGGGACAAATTGTCGCGGAAGGGAAGGAGCCCCCGCGCGGGACGGAACGTGCGGACGGCGGTATGACTCATCATAATAAACTGGCATTCAATTTTTAAAAATAAACTTCGGAAAATTGGCACGCCGCGTGCAAGAGGAAAGGGGAACAAGCGAGCCCCGCAAGGGCTCAGAACTCTGAACAGAAAACAACCAACAAGACAGGAAAGGCAACCATACCATGAGTAAAATTCTCGGAATTGACTTGGGAACCACGAACTCCTGCATGGCCGTCATGGAAGGCGGCCAGGCCACCGTGCTGGAAAACAGCGAAGGAGCCCGTACCACCCCCTCGATTGTGGCGTTCACCAAGAACGGCGAGCGCGTCGTGGGACAAGCGGCCAAGCGCCAGGCCGTCACGAACCCCAGGAACACCGTCTTTTCGGCCAAGCGTCTGATAGGCCGCAAGTATGACGAATTGTCGGAAGAGGACAAAAAAGTGCCTTACCGCATTGTCCCCGCCGCCAACGGGGACGCCCACATCGAAGTGGAGGCAGGCGGGGAAAAGAAGGTCTACTCCCCGCAGGAAATCTCGGCCATGGTGCTCGGCAAGCTGAAGGCGGACGCCGAAGCCAAGCTGGGCGAGACGATCACCGAGGCCGTAATCACCGTGCCCGCCTATTTCAACGACGCTCAGCGCAACGCCACGAAAGCCGCCGGCGAAATCGCCGGTCTGAAAGTGCGCCGCATCATCAACGAGCCGACGGCCGCCGCGCTCGCCTACGGGCTCGATAAGAAGAGCAACGAGAAGATCGCCGTCTACGACCTGGGCGGCGGCACCTTCGACATCTCGGTACTCGACATCGGGGACGGACTGTTTGAGGTGCTCGCTTCGGACGGCGACACCCACCTGGGCGGCGACGACTGGGACAACGCGCTGATCAACTGGATTCTCGCCGAGTTCAAGAAGGACTCCGGCATGGACATCTCGAAGCAGACCGACGCGCTGCAGCGCATCAAGGAAGAGGCGGAAAAGGCAAAGATCGCGCTCTCCTCGACCCAGAGCTACGACATCAGCCTGCCCTTCATCACGGCCGACGCCTCGGGGCCGCGGCACATTCAGCTCACGCTCTCGCGCAGCAAGCTCGAGGAACTCACCGAAGGGCTGCTCGACCGCACCCGGGGACCGGTGCAGAGCTGCATCAAGGCGGCCGGCATCTCCACCAGGGATATCGACGAGCTCGTGCTCGTGGGAGGCATGACGCGCATGCCCGCCGTGCAGGAAATGGCGCGGAGCCTCGCGGGCAAGGAGCCCCACAAGGGCGTGAACCCGGATGAAGTGGTGGCCGTGGGCGCCGCGATTCAGGGCGGCGTGCTGCAGGGCGATGTGAACGACGTGCTGCTGCTCGACGTGACCCCGCTCACGCTCTCGATCGAAACCATGGGCGGCATCGCCACCCCGATGATCGACCGCAACACCACCATCCCCGTGCGCAAGAGCCAGGTATTCTCCACCGCTTCGGACAATCAGCCCGCTGTGGATATCCGCGTGTGCCAGGGCGAGCGCAAGATGTTCGACGACAACAAGCTTCTCGGCAACTTCAAACTCGACGGCATCAACCCCGCTCCCCGCGGCGTGCCGCAGATCGAAGTGACCTTCGACATCGATTCGAACGGCATTCTCAAAGTCTCCGCCAAGGACAAGGGCACAGGCAAGGAGCAGAATATCTCCATACAAGGCTCTTCGGGGCTTTCGCAGGAGGAGATCGACCGCGCCCGGAAGGACGCCGAAGCCCATGCCGAGGAAGACCGCCGGCGCGCCGAAGAGATCGACGCGATCAATCAGGGCGAATCGCTCGCCCACAGCGTGGAGCGCCAGCTCAAGGAATTGGGGGACAAGGCGCCCGCCCAGATCAAGCAGCCGATCGAAGACAAGGTGAAAGCACTCCGCGAGGCGCTCGCCTCCAAAGATGCCGAGCGCGTCAAAAAGACCCGCGCCGAACTGGAGGGCATGCTGGAAGACCTCAACAAGGCGGCCGCCCAGGCGGCTCAGGCCGGAGCCCCCGCGCCCGAACCCGCCGAAGGCGGCGGCGAACCCCGCCAGGCCAAGAGCCGCGTCGTCGACGCCGAAGTCGTGGACGACGACAAATAAACGACATCCTTCCCCCGCCGGGGCGGGCGACCCCGCCCCGACGGGGACGGCAACATCCAACCAAAAAACACATAGACATTATGATTAAACCATTAGGACAACGCGTACTCCTCAGGAGAATCGAAGCTGAAGAAAAGACGGCCGGCGGCCTCTACCTGCCGGACACCGCCAAGGAAAAACCCCAGGAAGCCCTCGTGGTGGCTGTCGGCACCGGCGGCCGCGACGACCAGGGCAAGCTCATTGACTTCACCGTCAAGGAAAACGACCGTGTGCTCATTTCGAAGTACGGCGGCACCGAAGTGAAGATCGACGGGGTGGACTACCTCATCATCAACGAAAACGACATCCTCGGAGTCATCGCCTGATTTATTCGTTATCAACCCATTTAAACACAAAACAACATTATGGCAAAACAATTGAAATTCGAAGAAGCCGCGCGCCAGTCCCTGCTCCGCGGCGTGGAAAAAATCTCCCGTGCGGTCAAGAGCACCCTCGGGCCTGCCGGCCGCAACGTCGTGATCGACAAGAAATTCGGCTCGCCTACCATCACCAAGGACGGCGTGACGGTCGCCAAGGAAATCGAGCTTGAAGACGCCTACGAGAACATGGGCGCCCAGCTCGTCCGCGAAGTCTCCTCGAAGACGAACGACATCGCCGGCGACGGCACCACCACCGCCATGGTGCTGGCCGAGAGCATCTACAGCGAAGGGCTGCGCAACGTGACCGCCGGCGCCAACCCGATTTCCCTGCAGCGCGGCATCCTCAAGGCCGCCGACGCCGTAGTGGACGAGCTCAAGAAGATCTCGAAGACGGTCGATTCCACCAAGGAAATCGCCCAAGTGGCCACCGTCTCTTCCAACTGGGATTCCGAAATCGGCAACATCATTGCCGAGGCCATGGACAAAGTGGGCAAGGACGGCACGATCACCGTCGAAGAGGCCAAGGGCATCGAAACCTCCCTCGACGTCGTGGAAGGCATGCAGTTCGACAAGGGCTACCTCTCCCCCTATTTCGTGACGAACGCCGACAATATGGAGGCCGTGCTCGAAAACCCCTACATTCTCATTCATGAGAAGAAGATCTCGAACCTGAAGGACTTCCTTCCCCTGTTGGAGAAAGTGGCGAAGACGGGCAAGCCCTTCCTCGTGATTTCGGAGGACATCGAGGGCGAAGCTCTCGCCACTCTCGTGGTGAACCGCCTGCGCGGCGCGCTCAACATCTGCGCGGTGAAGGCTCCGGGCTTCGGCGACCGCCGCAAGGCCATGTTGGAGGACATTGCCATTCTCACCGGCGGCCAGTGCATCTCCGAGGATCTCGGCATCCGCCTCGAAAACGTCGAAATCTCCCAGCTCGGCCAGGCCAAGCGCGTGGTCGTCTCGAAGGACGATACCGTGATCGTGGAAGGCGCCGGCGCCTCGGACAAGATCTCCGCCCGCGTTTCGCAGATTCGCAGGCAGATTGAAGACACCACGTCGGATTACGACCGCGAGAAACTCCAGGAACGCCTGGCCAAACTCGCCGGCGGCGTGGCGGTGATCAAAGTGGGCGCCGCCACCGAAACCGAGATGAAGGAGAAGAAAGACCGCGTGGATGACGCTCTGCACGCTACCCGCGCGGCCGTGGAGGAAGGCGTCGTCCCGGGCGGCGGCGTGGCGTTCATCCGCGCCCAGAAGGCCCTCGACGCGCTCAAGCTCGAAGGCGACGAAGCCACCGGCGCCCGCATCGTCTACCGCGCGATTGAGGCTCCGCTCCGCCAGCTGGTCTCGAACGCCGGCCGTGAAGGCGCCCTCATTGTGGAGAAAGTCAAGAGCCTTCCCCACGTGAACGAAGGCTACAATGTGGCCACGGACAAATACGAAGATCTGCTTGCCGCCGGCGTGGTCGATCCCACCAAGGTCACCCGCACGGCTTTGCAGAACGCCGCTTCGATCTCGGGTCTCATGCTCACGACCGAATGCCTCGTTTCCGAACTGCCGGAGAAGAAATGCTCCTGCGGCCATGGCGGCGGCGCCGACATGGGCGGAATGGGAGGCGGCATGGGCGGCATGATGTGATGAAATCCCGACGCTCTGTTTGTTGAACCATGACGCACCCCGCCCCGCCTGCCCGGCGAGGCGGGGTTTTTCTCTTCCGGCGGGGCGGGGAGGGGAGAAAGAATGCCCGCCCGCGCCGTCCGCGGAATTCATGAGCTGACAAAAAAAGTAAAAAAAGCCTTGCCTGCCCGCGCAGGCGGTGATATACTCTCCCCCGCCTCATTTCATGAGGCTTCCTTTCATATTTTTTCTTTCCCCCCGGGTCGATTTTTTCGGCCCGGGGGCTTTTTTGCGGCGCGGGAGCGCCCCTGACTGCCCGGACCTGCGGCGGCGGACATCCCGATAGATGAGCACCGTCCGCGGCCGATGCCGCCCCTGCCGCATTATCCTCTCCGCCGCCATATTCCCGGCGCGGGCGCGGGTGTTCCCGCGGGCGAAATCCGCTCCGCGGATTGATACAGACCAGACGGAAGCTGAGGAGCCGCCCGGGGGGGAAACGCGTGCGCGGCGAATGTCCGTTCGGGGAGTGCAGCATCGCATTTCGAATGCGATGTCAATGGAGTTTTTTTCTAAACCGCTTATTTTTCGAGGAAATGAGAAAGCCTCTCCGTGCGCTTCGCGGTAAGCGGAAGCCCGAACGCCGAAGGAGGAATCTCTGTCGTCCTTTCATAACCATTGAGCGGCAGAGCATCTGTACGAGCATCGCTTTCGAAATGCGATACCCTGGCGGCGGAGGGTTCGATCGCGATGGCCACGAAGTACAGGGCAATAGATTTGTTTGCCGGCATCGGCGGCATACGCATGGGCTTTGAGCAGGCTTTCCGGCGGGACTTGCGGACGGTGTTTGTTTCGGAATGGGACGTCTACGCGCAGAGAACCTATGCGGACAACTTCCCGGTGCGCGGCTCCATTGCGGGCGACATCACCCGGATTGACGAAAAGAGCATCCCAGAATTTGACATCTGCCTGGCGGGCTTTCCCTGCCAGGCATTCAGCCTGGCGGGGCGGCGCAGGGGATTCAGGGACGATTACAAGGGAATGGCGCGCGGCACCCTCTTTTTTGATGTGGCCAGGATTTGCGCCTATCACCGGCCCAAGGTGATCTTCTGCGAGAATGTCAAAGGACTCGTCGGCCATGATCGCGGAAAGACATTCCGCGTCATCGCGGGAACCTTGGAGGAGATGGGCTACAGGGTATTTCACCGGGTGCTGAACTCCAAGGATTTCGGAGTGCCTCAAAACCGCGAGCGCATCTATCTGGCGGCCTTCCGTCAGGATGCGGCGCCGGCGGAATTCTCCTTCCCCGTTCCGGACAGGAAGACGGCGTGCCTGAAAGATATTCTGGAGGAAAACCCGGTTCCGCCGAAATATTATCTCAGCACGACATATTTGGAAACGCTCAGGCGGCACAAGATGAGGCACGAGGCGAAGGGAAACGGATTCGGCTATGTGATACGCCCCCTGGATTCCGTGGCGGGAGCCATTGTGTGCGGGGGGATGGGGCGCGAAAGGAACCTGGTCATTGACGGCAGATTGGAGGATTTTACGCCGATGACGCACATCAAGGGAGAAATCAACCGCGAGGGCATCCGCAGGCTGACTCCCCGCGAATGGGCGCGCCTGCAGGGGTTCCCGGACAGCTACCTTCTGCGGCTGTCGGACACCCGGCTCTACAGACAATTGGGCAACAGCGTCACCGTCCCCGTCATCCGCGCCATTGCCGGGCAGATCAAGCGCACGCTGGAGACGACGCCATCGGGGGACGATCAGGATCGAAAGAAAGAGGAAAGGAAAGAGGGCGGGGGAGAATGAACAAGGGAGAATGGAGCGAGGCATACGTGTTCCTGCATTTGTTGGGAGAGCCTTTTCTGGAGCCGTGCGATGAGAATCTGGAGAAGAATCCCTGGGGACTGCGCCTGCCTGTTTCAGTGATACGGCGGGGAGAACACGTCGTCTGCACTTGGTTGGAAGATTCCCGCCGATGGCTGGTGGAAGGGGGCGGACGCGGGGATGTCGTTGTCGATGCCTCGGAAGGCGGAAAGGCGGCGGAAGCGCTGCTGTGTTTTTTGCTCTCTGACCGGTTCAGGCTGGAGAGCCCCTGCCCGCCGGCGGAGGAGTTTCTGAAACGCCTGGGCGTCCCCGTCAAGGCGTGTTCGAAGGAAAAGAAAGACATTACCCTGACTCTTCGGGATATTCGCTCCGGCTCGCGCCGGAGCGTGACATGCGGATTCAGCATCAAGTCCTATCTGGGGAGCCCGCCGACATTGTTCAACGCCGGCGGGGACAACACCAACCTCCTGTACAGGGTCGAAGGTCTCGCGGCGGCCGATGAACCGCCGGAGCGTCTGAACGGCGCCGGGAAAATAGGGCGCAGGATTTCGGCTATCCGGGAGAAGGGCGGGCGGCTGGTCTTTGAGAAGATGTGCGGCGAGGTGTTTGAGGCCAACCTGAAATATGTGGATACCCGCATGCCGCGGATTCTGGGGGAACTGCTGCTGATCAGCTACAGCATGGGGGGCGGGGCATCTGTGCAGCGGGCGGCGGAACTCTTGGCGGAGCAGGATCCGCTGAAACTGGGGAAGGGCTCCGGGGTCTACGGCTACAAGATCCGGAAAATGCTGGAGGCGGTCTCCCTGGGCATGACGCCCTCCACCCCTTGGAAAGGTACGGAGAACGCCAACGGCGGATTCATCATCGTGAAGAAGGACGGGGAGATTGTCTCCTATCACTTGTACGACAGACCGGCGTTTCTGGATTATATCTTTCACAGCACTTATTTCGATCACCCCTCGCAAAAGCGGCATCAGTACGGCTCTTTCCGCCGGGAGGGGGAAACGCTCCGCATCAAGCTGGCGCTTCAGATCCGGTTCAAACCTCTTTAAGTCCCTTTGAAGACGCGCATTTTCTCATGGATACACTCTCGCCGGAACAGAGACATCGGAATATGGCCGCCATACGAAGCAGGGACACCAAGCCCGAGGTGGCCGTGCGCCGGCTCCTCTTTTCTCTGGGGTATCGGTTTCGGCTGCAGCGGAGGGATTTGCCGGGATGCCCGGATATTGTCCTGCCCCGCTACGAACTGGCCATCTTCGTGAACGGATGCTTCTGGCATCGGCACGAGGGATGCAGATACGCGAGCGTGCCCGCCACTCGGGAAGCGTTCTGGCGGGCGAAGTTCTTGGAGAATGCGGCGAGAGACCAGCGCAGCTATGCCCGCCTGAGAGATTTGGGGTGGAAGGTGATGGTCATCTGGAGCTGTGAGGTGAGGGAGATGGTCAGAACGCGCCGCATCCCGGGGCTCCCTCCCTGCGGCGAGCCCTCCGCGCCGCCGCTCGGTGCGGAATGCGGCGCACCCGGCGGCGTTTCGGAAAAGCCGGGACTCCCCTGAGGCGAAGGAGAGAAGCCGCATGCATGGAGCGCCCGTTTTCCGGGAGCCGCCCGACCGGGAAAAAGGCGCGCCCCTCCGTACGAACGGAGAGAGCGTGCCCGAGATGAAAAAGACATGCGCTCGGCACTCCCGGAGGGAGCGGCGGGCTTATCGGCGGCGGCGGAGAGCCAGCGCACCCAGAGCGAGCAGCCCGAGCGTAGCCGTTGCCGGTTCCGGAACCGAGGAGCCCTTGAGCGCGACGAAGCCGAAGCCGTCCTTCGAGTCGGTCGACGCCACGGTCACCGTCGCAGTATCTGTCAATGTGCCGGTGATCTGGACGAGAGTGGTGTAGCGTGCTCCCTCCGTGAAGGATTGCTCCGTGGAAAACCCATCGCCGTCGGCCGTGGCGTAGCTGATGGAGTATCCGTCGGCAAGCCCCGTGATGGAGAGATTGGTCAGAGTACCATTGTTTGACCCCACGGTAAGATAGAGCGTCACCGTATCTCCAGAGGTGTATTCCGTCGAATTCGCGAAGCTGAGCGTGAGCGTGGACTGGGTTCCGTTGCCGATGGCGCATACGCCGAGAAGAAGCGATGAGTCCAGGCTCAGGCCGAGGTCTGCGTTCATCGTGTTCAAGGCGCTCGTGTTGCTCCACGTTGCCCCGTCTGGCGTCATGAACCAATATATTCCGCTGGTGCTTCCGTTGGTCCTGGCGAGCGTGCCGGTTACATCTCCCAAAGTGAAGGAAACGTTTTCACTTTGGTTGTCATTGCTGGAGAACGAGTAATAAACGGACTCGCCCGCCTGTGCCGCGCCAAAGGCGAGGCCGGCGGCGCAGATCGCTGCAAATAATGTTTTCATGGTTTTCAATATAATGAATGAATTGCCCGATCCTGAAGGAGAATATTTCCCTTGGAAAGGGCAGACCCAAGCCTAGCGGATTTTGAATCCGCCATGCAGAAACGCCCCCTAAAATTCGCAAGCAATCCACTCTGAACACAACATTTCTTTCCCAAAATACATAACATCATTATATAAATTCAGGCCGAATTTCCGGAAACGAAAACGAAGCCCAAGCAATTTTTCCTCAACAGAAATCGAATTTTCAGGTTGACAGCGGATTCAAAATCCGCTAGGCTTCGGGCGTCTGTTTGGGGCGGTTGCCCGGCAGAGGAATACGGGAGTTTCCTGCGCTGGTCGCTGTCGGGAGATGGGCGCGGCGGGTTCGGCCTTCCCGCGCATGCTGAATGTTGAATTTTGTCCTTGCTCCCGAGCGGGAAAATGAGTAGGATGGCTCCGACAGAAAACTCTCCACATGAAATTTGCCCTTGCCAGACAAGTCTTCCTCGATGGGTTGAACCAGGTTGTGAACATCGTCGCGTCGCGGCCCGCCATCCCGATTCTTTCGAATGTCATGCTCGAAGCCGGTGAGACGGGGCTTAAGATGGCGGCCACCAACATGGATATGACCGTCGTCTCCACAGTGCCGGCCCGGACGCTGCAGCCGGGCTCCATTACCCTGCCGGCCAAGAAACTGCAGAGCATCATCCGCGAACTTCAGGATGGCGAGGTGCAGGTGGAGGTCAATAAGACGGTGGCGACCATCAAGTGCAACCGGGCGCAGTTCAAACTGCACGGACTGCCGCCGGACGACTTTCCGCATCTGCCCGTCTTCAAGGAAACGCGGGAGTTCAAAGTGCCCCAGGCCATGCTTTCCAATGCATTCCGCTGCACGGAATACGCCATGTCACTCGACAGCTCGCGCAACGTGCTCAACGGCATCTACACATCGTTCCGGGACGGCAAGCTGACGCTGGTGGCCACGGATGGGCGGCGTCTGGCTCTTTACGAGGACGAGCTGGAATTCCCCGAATCGCAGCAGACCGACGTGATTCTCCCCTGCAAGGCCGTGATGGAGATTCATCGCCTGCTGGGCGACGCGGGCGACGCGCATGTGACCATCACCGAGACGCAGGCGGCGTTTGAGCTGGGCGACACCCTGCTCGTGACCAGGCTGACGGACGGCAACTATCCCAATTACCGCCAAGTGATCCCTTCGCGCTACAACGAGCGCGTCTCGCTGCCGACGGAGGAATTCCTCGAAATCGTGCGCCGCGTCTCGCTGCTTTCGTCGGAAAAGACGAACACGGTGCGCTTCCATTTCACGGAGGGCAAGCTGACCGTCCTCTCCTCGACCACCGAGATCGGCGAGGCTCAGGAAGAGATGCCGCTGGACTACCAAGGGCGGGAGTTCATAATCACCTTCAACGCCGATTTCATGATTGCTCCGCTGAAGGCCATCAGTGAGGAGACGGTCACGTTTGACCTCATCGACCAGTCGAGCCCGGGCGTGATGCGCGTGGCCGATAAATTCCTCTATGTGCTGATGCCGATGCACGGCTAGGGCGAGGGGCGCCGGAGAGGTGTGTGCGGCTCTGCGGATTTGACTCGCCACGGGACGAAATGAAGCGGGTTCTCATCACAGGCGCTGGGCTTGCCGGCAGTGTGCTGGCGCGTGCGCTCGCGGAGCGGGGAGTCGCTTCCTGGGTAATCGATCGGCGGCCTCATGCGGCGGGCATGTGCCATTCCGCGCGCGATGAGGAGACGGGCGTGATGGTGCATCGCTTCGGGCCTCATATTTTCCATACGAGCCATGAACGCGTGTGGGAATTCGTCAACCGCTTCGATGCCGTCTTCCCCTGTATTTCCAAATTTCGGGCGGTGAATCGGCACGGCGTCTTCTCGATGCCCATCAACCTGCACACAATCAACCAACTTTTCGGCAAGACAATGACGCCCGCCGAGGCGCGGGCTTTCATTGAGACGAAACAGGATCGCAGCATCGTCTCCCCGCGGAACGCCGAGGAACAGCTGCTCCGGTTTGTGGGACGCGAAATCTACGAGGCGTTCTTCGAGGGCTATACCACCAAGCAATGGGGCGTGCCGCCCTGCGGGCTGCCGGCTTCGATCGTCAAGCGGATTCCCGTACGCTTCACGTACGACGACAATTATTATTTTTCAAAATATCAAGGCTTCCCCATGTCCGGCTACACGGAGCTGATCCGCCGGATGCTCGATCACGAGCTCATTTCCGTGAGTCTGCTGACCGCGTATGAGCACGCGATGGCTGCCGAATTCGAGCACGTCTTTTTTTCCGGGCCGCTCGACGAGTATTTTGCGTATGCCGAGGGACCCTTGGGCTATCGCACGGTGAACTTTCGCGCCGAGCGCGGCGAGGGGGATCTGCAGGGGGTGGGGTGCCTGAACTATACCGAGCTTTCCGTGCCCTTCACGCGCGGGCACGAGGACAAGTACTTCTCCCCGTGGGAAAGGCATGAGAAGTCTGTCGTGATGTACGAATACAGCCGGGAGGCGGGGGTGGAGGACGACCGCTTTTACCCCAAGCGCATGGCTCGGGACATGGAGATACTCTCCCGTTATCTGGAGCGGGCGGAGAGGCTTGGGAATGTTTCCTTCATCGGCCGCCTGGGCTGCTACCGTTATCTGGACATGGACGAAGTGATCCGCCTCTCCTTGGAATACGCGGACAAATGGCTGGCATGGCGGGAGGGGCGGGCGGCCTCCCCGGGAAGATTTGCCGTGTCCCCCGCAGACTCGGGATAGAGACGCCTCTGCGGAGGGGGTGAAGGGGCTTTCCGCCTCCGGAGGACGTCAGGAAGAAAGCGCCCGGTTTCTGCGGCGCCAGAGCGGGGAAGGCTCCACGTCGTCGGGCAGGGGCGCGCCGTCCAGCAGGTGATCGGCCAGAATGCGTGAAACCCAGGGGCTGGTAGTCGCCCCGCGGCTTCCCAGCCCGGAGAAGACGCAATGCCCCGGCCGGCCGGGAATGGGCCCCGCCACGGGTTGGCTGTAGCGGATGATGGGGCGCACGGCGGCCCGTGCGCGGCGGATTTCGACGCGCCCGCTGTAGCGGCGCGCGAGGTCGGCCAGCAGTTCCTGCGCGGCCGGGGCGTCCGCTTCGTCGGGCGCGGCCCAGGACCATTCGTAGGTGGCTCCCAGACGCCAGACGCCTTCGCGGTATACGAGCCAATGGCCGAAATGCAGCACGCCGGCGTGCCACGAAAGATCCGGCAGAGCCACGTCCACGATAGTTCCCTTCGAGAGGCGGCTCGCGAGGGCGGGCAGGCGCAGGGCGCCTGCCGTCTCGTGGCCGATGCACCAGATCACGCGGGCGAATTTCCGCCCCCGCCAGGCTAGCCCTCCGCCGCGGGACTCGATGTCCGAGGGTGAGACCTCCCCTTCAAGAAGCGCGCCGCGAGCTGCCAGCCACTGGCGTTGAGCGTCGACGAGAGCTTCGGCGTGCAGCACGGCGCCGCCGCGCGTATAGGCGGCGCGGCCGAGCCCATTCCATCCTTCGGGCCAGGGAAGAATGGGGCCGGCATGGGACATGGAATCGGGCGCGGTCTGCCGTTCACGCCAGATTTCTTCCAGTTCGGGCGTCTCCAGTTCGCGCCAGATGGGAGTTTTATGCCACCATGAGCCGCCGAGGCATTCTTCGGTTTCGCGGTAATAGGCGTCGGCTTCCGCCAGACACTCGGCCTGACGCCATTCGGGACGCACCTTGCGCCCCGTCAGCGGGTTGACGAGACCGGCGGCGACGCGCGAGGCGGTCTCCCCCGCGGGACGATCCACCACGAGGCACGACGCCCCCCGACGGAGCAGGCGCCACGCGAGGGAGCTCCCCGCGAGCCCTTGACCGACAATGAGAAAATCCATGGGATGAAGAGGCGGGAAGGTCAGAGGGCCGCGATGACTGCGTCTCCCATGCCGGCGGTATCCACGCGGATCTCCGCCTCCGCTCCCGCGGCGAGGTCGCCCGTGCGGTAGCCTTGGCCGATCGCCGTGCGTACGGCGCGGTCAATGGCGTCGGCGGCTTCGGTTTCTCCGCAGGAATAACGCAGCAACAGAGCCAGCGAGAGAATTTGGGCGATGGGATTGGCAATGCCCTTGCCGGCGATGTCGGGGGCGGAGCCGCCGGAAGGTTCATACATGCCGAAGAAGAGGCCGCTTCCGTCGCGGCGGCGCAGGCTGGCGCTCGGCAGCATGCCCAGCGAGCCGCAGATCATGGCCATTTCGTCCGAGAGGATGTCGCCGAAGAGGTTTTCCGTGACGAGGACGTCGAACTGTCCGGGGCTGCGCACCAGTTGCATGGCCGCGTTGTCCACGTACATGTGGCGCACTTCGACGTCGGGATACTCGGCGGCCGTTTCGAGAATGGTTTCGCGCCACATCACCGAGCTGGCGAGTACATTGGCCTTGTCCACGCTCGTCACGAGTCCGCGGCGGCGGCGCGCCGCTTCGAAGGCCACGCGGGCGATGCGCTCGATTTCGCTCTTGCGGTAGACGAGCGTATCCACGGCGGTGTCTTCGCCGCCGCGCATCTCGCGGAAACGGGGACGGCCGAAGTAGAGCCCGCCCGTGAGCTCACGCACGCAAAGAATGTCGAAGCCGCCTGCGATGAGTTCCCCCTTGAGAGGCGAGGCATGTGTGAGCGCCGGCAGGCAGATGCCCGGGCGGAGGTTGGCGTAGAGGCCGAAATGCCGGCGCAGGGGCAGCAGGGCTCCCCGCTCGGGCTGTTCGTCAGGCGGCAGCTTCTCCCACTTCGGCCCCCCTACGGAACCGAACAAAATGGCATCCGACGCCTCGCAGGTGCGCAGCGTCGCTTCGGGCAGAGCCTTGCCGGCGTGGTCGATGCCCGCGCCGCCCACGTGTTCCTCGCGGGTCTCTGTGGAAAAATGATATTTTTTTTCAACGGCTTCCAGCACGCGCAGCGCCTGCTGCATCACTTCGGGGCCGATGCCGTCACCAGGCAGCACCGCAATCTTGTATACGTTTGCGCTCATGTCTTCGGCAAGCATGCACCGCCCGGCGGCGGAAGTCAAGCCCGCGCGGCGGCGGATCCGTCCGCCTTTCCGCATGCCGTCAGGAGCGGGAAAGGCTTTTCAGAAATTCCACGGCCTTTGCCAGTGCCCGCCCCCGGTGCGATATGCCATTCTTCACGTCGCCCGGGAGCTCGGCGAAGGTCTGCTCGTATCCTTTGGGCATGAAAAGCGGATCGTAGCCGAAGCCGTCGCGGCCCCTCGGCTCGGCGAGCAGGGTGCCTTCCACTTCTCCGTCGAATGCTCCGAGGACGCGGCCTTCCTCGGCCAGAACCATCGAGCAGCGGAATCGGGCGGTGCGGGATGCCTGCAGGGGCAGTCGGGCCAGCGCGGCCAGCAGTTTGGCGTTGTTGCCGGCCGAATCACCGCTTCCGCCGGCATAGCGCGCGGAACGCACGCCCGGTTCTCCGCCCAAGGCGTCGACGCAGAGGCCGGAGTCGTCCGCCAGTACGATGCCGGGGATGACTTGCGAGGCTGAAATCGCCTTCAGCGCGGCGTTCTCCGCGAAAGTGGCTCCCGTTTCCTCCACGTCCGGCGCGTCGGGAAAGGCCGAGAGATCCTTCACGACGTAAAGCCCGTCGAGCATGCGGGCGATTTCAAAAGTCTTGTGGGCGTTGCGCGTGGCGACGACCAGCAGGGGCGGATGGGGAGTCATGGCTCAGTCCTTCATCCACGCGTCGGTGATCTCGGCAATGTAGAAATCGTGGGGCGGGTTGTCGGGCGCGTACCACCGGGCGACCTCCTCAAACTTCAAGAAGTCGTCCGCTTCCAGTCGGTGGCGGAAAAGCACCCGGCACTCGAGCACGGCGTCCGCGTCGGCAATGGCCACTTGTCCGTTGTCCGAGAACCAGGGGCGCAGCCCCGTCTCCCCGAGCTTGTCGTGATCCCGCCCCGAGACGCGGCCGCAGTGAGCCAGCGCATGGCGGTGTTCTTCCCCCATGAAGGAAAGCGTCAGACGCCCCTCTCTTTCCACAAATTCATGGGTGTATCGATTCGGGCGCACGAGCACGTAGGCCACCGGCATGCCCCATGCGTAGCCGAGCCCTCCCCAGTTGGCCGTCATGGTGTTGAAGCTTTCGGCGCTCCCTGCTGTCACCAGCATCCACTGATTGCTGATCAGATCGACGGCATTGCCGGGCAGATCGGTGATATCGATGCGTTTCATGTCAGTTCCGTTTCTTTCATTATACAGCCTGCCGGCGTCTCCCGCAAGCAGAAATCCGGGCTCTCGACAAACATTCCCGCTTATGTTAAAATACTGGGTCATGCGAGCCAACAAAGCCTGCGTCGCCGCCCTCTTCGCCATCCTGTCCGTCTTGGCGGCCGTCAATCTGGCACTGAAGAACTCCCGCCCCGATTTGGGGGAGAAAATTCTCGTGGTCGGCGTTTGCCTGACGCTGTTTGCGCTCGGCTTGATTTCGTGGGCCGGCGCGCGCCGTTCGGGACATGACGCCTGCGCCCGCGAGAGGGAGCGTCTGCGCGGGCAGGGGCTGCTGCGCCGCGACGAATACCGCGTGACACGAGCCTTCCGCTTGGCCGAAAGACTCGTCGAGGGGCCTCACTACTTTCTCGAGCTCGCCGACGGCCGCGTGCTCTACCTCTGCGGACAATATCTGTATGAAGAGGACGCCTCCGCCATCTTCCCCACCGGGACGTTCGCCGTCGAGCGCCATGCCGTGCTGGGGAGCGTGTTCGATGTGCTCTGCGAAGGAGCGCGCGTGCCGCTGGCTGCCGATCTGCCTGCCTCCGACCGTCTCGAAGCCGACGGATGGCAGGATGGGGAGGTGCGCGCCGTCTCTTTTGACGCTTTGCTGGCGGAGTACAAAAATGCCGCCGGAAGCTGACGCGACAAACCCGGACGAGCTACCGTTGCTCTCTTTCGAGCCTGGCGGGGTTTGCCTGCCGAGCCTTCGCGGGCTCCCGGCGGCGCGTCCAGTGTCGCACAGCCGCTTCTCCTTGTCAAGCGGGAGTTGAAGATGAAGCGGCGAAAAAGGGAGGCGGGGCCTCACTGCCCGGCCGCAAATCGACTTTCCTGCGCACAAACGCAAATTGGGGCTTGACAAGGAGCCTGCGGAAATGTTTATGAATAAGGCGCGGGGTGTTCTGGACGCCGCCGTTTGGGGCGCCCTGTGAAAATATTCGTCATTTGTTTTGTATGGCCAAGACTCTCGTCATCGCAGAAAAACCCAGCGTGGCCGCTGACCTGGCCCGCGTTCTCGGCAGGAAATATGGGAAGCTGACCAAAGACAAGTCGTCTGCATTCTTTTCGAATGATCAGCTCGTCATCACTTCGGCCGTCGGTCACCTGCTGGAGCAGAAAAAGCCCCAGACGCCGGAGGGAAAACCCCTCCCCTGGAAGATGGAGAGTCTGCCGGTGATCCCCGATTCTTTCGAGCTCGAGCCCATCCCCAAATCGGCTGACCGCCTGAAAAAGGTTCTGCAGCTGGCGAGGGACAAGGAGGTGACGCTCATTGTCAACGCTTGCGACGCCGGCCGCGAGGGAGAGCTGATTTTCCGTAACCTGGCGCGTTACGGCAAGTGGAAGAAGCCGCTCAAGCGCCTTTGGATGCAGTCGATGACGGATGATTCCATCCTCGCGGCCTGGGAAAGTCTGCGCGAGGACGGAGAGATGTTGAATCTGGCCGCCGCCGCCCGCTGCCGCTCCGAGTCCGACTGGCTCGTCGGTCTCAACAGCACCCGTGCACTGACCGCCCTGCAATCCGGCGGAGGCGGATTCCACATGACGCCCACCGGCCGCGTCCAAACGCCCACGCTGGCCATTCTCGCTCAGCGCGAGCGAAGCATCCGCGACTTTGCGCCCGAGCCCTACTGCGAGGTACACGCCCGCTTTGGCGCGGAATCGGGTGAATATGAAGGCAAATGGATTGACCCTCTGTGGAAGAGAGATGATCGGAACCCCAGACTCCGTCCCGAGCGCATCTGGTCGAAGGAGAATGCCGAAGCCATCGCCGCCCGCTGCCGGGGAAAAGAAGGTATGGCGCAGGAGACGAGAAAGCCCGTTTCTCTGCCGCCGCCCCTGCTCTTCGACCTCACCTCCCTGCAGCGTGAAGCCTCGAACTCCTTCGGATTTTCCGCGCGCCGCACTCTCCAGCTTGCCCAGGAGTGCTACGAGAGGCACAAGGTGCTCACCTACCCCCGCACCGATTCCAAGTACCTGCCCGACGACTACATCAAAGCGGTCCGCGCCACGGTGGCCTCCATCGCGGAGCAGGCCGGGGAATTCGCCCCGTTCGCCCGGGAGATTCTGGACTCGGGGCGAGTCAGAAGGAACAGGCGCGTATTTGACGGCTCGAAGGTGAGCGATCACTTTGCCATCATTCCCACCGGGAACTTCGTCCAGCTCACGGGCGACGCCGCCCGGATTTTCAGACTGGTGCTCCAGCGCTTTCTCGGCGTTTTCATGTCCAGCGCCGAAGTGGAGGACATCGAACGGCGCACCGTCATTTCCCATGCGGAGGGTTTGCGGGATGTCTTTCTCTCGCGGGGCCGCGTGCAGAGGGTTCCCGGCTGGAAAGCGCTCTACGGGGGAGGTGGCAAGGCAGGGGAAGAGCTCGTCCCCATTGCCGATGGCGAGACGGTGGGCGTGCTGGATGTCTCCGTGAAGGAGGATGAGACCAAGCCTCCCGCCCGCTACACGGAAGCCACGCTCCTTTCGGCCATGGAAGGCGCCGGCAGACTGGTGGAGGACGAAGAGCTCAGCGCCGCGATGAAAGAACGCGGCCTCGGCACGCCCGCTACACGCGCCACGATCATTGAGGGGTTGCTCTCTCAGAAATACATGACTCGCGACGGCAGGAGCCTCGTCGTCACCCGCAAGGGCATGGATCTCATCGAGCTCCTTTCGGATATCGGCGTGCCCGCCCTCGCTTCTCCCGAAATGACGGGCGAGTGGGAGTGCCGCCTCAAGAAAATGGAGCAGGGCGGGCTGAAGCGCGAGGATTTCATGGGCGACATCAAGGCATGTACGACTGATATCGTGGAGCGCGTGAAAGAGTATCGGACCAAAATGCAGGAAGTGGAGCTTGACGAGCTTCCGCTCGTATGTCCCGATTGCGGCGAACGGGGACTCCGCGTCACCCGCGACGCCGTTTCGTGCCGCTCCTGTAAATTCCGCGTGCGCCGCGTCATTGCTGACCGCACGCTCGACGACGGCGAAATCACTCTGTTGGTGACGGAAGGCAAAACCCCCGTGATGGAGGGATTCCGCTCCCGCTTCGGCAAGCCTTTTTCTGCCGCCCTTCGTCTGAATGAAAAACATCGCGTCGAATTCCATTTCCCCGAACGCGCCTCCGAAGAGGAAAACCCGAGCGGCTCCGCCGTGCCCCGCGGCAAGGTGCCCGTCATGGGGCGGGGCGAGCAGGATATCGAGGAAACCGAATCGCACTGGGTGCTCCCCGGTGTGGAGCTCGGCCGGGGACGCAGGGGGCTTCGCATCTCCCGCCGCATTCTCGGCTGCGAGCTTGTCTGGGAACAGGTGCTGAAATTGCTCGCCGAGGGGAAGTCCGATCTGATCAAGGGCTTCGTTTCGCAGCGCACGAAAAAGCCTTTCGATGCCTGGCTCGTGCTCGATCTGAATACGGGACGGGTCAATTTTGAATTCCCTCCGCGCAAGACGGCGGAGAAGAGAGGAAAAGGCGGCGGTAAGTTCGCCAAGGACGATCCGGCGAAGGAAGATCTTTCACAAGCCAGGAAGGTTGGTTTCGTCAAAGTGCGCCGCCGCGGCGAGATGGATCTTTATGAGACCGAGCGGGCGTGGCACGTGCCTGACTTCAGGCTTGGACGCGGCGGAACGGGGCTCGCCATCGCCCGCCGGATGTGTGGTTATGATCTTACGGCCGACGACGTGGCCCGCCTCTTGGAAAAGGGCAGGACCGATCTGATCAAGGGTTTCTTTTCCCAGAAGAGCGGAAAGAATTTTGACGCCCGCCTCGTCTTCAACTTCACCACGGGCCGCGTCACTTACGCATTCCCTGAGAGCGAGTAGTCCTTTCCCCGCGGCGGGGAGGCGGCTCAGATTCCGATGAAAATCCGCCGCCTGCGCCGCGTCTGCCGCGCGGGCCGGGGGAGTCCGTCACTTTTGACTTGAAATATCCGGGCGCGGAGTGTTAGCATGTGCCGCGCTCATGAGTGGAATGGCGGCAGCGGAACATCTTTCGAAGAATTTCGGACGGGCAGCGGCGGTGAACGACGTCTCCTTCGAGATTCGGAAAGGGGAGATTGTCGGCTTTTTGGGCCCCAATGGCGCCGGAAAGACGACAACAATGAAAATGCTCACGGGCTACCTTCCTCCCAGCGCGGGAACAGCCTCGATCGCCGGTTTTGATATTATCGATCACCCGCTTGAGGCGCGTCGGCACATGGGATATATGCCCGAGAACGTGCCGCTCTACGATGACATGCGCGTGATGGAGTACCTTTTCTTCCGGTCTCGCCTCAAGGGATTGCGGGGAAACGAGATGCGGAGGAACGTGGGAGACTGCGTGGAGCAGTGCGGCCTCGACCGGGTGCGCCGTAAGATGATCCGCACGCTTTCGAAGGGATACCGCCAGCGGGTGGGGCTTGCGGACGCCCTGCTGGGTTCTCCGGATTTGCTGATTCTGGACGAACCGACGAACGGACTGGATCCCAATCAAATCCGGCAGATCCGGGAGTTGATCCGCGAGCTCGCCGCCGAGCATACGGTCATTCTTTCCACCCATATTCTGAGCGAGGTGGAGATGATCTGCAACAAGGTGATCATTATTGATCAAGGGGTGATAAAAGCCAACGACACCCCTTTCAACCTCACACGGGGACTGCGGACGGCGGGGCGCCTCTCCATCGAATTCAAGGGTGATCTCGATGAGGTGATGCGGGAGATAGCCGCGCTGCCGGTCGTCAGGAAAGTCCTCCATGAAAAGAGCACGTCTGACGGCTGGCATACGCTGATGGTGCGGGCCGAGGCCGGTACCGACACGCGTGAGCACGCCGCTTCCATTGTGACGGCGCACGGTTTTCCCTTGCGGCATGTGTATCGTCACATCCCCAGCCTGGAGGATGTGTTCGTTGAGATGACCCGCAGAGATTGATCCCTATGCTGACATGACTGATTCCGATTTTTCCCCCACGCCCCTGCGTACCCGGTTCCGCGACTATTGGGGCTCGATCCGCACGATTTACGGCAAAGAGCTCAAAAGTTATCTGTTCACTCCCTTTGGCTGGGTGGTGCTGGCGTGCATTATGGCTCTCCAATCCTTTTCCCTGCACGCTACGCTCCAGATGATGCAGGCCGGACCCGTGAGCGAAGGTATTCTCTTCTATATGCTCGACAACCAGACTTTCTGGTTCTATTTCCTCTTCATGTTCCCGCTGATTACCATGCGCACCTTTGCCGAGGAGGAGCGGCTCGGAACTCTCGAGGGACTGCTGACGGCTCCCGTGACCACCGGACAGGTAGTGCTCGGCAAGTACGCCGCCGCCTTCACGTTTTACATGCTGCTCTGGCTGCCGCTTCTGCTGTATCCCTGGTTGTCGGAAGTGGCCAATCTCTGGACGGAAATGCGCTTTGGCGATGTGCCGGGCATGGCGCTCGAATATCGTCTTGCCGACTGGCTGGGCGCCTTTCTCATTCTCTTTCTGGTAGGGGCTTGGTTTCTCTCTCTCGGCCTCCTCTGCTCCGCGATGACGCGCAGCCAGATTATCGCGGGAATTCTGACGATAGGGACGCTGATCACTTATTATTTCTTGGGTCGGGTGACCGCTCTTTGGGGGGAGTTCCCTGCCGCGCCCGCGTTCCACTACATCTCCTGTTACGAGCAGATAGACGCCTTTTCCCGCGGCATGATCGACACAAGGCCGGCCGTGCTCTATGTGACGCTGACCGTGCTGACGCTTGCCTTCACCCAGCGCATTGTCGATTACCGCCGCTGGAGGCGCTGATTGTCCTTTCCCTTTTCCTCTCATGATCCGAGATCCCGATCTTTCCGAATCTTCTTCCGCCGCGTCCGCCGAGGCGGCGTCTCCGGCCGACTCCACCCGCGGCGCTGTGCGGCGTCCTCTGGCCTGGGTCAATGTCGCTCTGCTCTTTATCATCGTGATCGCCTGCAACTACATCGGCTGTCGGGAATATGCCCGGCGCGATCTCACTGAGGATCAGCGCTATACCATATCGAGCCGTTCCATGAATGTGCTCGCCTCGGATCGCGTTCAAAAGCGGGAGACGCCCGTGAAGATTATTTTCGCCTTCCAGCGCTCCACTCAAAACTATGGACGCATGTATTCCCTCCTCGAGGAATACGGCCGCTGCGGAAAGGGGAAGATTGAGATAGAATGCTTCGACCCGCTGCGCCAGCCCAACCGCGCCCGCGAGATCACCCAGATTTACGGCACGGAATTTAATATGAACCTCGTGGTCGTCGACGCCCGCTCCGACACCTCCGTTTCCCTGAAGACATTTGAGGAAGAACGCTCCGAGCGCAGCCATGTGCGCATTCTGCCCGGCACTTCGTTCGTAAAGTACGAAACCTTACCCGACGGACAGACGAAACGCGCCGTGGCGCTGATGATGGACGACGTGCTCTCCTCGGCCATTTCCGAAGCCGTGGAAGGCCGAATGCGCACAATGTATGTGGTGGAGGGCAAGGGCGGAGTCTCCCGCGATGAAAATGAATCGGCCGAAACCCTGGCGAAAATCTGCGCCTCGCTCAATATCAGGCTGTCGTGGTTCGATATCGCCAATGCCGGGAAAATCCCCGATGACGCCGAGGGCTTGATTCTTGTCGGTCCGACGGAGGATTTCAACCCGCATGAGATCGAGGTGCTTTCGCAATATTGGGAAGGCGACCGCCGCGCGGCGATCTTTCTTGCTCTCAATCCTGCGGTGAAACTGCCCCGCCTTTTCCGCTTCCTGCGCGAGCAGGGGATCCGCCCTGAGAGCGATCGGGTGCTTCTGCGCGACCGCACGCGCGCCTACTATGACATCAGCGCGGTCATTCCCAAGAGCCTTTCCTGCACCAAAGATTTCTGGAACAGCACCACTCAGCTCGAAGGTCAGAGCATGAGCCTTACCCTCCAGCATGGCGATGAGAATATGGCCAATGTGCGCCAGCTTGCGCTCTACCCATTGCTGATGACGACGGCGGATTACTACGGGGAGACGACGCCGGATCTCAAACCTGTTTTTGATCCGCGCGAAGACCACCCCGGCCCGCTGTGCCTTGCCGCCGCCGTGGCGAAGGGCAGCCCCTCCAGACCCAACGCGCTCTCCACGCTTACGGTGTTTTCCAACATCGATATGCTCTCCCCCAACAACGCCAAGGCGCTTCAGCTGGACTACCTGCGCACGGTCTTCGCATGGATGTCCGACCGTCCGGAGTATTCCGGCAAGAGCTCGAATCATGATCTCACGATGAAGATCGATCTGAACAGGCATTCGCGCAGCGCTCTCGAATTCCTGACTCTCGTCGCCATGCCGGGGCTGGCTCTGTTGGCCGCCCTTTTGCTTTGGAATATGCGCCGCCATTGAGTCATGAGGGTTCTGCGCACCATTCTGCTGAGTCTTCTGGCCGTGATTCTGATCGTGGCCAGCGTTTTTCTGACGATCGACGGCAATCTGTCCCGTCTCACAGGGTGGTATCGCTTTGAAAAGGGCGGCCTCATTTTTCGCGACCAGCAGGCGCAGTTCCCCAAGGTCAACTGGATGCGCGTTGCTGATCTGCATGATACGATCGAGGCGCGGCGGGAGCGGGATGGCTCCTGGTGGATTTGTTCCCCGTTTCACGACAGGATGGATCCCCGCGCCGTCAATCTCATCCTCAATTTCACCGCCCAGACGAGTCTCGTCGACACGCTGCCCTACACGCGGGAGCTGCGCCGCCGCCTGCGCGAGTTCGGCGTGGAATCCGCCCCGGTTCGCATCACGCTCAAGGAACAGGGGAAAGGAGCCAGCGACCGCACGATCGCGCGTTATACGCTCGGCTCCACCTCCCCCTGGCTGGCGGACGTGGGCGACGGCAGGAGCGTGACGCCCACTACCTACATGCGCACGGATTTCTACGGAAGGGACAAACGCGTCCATGTCGTTACCGGCAATATTCTTTCCCTGTTTCAGGAAGGGCTGCATAAACTGCGCGACCAGTCGCCTCTGCGCTTTGAGGCGGAACATGTCCTCTCCGTGTCGCTTCGCCGCCCCGGCGGTGTCCCTCTGGTGTTGGAAAGGCGCGGGAGCGGCTGGTTTCTGAGCGCCCCGACGCCCGCTCGGGCGGATGCCGCCCAGGTGGAGGCACTCCTCTCGAATCTGGCCGGGTTGCGGGCAGTGAAGACGGAATCCGCTGAAAATGTCCGCCTTCCTGAAATCCCCGAGGAGGATCTTTTACAGATCTCTCTGTCGCTTCAGGGCAGAACCGAACCGGTGGTGCTTTCCATTTATCCCGCTGAAGGAGAGGGTGAGCCCTCTGTGCAGAGAGCCGTGGTGTCCGATCGCCCCGCCGTGTTCACGCTCAAAGCGGCGCGGACTGTCTCCCTGCGCGGGGCCTGGACGCGCGTGCTGGGGGAGGCCTTTCGTCTGCCCGTTCTTCCCAAGGCGGCGTGGTCTGAAATCCGCAGCCGCGACCGCGAGGTGGCCGTGTCCGAGCTGGAGCTCGATCCGGAGGATCTGCGATCCCGGCAATTTGCCGAGTTCAAGCCGGAGGATATCGAGCGCGCGCTCATTCGCTTCAAGTTTTCGGAGTTTCCTCTGCGCCTTCTTCTGATCCCGGCCGACAAGGTGGGGCGGATGGATGATCATTGGATGGTTTCCGCGTCCGGACGCGCTTTCATCGAGGCGGCTCCCGAGCGCGTGGATGCCTTTCTCAAATCGTTCTCGCAGCTGCCCGTGGCCGGTTTCGCCGCGGATGCCCGCAGTGAAAGTGAACGCAGAGCCTGCATGGAGCAATATGGCCTTTCGGATCCCGCCTATATCGTCATTTTCGCCCGCAAACCCTGTCCCCTGCGTGCTCACGTCTTCGGATATTCCGTCCCCTTGATCCGGGATCGTTCCCCGCTTACCTTCCTGTTCGGCCGCGCCGCGGACGGCGAAGGGCATATGGCCTGGTATGGGATGGCGGAGGGGAGCGACAGCATCTATCGCGTCAGGCCGCGGCTCGTCAGTTTTCTTTCCATGTCTGAAGACGCTTGGAAGAGCAGGCGGATGTGCAGCTTTGCCCTTTCGAATGTCAAATCGGTCTCTCTCCGTTATCAGAAGGCCACTCTGCGCCTGGATTATGATTACCTCGGCGAAACGTGGACGGGGACTCTCGACGGGGAGGATGTGACCGCCCGCGTCAATCCGAATCGGGCGAACTACTACTTGAAGACGCTGCAGACGCTGCAGGTGGGCAATTGGCTTGACTCTTCCGACGAGGAAGTGCTGGACGCCTTAAGGAACCCCGTATTCAGCGTTTCTCTCTCTTTGGAGATTCCGGATTATTCGAATGCGGAAAGCATTGTGGTGGAAGGCCATGAAGGGGATCTTTTCAGCGAGGGCGACAGCGAGATCGACAAGCGTCTGCGCGATGCCGCCTTGACGCGGCGTACGATCCGCCGGAAGACTGTTACGATTGAGATAGCCCCCTCGGAGGAGATGGGGAAGAACAGCTTTTTCTACGGCAGGATCCGCGAAACCGGGCAGCTTTTCATGCTTCCGGTCGATCGTGCGCTCCGGCTCGATGGCGGCGTGCTCGACATGTAGCGTTGCTCGGGGGGGGGCGGCGCTCTTCGCTCTCCCGGGCCGCTCCGGTAATGTACGAAGTCCGGCGGCCGTTCCCGGTTTCGCGCTGGCGGCCGGGAACGGCTAGAGGGAACTCCGGGCTGATCACGCCATGCGGTGGCGGGCGTCCGCTTCGAGGGCGGCCCACAGAGAGCCGAGGACAGCGCTTACGCGGGTGCGTGAGGCGGCGACGTCGGAACCCGGTGCCCCGTGGGCGAAGAGGTAGTATTTGATCTTCGGTTCCGTGCCCGATGGACGCACGGCGAAGGAACGCCCGTCTTCCAAATCGACGAAGAGCATCTTTTCGGCGGGGATGGGATCCCCCTCCGCGTCGGTGAGATCGCCCTTCGAATAATCGCGCACGGCAGCGACGCGCGCCCCGTCCATCACGGTTGGCGGCGCGTCGGAATAGGACTGGGCAAGTGCGGCGATTTTTGCCGCGCCGTCGGCTCCTTCCATGACGAGGGATTTCCCCGCTTCGAGATATACCCCGAATTGCGTGAAGATTTTCTCGAGAATCTGCAGGAGGCTCGTCCCCCGGTTGGCGGCCCAGGCGGCCAGTTCGGCGATGAGCAGGGCGGCGGCGTTCGCGTCTTTGTCACGCACGAAGTCCTGCGCCAGGTAGCCGTAGCTCTCTTCTCCGCCGAACACGAAGAACCTGCTGTGTTCAAGGCGCAGGGCGCGGGTCTGCCGTTCGCTCATTCCGCGGTAGCCGCGGCGCAGCTCGGCGGGGATGGCCTCTTCGTACTTGCCGAGCTTGGCGGCAATGTATTTGAAGCCGGTGAGCACATTCACCACGGGAATGCCGAAAGAATGCGCGATGGCGTCCTGCAGCGGGGTTGTCACGAAGGTTTTGATGACGGTTGTATGGCTGAGATTCTGCGGGGTGATCATGCCCGTCTCGAGCATGGTCATGCAGCGGTACCAGAGAAGAAGCGAGCCGATTTGGTTGCCGGTGAGCAGCTCCATTTCTCCGGAGGCGTTGCGTGCGGCGATGCCCATGCGGTCGGAATCCGGGTCGGTGGCAATGACGATGTCGGCTCTCGTGGCGTTGGCCTGTTCGATGGCCATGGCGAGAGCGGGGGCGTTTTCGGGATTGGGAGAGGCCACGGTGGGGAAACGGCCGTCGAGCTCGTCTTGGGCGGCCACCGTGCTCACCTTGCAGCCGAGTTCGCGCAGCAGGGGGATAATGCAGCGGCCTCCCGTGCCGTGCAGGCGGGTGTAGACCACGCTGGAGCCGCCCCGTTCGAATTCCGCCGGGCGCAGGATGATTGTCTTGAGGCGGTCCATGAAAATGCGGTCGAATTCCGGCCCGAGAATGCGCAGCGCGCCCCGTTCGGTCTCGGGCAGGGGCTCGTAGGCATCGCTCGTGAGGCGGTTCACTTCGGCGATCACGCCCTTGTCGTGCGGGGCGATCAATTGGGCTCCGTCGGCGAAATAGGCTTTAAAGCCATTGTCGTGTGCGGGGTTGTGGCTTGCGGTGATCACCACGCCGGCGTCGGCGTTCAGCTCGCGGATGGCGAAGGAGACTTCAGGCGTGGAGCAGGGGCCGTCGAAAAGAGCCGTGTCGCAGCCGAGATCGGTGGCGATGCGGGCGCAGAACTCCGCGAAGTCGCGGGAGAAGTGCCGGGTGTCGTGCCCGATGGCGATCAGCGGCCTGCGGCCGATGCCCGCTTCGGTCAGGAAGCGTCTCATGTAAATGATGAGGCCGCGCATGGCGCGCCCCACGTTGAAGTGGTTCATGCAGGCCGTGCCTACTGCGGGGTGTTCCGGGCGGCCGTTCGGTCCGCCTGCCCCCTGTTCTGCGGATGTAACGATAGAGCCGATCGTGCGGCCGCGCAGCCCGCCTGTGCCGAAACTGAGCGTTTTGTAAAAGCGGTCGTTCAATTCCTGCCAGGCTCCCTGGCGGGCGAGTTCGTCCACGGCGCGGGGAGCCGTATCTCCCTGTGCGCCGGCGAGCAGAAGGCGGATGTTTTCCAAAGAGGAGGAAAGGAGCTGTCCGTTGCGGACCGCCTTTTCGAGCAGTGAAGAAAGGGAACTGTCCATGGCTTTTATTCTATGCGCCGCGAGGGTGTAAAGGCAAGCCCGTATCCCGGAAGCGGCGAAAAATTCAGGGCGATTCCGCCGTGGTAGTGCTCCTCCATCCATGCTATGCCTTCCGCCGGAAGGCGGACGTTGTTCGGTGTGACCACGCAGATGGCTTGCGCGTCTGGAAATAATCGTGCCGAACCCGGACGGCTTTCATTTCAGCAAGAGCTTCTTCTGCATCAAGTCTTTTCCCCTCAGCCGCCCGATTTTTTCAAAAAATTGAAAAAAAGGCTTGCCATGCGGTGGAAAATCATTATACTGGGCGTCCCTTATCGGCGCCAACGGGCGCGAAATAACGGTTTTTATCGGGTGCGCCTCCGGAGAAAAGGCCGGCTTCCGCGAATGGGAAGCCGCTTGTCATCAGGTGGTCATCCGGCGAACAAACAAAAAGCAGGAAACATGCCGACCATCAATCAACTCGTCCGCAAGGGACGCATTACTCCGGAAGTGAAATCCAAGTCGCGTGCGCTCCATAGCTGTCCGCAGCGCCGTGGCGTCTGCCTTCAGGTAATGACCCGTACGCCCAAGAAGCCGAATTCGGCTCTCCGCAAGGTGGCGAAGGTCCGCCTCACCAACGGCGAAGAAGTGATCGCCTACATCGGAGGCGAGGGGCACAACCTTCAGGAACACTCCATCGTGCTCGTGCGCGGGGGCCGCGTGAAGGACTTGCCCGGCGTTCGCTACCACATAGTCCGCGGCGCGCTGGATTGTCTGGGCGTCGACAAGCGGCGCCGAGGCCGTTCGAAGTACGGCGCCAAGCGTCCGAAAGCCGCCAAATAACTCTTTTTATACCATCGAATACCATGGCTCGTCGCAAACGCGTCTACAAGAAGATCGAACGTCGTGACTCCCGTTACGATTCAGCCCTTGTCGGCAAATTTATCGGCAAGGTGATGCTCAACGGCAAGCGCTCCTTGGCGGAGCGCATTGTCTACAAGGCCATCGACCTGGCCAACGAAGGCACCGACACGGTCGGGCCTCTGGAGATTCTCACCCGCGCCATCGAGAATGCCAAGCCGCGCGTGGAAGTGAAGAGCCGCCGCGTGGGCGGCGCCACCTACCAGGTGCCTTTGGAAGTGGCTCCCGACCGCTCCGAAGCGCTCGCCATGCGCTGGATCATCGGCTATGCCCGCAACCGCAAGGGTATCCCGATGTACAAGGCGCTGGCCAACGAAATCAAGGAAGCGGCCAATAACCAGGGCGCGTCCGTCCGCAAGCGCGACGATGTGCACAAGATGGCTCAGGCCAACCGCGCCTTCGCGCATTTCCGCTGGTGATCCGGCTGTCCGAGGACAACAAGAAACCCTCATTGTAGTTTATGGCAACAAGTGTCAGCAATCCGAACCGGAAGGCGCCTCTCGAACGCTACCGCAACATCGGCATTTCCGCCCACATTGACGCGGGCAAGACCACGCTTTCCGAACGCATACTTTTCTATACCGGCATGATCCACAAGATCGGCGAGGTGCATGACGGCGCCGCGACGACCGACTGGATGGAGCAGGAGCAGGAGCGCGGCATCACGATCACCTCGGCCGCCGTGACGACGAACTGGAAGCAGCTCCCTCGGGAGGGCTCCGTGAAGCTGTTCGAAGACGAGAACTTTCAGATCAATATCATTGACACTCCCGGCCACGTGGATTTCACGGCGGAAGTGGAGCGCTCCCTGCGCGTGCTCGACGGGGCGATCGTGGTGTTCTGCGGGGTGGCCGGGGTGCAGCCTCAGACGGAGACGGTCTGGCGGCAGGCGACCAAGTACAATGTTCCCCGCATTTGCTTCGTCAACAAGATGGACCGCACGGGGGCGAATTTCTTCAACGTGATGAACGACATCACGACGAAGCTGCACGCCAATGCGGCTCCCGTTCTCATCCCGATCGGCTCGGAAGACAGTCTTGCCGGCCAGATTGACGTGGTCAACCAGAAAGCCATCTTTTACGCGGACTCCGACAAGCTCGGCTCGACTTATGAGGTGAAGGAGATTCCGGACGAACTGAAAGGGCAGGCCGAGGAGCAGCTGCACGAGCTTATTTCCCGCGTGGCCGACGTGGACGACGAGCTTGCCGAAAAATTCCTGATGGAGGAGCCCATCTCCCCGCTCGAGCTCAAGCAGGCCATCCGGCGTGCCACCATCGCCAACAAATTTATTCCCGTCGCCGGTGGCTCGGCGTTCAAGAACAAGGGTGTGCAGGCTCTGCTCGACGCCGTGATCGATTATCTTCCCGCTCCGACGGAAACCAAGCCCGCGCATGCTGTCAGCACGCTCGACCCCGAGCTGAGCGAAGACATTGTCGCGTCCGACGACGCTAAGCCCGTAGCGCTTGCCTTCAAGCTCTGGGCCGACAAGTTCGTGGGCAAGCTCGTCTTCATCCGCGTATACTCCGGCAGCATCAAAAAGGGTGACACGATTTACAATCCCCGTACGCGCAAGACTGAGCGTGTGGGACGTCTCATGCAGATCCAGGCCAATCAGAACACGGATGTGGACGCCGTGTATTCCGGCGATATCGCCGCTATCGTGGGGCTGCGCAATGTCACCACGGGCGATACTCTCACCTGCGACGACAACGACTATACGCTCGAGCCGCCCACTTTCCCGGAACCCGTGATCTCCATGGCTGTCGAGCCCAAGACCAAGGGCGACCAGGAGAAGATGTCCAACGCGCTGGGGCGCCTCTCCGAAGAGGATCCGACGTTCCGCGTGAAGACCGATGAGGAGACCGGGCAGACGATCATTTCCGGCATGGGCGAGCTTCACCTCGACATCATCATTGACCGCATTCTGCGCGAATTCAAGGTGGAGGCTACGGTGGGCAAGCCCCAGATCGCCTATCGCGAAACGATTACGGCTCCCGCTCACGGCGAAGGCAAGCTGATCAAGCAGTCCGGCGGCCGCGGCCAGTACGGCCACGTCATCATCGACGTGAAGCCCAATGAGCGCGGCAAGGGGTTGACGATCGAGAACAAGGTGGTGGGCGGCGCCATTCCGAAGGAATACATGAACGCAGTCTATGCCGGCATTAATGAAGCCATGACGACGGGCGTGATAGCCGGGTACCCGGTGGTGGACGTTCATGTGGACGTGGTCGACGGCTCCTATCACGAAGTGGACTCCAACGAGAATGCGTTCAAAATGGCCGCTATCTTCGCCATGAAAGACGCCTTCAAGAAGGCCAAGCCCATCATGCTTGAGCCGATCATGGCAGTTGAGGTCTCCACGCCGACCGATTACCAAGGCGACGTCATGGGTGACCTGAACCGCCGCCGCGGTCAGATCACCAATATGGAAAACAAGGCGTCGGACTGCATTCTTAAGGCCAATGTCCCCCTTTCCGAAATGTTTGGATATTCCACCGTGGTGCGCACGCTGTCGAGCGGGCGGGCCTCGTATTCCATGGAGCCCTCCTATTTCGAGCAAGTGCCTCAGAATATCGTTGACGCAATCGTCAAGGAGCGCGTAGGCAAGTAACCTCGGATCAATCAATCATCAACATACCGCAAGTTCATGCAAAGTCCAAAAATCCGCATACGTCTCTGCGCGTTTGATTCCCGCGCCATCGACCGCTCCGCCCAGGAGATCGTCGAGACGGCCAAGCGCACCGGAGCCAAGGTGTCCGGTCCGATTCCTTTGCCTACTCGTATTGAGAAGTTCTCTGTGAACCGCTCGGTGCATGTGAATAAGAAATCGGCCGAACAATTCGAAATCCGCACGCACAAGCGTCTTCTCGATATCATCGAACCGACTTCCCATACGGTGGACGAGCTCAAGAAGCTCAATCTCCCGGCCGGGGTGGACATCACCATCAAGATCTGATTTCAGGAGCCCACATCACATTGATACACGAATATGTCTTTAGGATTAATCGGTAAAAAGGTCGGCATGACCCGCATCTTCAGCCAGGAGACAGGCGCCATGGTGCCTGTGACCGTCATCGACGTGGCCGGCAATGCCTTTGCTCAGATCAAGACGGCTGCGGGAGATGGGTACGATGCCGTTCAGGTGGCGTTTGACGCTCAGAAGGAAAGCCGTCTGACAAGACCCGTGGCCGGGCATTTCAAGAAGCTCGGCATTGCGCCCGCCAAGGTTCTGAAAGAATTCCGCGTGGAGGCCGCCGAGCTTCCCGCCCAAGGAGCCGCTCACCCCGGCGCGGCGCTTTTCGAAGCGGGCGCTTGGGTGGATGTGATCGGCACGTCGAAGGGTCGGGGCTTCCAAGGCGCGATGCGCCGCCATAATTTCCACGGTTCCCCTGCGGCTCATGGCTCCATGATGCATCGCCGCACGGGGTCGGTGGGCGCTTGCGCCACGCCGAGCCGCGTGTGGAAGGGGCAGAAGATGCCCGGGCACATGGGCAATGTACGCCGTACGGTGCAGAATCTCCGCGTCGTGCAGGTTCGCCCGGACGACAACGTGATTCTCGTTTCCGGCCCCGTACCCGGAGCCCGCGGTTCCTACGTCGTCGTCCGCCCCGCCAAGAAGAAACAGGGCAAATAACACATTGAACCAGGAATAACGCAATTATGTCCGCTAAGACTCTTACATTGGAAGAAGCCGCCTCCGCCGGGATTGTGACGGTGGGCAGCGACAAGGGCTCGCAGGCCGTCCATGATCTCGTGGTTGCCTACAGAGCCAATCGCCGCACCGGTTCCGCCTGCACCAAAACGCGTGCCGAGGTGGCCGGCGCCAACAGGAAGATGTATCGCCAGAAAGGCACGGGCAACGCCCGCCACGGCGATCATCAGTCCCCCATTTTCGTGGGAGGCGGTGTCGTGTTCGGCCCGCGTCCCCGCGATTTCTCGAAGAAGGTCAACAAGTCCGCCCGCCGTTTGGCTCTGCGCCGCGTGCTGGGGGATATCATCGGCGAAGGCAAGGCCGTGACGGTTCCCGCTTTCAGCGTGGAGGACGGCAAGACAAAGAGCTTTGTTGCCGCCGTGGCCGCGATCGCGCCTGAGAAGAAAGTGCTGATCGTGGCCGAGAGCTTCGATGAAATGACGTATCGTGCCGCCCGCAATGTGCAGAATGTCCTGCTGATGACGGCGGCGGAAGTGAATGTGGAGCAGCTCCTCGACGCGGGGAAGGTTGTTCTCGTGGAATCCTCCCTGAGCAGACTTGCCGATCGCACGGCCTAGGATTATGAAAGATATTTATCAAATTATCAAGAAGGTGCGCATCAGCGAAAAGGCCACCGTGCTGCATGAAAAGACCGGTGAAATTGTCTTTGAAGTTGATCGCAAAGCCAATAAGATCGAAATCAGGCAGGCCATCGAGAAGGCTTTCGATAAGAAAGTCCTCTCCGTGCGCACGGCCAATTGCGACGGCAAGGAACGCCGCAAGCGCCGTTCCGACGCGGGCCGCACGCCGCACTGGAAAAAGGCGTATGTGCGCCTGGCCGAGGGCGAATCGCTCGATCTTGTCTAATGAAGAATCTCTGCTGAATCAGTAACCATGTCCCTCAAGTCATTCAAGCCAACCACCCCGTCGAATCGCTACAAGGTGCTTCCCGCGTTCGACGAGATCACGAAGAGCAAGCCGGAAAAGGCTCTGCTCCGGCCTTTGCGCAAGACGGGCGGCCGCAATAACAACGGCCGCATCACGACCCGCCATATCGGTGGCGGCCACAAGCGCCATTACCGCATGATCGATTTCCTGCGCGCCAAGCACGATGTGCCCGCCACGGTGCTTGCCGTGGAGTATGATCCGAACCGCACCTGCCGCATCGCTCTCATTCAGTACAGTGACGGTGAAAAGTCCTATATTCTCGCCCCGGTGGGCTTGGTTGTGGGGCAGACGGTGGAGAGCGGCTCCAAGGCGGCTCCGAAAGTGGGCAACGCGCTCCCGTTGAAGAACGTTCCTCTGGGTACGGCCATTCACAATATTGAAATCCGCCCGGGCACAGGCGGCAAGGTGGCTCGCGCCGCCGGCCAGCAGGCGGTTCTCTCGAACCGCGACGGTTCGTACGCGCTCGTCCGCATGCCCTCCGGCGAGATCCGCAAGTTCGACGTGAATTGCTTCTGCACGATCGGGCAGGTGGGCAATACGCAGCATATGAACGAATCTTCCGGCAAGGCGGGGCGCACCCGCTGGATGGGCATTCGCCCGACTGTGCGCGGGATGACGATGAATCCGGTCGACCACCCGAACGGCGGCGGCGAAGGCAAGTCGAAGTCCGGCGGCGGCCGCCAGCATTTGAAGTCGCCGTGGGGTCATCTCAAAGGTCAGAAGACCCGCCGTCTGCACAAGCCCAGCGACGCTTTCATCGTCCAGCGCCGTAAAACGAAATAATTCATCTTCAATTTCAATCGATAGCAAATTATGGGACGTTCCCTCAAAAAAGGCCCCTTCGTCAACCAGAAGCTTCTGGCCAAAATCGACGCGCAGAACGAGTCCGGCGACCGCAAGCCCATCAAAACGTGGAGCCGGGCATCGATGATCACCCCTGATTTTGTGGGGCTCACTTTCCTCGTGCACTGCGGCAAATCCTTCGCCAGCGTGTATGTGACGGAAAACATGGTCGGCCACAAACTGGGCGAATTCGCGCCGACGCGCATTTTCAAGGCGCACGGCGGTATCGGCAAGAAATAAAAGCTTCAGTGGATAATCGCCTTCCCATGTCCCTTCATCCCGTCAGCTCGGCCTTCGGCGCGGCGTTCGCCCTTGCGGCGGGCTTCGGCGCACAGGTCTTTGCGCAGACGGGAGGGGCCGTGGCTGATTTGGAGAGCAGAATCGCTTTGCTGGAACGGCAGAACACCACGCTCAAGGCATCGTATGCCCAAGCCCGGCTCGATGCCGAGCGCGCCGAGGATCGCTTGTCCGAAATCCGCTCGCGCCTCGAGGCTCTCGGCGGCTCTTCCCTGGGAGACCAAGAAGAGCGGCTGGTCGAGACAATGTCCGAGCTCGACTCGCTCAACGCGGAGCTCGACGCTCTCAAGCAGGCTTCGATCAGGCTTTCCGGGGTGATTATGGACTATATGCGCCATGCTCTGGCGGAGGACGCCGAGGCTCGCGCCAATGTGGAGGCTTCTCTGCGTGAGCTCGACGCGGCGCTTGGATTCCGCAATCGCCCCGTGCAGGGGCTCGAGGGCACTCCGGATAACGCCGTCGTGCTGAGCATCGATTCCGAGTCCGGTCTGGTGGTGCTGAATGCGGGCCGCGAAGCCGGCATGCGGGTGGGTATGCCCGTTCTCATCTCCCGCGGCGATCAGGCGATTGCCGATGCCATTGTGACGGATGTCCGCAAGGACGTGGCGGGAGTTTTGGTGCGCAAGCGCCTGAATCCGTCCCTCTCTGTGGCGTTGGGCGACCGCGCCTCTCTCAGAACCAATGAATAATTCTTCAACAAAGAACACAATAACATGGAAGTGAAAGCAGTTTACAAGTACGCCCGCATTTCTGCGAAGAAGATGCGCGGCGTAGCTCGTGCCGTGCAGGGCCTGAGCGTTTCGCACGCGACGGATATTCTGCGCCATACGCCGAAAAAGGGCGCCTACCTCCTCAACAAGACATTGAAGGCCGCCGTGGCCAATGCGGAAAACAACAACGAACTTTCGGCCGAAGAACTCGTGCTCAAGTCCGTGACGGTCGACGAAGGCCCCACGCAGCGCCGCACGATGCCGCGGGCGCGCGGTTCCGCCAACATGATCCGCAAGCGCACCTCGCACATCACCGTGATCCTCGCCTCGGAAGAAAAAGCCAAGGACTGACCGGCGTCTCACACTCTCAAAAATCTAGCAATATGGGTCAAAAAGTAAATCCAATCGGCTTCCGTCTCGCGCTCAACAAGGATTGGCGTTCCAAGTGGTATGCCACCGGCAGGGACTATTCCGCCAAGCTCCACGAGGACTTGAAGATACGCAAGTATATCAAGGAGAGCCTCAAATCGGCAGCTGTCTCCAATGTCACGATTGAACGGGCATGGAACAGCGTGCGTGTCACGGTTCACACCGCTCGCCCGGGATTGGTGATCGGCCGCAAGGGCGAGCTCATCGAGAAGATGACGGAGGATCTCAAAAAAATCTGCGGAGCCAATGCTCAGGTGAAGATCGACATCGTCGAGATCCGCCATCCCGAGCTCGACGCACAGCTCATCGCCGAGAATGTGGCTACACAGCTCGAGCGGCGCGTGGCCTTTCGCCGCGCCATGAAGCGTTCCGTCCAAGTGGCGATGGATTTCGGCGCCGACGGCATTCGTATTCGCTGCGCCGGGCGCTTGGGCGGTGCTGACATCGCCCGCGCCGAATGGTATCGCGAAGGCAAGGTGCCGCTCCAGACGCTGCGTGTGCCGATCGATTACGGCTTTGCCGAAGCCCGCACGCTCTATGGCGTGGTCGGCGTCAAGTGCTGGGTCAACAAGAAGCCCGAGAGCGACGCAGCCCCTTCCGGCCGCGGCTCCCGCGGTTCCCGCGGCCCGCGGCGTGAGCGCGAACCTCGCCGCGACGCCTGATTTTATCAACCTTTAAATACAGGAGAACAAGAATATGCCTTTAATGCCCAAACGCGTCAAGCATCGCAAAATGCACCGCGGCAATCGTTCCGGCAATGCCACAAGCGGCGATTATGTCGCTTTCGGTGAATTCGGCCTGCAGGCTCTCGGCCGCGGCTGGATCACCAATAACCAGATCGAGGCCTGCCGTGTCGCGATCAACCGCCATCTTCGCCGCAAGGGGAATGTCTTCATCCGCATCTTCCCGCAGAAATCTTTCACCAAGCGTCCGCCGGACACCCGTATGGGCAAGGGCAAGGGCGCGGTGGAAGGCTGGGTGGCCGTCGTGCGCCCCGGCAACGTGCTTTTCGAAGTCGGCGGCGTGACCGAGTCCCAGGCGCGCGAAGCTCTTCGCTTGGCTTCGAACAAACTGGCCGTCCATACCCGTTTCGTCTATCGCCAAGGCGTCGTCGCCTCGGCCTAATTTGAAAGAACCATACGATTATGCCTCAGAAAAAAGCAAAGGACTTCCGCGGCATGCCCGCCAAGGAGCTCGCCGCTCATATCCGCAGCCTGCGCGAGGAGTACTTCAATCTCCGCATTCAGCAGGCCACGGGTCAGCTCGAGAACAATCAGCGCATCAGGATCGTCCGCAAGGAATTGGCCTGCGCCTTGACGGTGCAGGGCGAGACTGTCGCAGAATAACCCCTCATCCCCGTACGCATTCCCATGAGTGAAAAAAACACCTCTGAAAAACCGAAGGGACTTCGCAAGACCCGCGTGGGCTTCGTGACTTCCGCCAAGATGGAAAAGACCATTGTCGTGGAATACGTGGCTCGCGTTCCTCATCCGAAGTTCAAGAAGATTATCAAGAAGAGCAAGAAGTTCTACGCTCACGACGAAAACGGCGTCGCCAAGCTGGGCGACAAGGTTCGCATCGTGGAAACCCGCCCGCTTTCCCGCCTCAAGCGCTGGGAGCTGGTGGAAGTGCTCGAACATTAAATCATAGAAAGGATCTCTCTGTCATGTTGCAAATGGAATCTCTCGTAAACGTGGCCGACAATACCGGCGCCCGCACGGCCAAGATCATCGGCATTATCGGCAAGGCCACCCGTCAGGCTCATATCGGCGATGTGGTCACCTGCCACGTCCGCGAATCCATCCCCACCGCCGCCGTCAAGAAGGGCGAAGTGGTCAAGGCCGTCGTCGTGCGCACCGCCGCTCCCATCCGCCGCGATGACGGTTCCGTGCTCCGGTTCGACAGCAATGCCGTGGTGGTGATCGACAAAGACAACAATCCGCGCGGCACGCGCATTTTCGGCCCGGTGGCCCGCGAGCTGCGCGAAAAGGGTTTCATGAAGATCATCTCCCTCGCTCCCGAGGTGCTTTGACTGAACCCGTTTTTTGTTGAAAGAACTGCTTTTCCGCAGGGAGCCGCTCCGCCGGGGGCGGCTCTCTGCGCGTGTTTGGGCGCTTCGCATATAATGTGGTGCGCTGGCTCAGCCCGTCAGGGGGGCTCCTCTTTCAAGGCGTCAAAGAGTGTATATGCCGTGTTCGCCCGGCGCTGTGCAGATGCCGGCGGATTTGCCGGCCGGCCGTTTGATGAGAAGACCACGGCAGAGCTCATCTTTCCGCTCCTGGGTTCGCTGCTGGTGAGCACCTGGTTCCCGAAGCATGAAGTAACCGACTTTATTAGGGAGATCAGCAATGCCCACAGGCAGGGGCTATTCTAGAGAATTCTCCGCTTTTAGATACCGGACAATTTTCCATTGCCGATGCCGGTGCGGTCAATCCGCCCAAACGTTCTTTTCCCTGCCATCGAAACGGGCATCGGACTATCCCGCGAAGGTGTCTGCGCAGGGGCATTCGGCCTGCACCCACCGTGCCTTGCCGGATTCGGCGATGTGAACGAGGCAGTGGTAGGTCTCTTCTTCGTCGGCGTGCAGGCGTGCGGCGATTTCCGCGGCCGTGGCGGGAACCCGGCCGAGAGCCGCTTCCGCCTCGCCCAGGAGCTTTAGAAAGTCGCCGGCGGCTTTCTTGCCTGCCTCTACGCCCGGCTGGTGATAGGCGTTGATGTGCACGAGCGACGCATAGAACGACACCGCACGCTCGAACAGGGCGATGAGCATGCCGAGGCGGGGCGCGTCCACGGTGGGAATGGAGATCGTGATCGATTCGCGGCCGGATTCGGCAAGGGCGCGGCGCGTGCCGCGCAGGAAGCCCTGCAGGTAGTCTCCGGCGGTGAATGCGCCGTCCACGGGCACCGTGTCGGCGTCAGCGCGGCGCACCTCGATGAACGTCACGAAGAAATTGTGAATGCCGTCGCGCAGCTGCTGCACGTAGGCATGCTGGTCGGTGGAGCCCTTGTTGCCGTACACAGAAAGACCCTGGTGCACGATTTTGCCGTCCAGATCTTCCTTCTTGCCGAGCGATTCCATGATGAGCTGCTGGAGGTATTTGGAGAACAGGACGAGCGAATCCTTGTAGGGCAGTACCACCATGTCCTTTTTGCCGCGGCCGTCGCCCGCCCGGTACCAGGCCAGAGCCAGCTTCAGCGCGGCGTTGCTGGCCACGTCGGCGGAGCGCGTCTTTTCATCCATCGCGGCCGCTCCGGCGAGCAGGCCGTCGATGTCCGCGCCCTGCAGGGCGGCGGGCAGCAGACCCACGACCGAGGTCTCCGAGGTGCGGCCGCCCACCCAGTCCTCCATCGGGAAACGCCTGAGCCACCCTTCGGCCTCGGCGGCCTTGTCGAGCTTCGAGGCCGCGCCCGTCACCGCGACAGCCCGGGGGGCGAAATCCACGCCGTGATCGGCGAAGTACCGCCGGGCGCGTACCATGCCGTTGCGGGTTTCGGGGGTGCCGCCGGATTTGGAGATCACCACCACCATCGTTTCCTGCAGAGGAAGGGCGGAGAGAACGCGCAGCATGCCGTCCGGATCGGTGTTGTCGAGAAACGAGAGCCGCAGGCCGGGGGAGGGGAGGGCGTCGGCCGCCAGTTCGGGGCCGAGAGCGGAGCCGCCTATGCCGATCACGAGCGCGTTGGTGAAGCGGGCTCCTTCAGGCGTCGCGATTTTTCCCGCGAGCACGGCTTCGGCAAAGGTCTTGACGGCGGCAATGGATGAGTCGATCTTCCCGCGGAGCTCTGCGGTGGGGGCGAGCGCCGAGTTGCGCAGCCAATAGTGACCCACCATGCGCCCTTCGTCCGGATTGGAGACGGCGCCCCCCTCCAAGGCGCGGATATCCGCGAGGGCGCGGTCGGTCAAAGGTTTCATCTTTTCAAGAAATTCTCCGGTGATAGGCAGTTTGGAAAAATCGAGAGAAACCCCCAGGTCGGGGTAGCGGACGAGCTGTTGCGCATACAGTTTCATGACCTGTATTTTACTCGGAGCGCGCCGGCAGGGCAAGCGGGAATTTCGGAGCCTCCGCCTCAATTTCCGGTTCGCTTCCGCCAGTCCCGCCGCGATGGCGGAATGGACGGCTGGTTCGTCGGTTGTGACGGCTTCGCTGACGCTTCCACGGGGATGCCGGCGTCATTCGGAGAGGCACATGGCCTTTTTCATCTCTTGGATTTTCGAACCGGGTACGCCGACGTGCCCGGCGAGGGCGAAGGCAAAGGCGAAGGCGGCGCAGGGCCCGCGTCCCGTGACGATGTTGCCGTCCCGCACTACGGCGTCGGAGGTGATTTCCAGCGGGTCGGTCAGCTCGCCGGTCACGGAGGGATCCGGATAGGCGGTGACGCGGCGCCCCTTGAGCACGCCCGCGGCCTGCAGGACGATCGGCGCCGCACAGATGGCCGCCACGAGCTTGCCGGCGGCGTTCATGTCGCGCACGAGCCGCCGCACGGCGGGCGTGTCCCGGAGTGTCCATGAGGCGGGGCCGCCGGGCAGAATCACGCCCGAGTAAAGCGCGGCGTCCACGTCCACCAGCAGCATGTCGGCCTGCATGACGAGTCCGTGAAAGCCTTCCGCCAGACGCGCCTCCACGCCCGCCGTGACGACGGGCACGTCGAGGCGCCGCAAGATGTCCACGGTCGCGGAGAATTCGATTTCTTCAAAACCTTTGGCCAAGGGGATGATAATGGGATCCATGCCATGATTTCACACCCGCTGTGCCGGGATGTCGAGCAAAAAGCGCCGCCGGCGGCCTATTTGACCCATCTGCCGCCGCCGCGCGGGAGAAGTCCCTCGGAGACGGGGGCGTAGTAGGTGGATTTCATATTGCCCCAGAGTGGAACGCCCACGATGCGCTTCCACCAGCCCGTCATGCTCATGCCGGTGAAGCAGCCGTAGCTCCGGCAGTCGCTCGTGGGGCGGAAGATGGCGGGGTTGATGGTCTCCAAGTCGGTCTCATGAATGTATTGAGTGGAGACGGCGAGAATTTCGGAGCTGTATTCGAGCATGAAGGCATGGGGGTTTGAATGTCCGAAGTAGTAGAAGGAACTTACGTAGTCTCCCTTGCCGCGCGGAGCGGCGTTGAGGGCGCGGATGGCCTCCTCCTTGGTGCGGACCCAGACGAGTCTGGCCTTGTATTTGCGGGCGAGGTCGGCGATCCAGGTGACGTAGGGCTTGCCGTCTTCGCGCCCGCGCAGTTGGTAGGAAGGGCGGTAGACGATCCAGGTAATGGCGGCGTCCGGCCGTTGGCGGCGGATGTGGGTCATGCGGATGGTCGAGGCGCGGACGAAGTTGGCCCACCAGTTGTCATGAGCCAGTTGTTTGCCGCGGTATTGCTCCCACGAGCGCAGGGCGCACCCGCCGGTGAGGATGACGTCCACCGCCGGGGCCGGGGCGGGGAGGGCGAACAGAAAGAGGATGGAGAGAAGGCGGTTCTTCATGAGGTTTACGAGCGGGCTGTTCAGGCGTCGGCCGGGGAGAATACCGGGGCGGGGAGGGCGCCGGGCTCCTCCGCGCGCCCGCCGGACAGCAGGTCGCCCACGTCCTTGAGGGTGATGAAGAGGAACAGGCCCAGCAATGCCAGCACGAACGCCGTCTGGATGTACCCGAGCGCGCGCTCGTTCACCGGGCGCCGGAAGACCGCTTCGAAAAGACCGAGCACCACGTGCCCGCCGTCCATCACGGGCAGGGGCAGGATGTTCAGCACGGCCAAGTTCACATTCAGAATGACGGCGAACCACAGAGCCAGCCGCCAGCCGTCCGCCGTGGAGAGCATCGAATAAAGGTAGGAGCCGATGCCCACGGGGCCGGAGAGGTGTTCCACGCCTACGTCGCTTTCCGGGGAGAAAAGCTTTTCGAAGGTCGCGCCCATCCAGCTCAGACTCGAGGCCACTTGAGCCCATGGGGAGGGGTGTTCGTAGCCGGCGCTCATTCTGACGGGTGCCCACGTGATGCCGAGCAGGGGCGCGGCTCCTTTCATGTCCCGTGTCCAGTTGTCGGGCATGCGGGGCGTGAGGGAGAGCTCCCTGCGCGCGCCGTCCGCCGAGGCGACGGTCAGCGCCACGGTGCGGCCTTCGGCGGAGGCTCTGGAGACGAGGCCGAAGTGCCGGAGTGGCTCTCCGTTGAGGGCGAGTACGAGATCCCCCGGGCGAAGGCCGGCGCGGTCGGCGGGGGAATGGGGCGCTACCGTGCCGACGACGGCCGGCATTTCGGGCAGGATGGCTCCCACGCTTCTCAGTGCGCTGCGCTGGTACCAGTCCGTCTCCTTGTGGGTGAACGAGCTGTGGATCGTGAGGCGCTCGGGCGCGCCTGCGGCCGAGGGTCGTTCCACCAGAAAGGCGACAGTCTCCCCTTCGCTCAGGGCGATTAGTTCAAGCACGCCTTCCATGTTGCCCACCCATTTGGCGACGGGACGGCCGTCCACGGCGAGGATCTTGTCCCCGGGCCGCAGTCCGGCCTGTGCGGCGGGGGAGTCAGGCGGCACCCAGCCCACCACGGTGGAGCCGTATTCCGTGGCGGGCTTGCCCGCCGCCCATACGGCTACGGCGAAGACGATCGCCAGCAGAAAGGAAAAGAGGGGCCCCGCCGCCGCCACGATGATCTTGTCCAGCGGGCGGGCGGGTTTCAGGCTGTCGGGCGGGGCGTCCGGAGAGAGCTTCCCCTCGATGGCCTCCATCGGCGCCAGCTGGGGCAGGGAGACGAACCCCCCGGCGGGGATGCACCCGATGCCCCAGCGCACGCCGTTGATAGTCTTCTTCCACAGCATCGGCCCGAACCAGATCTGAAAGCGATCCACGTACAGGCCGCGCCAGCGCGCGGCCAGAAAATGCCCGAGCTCGTGCACGAAGATCATCAGATTGAACACCAGCACCACGGCGACGATCAGAGCCGCGGTTCCGAGGATGGATAAAAAGGTTTCCATAGAATGAAGGCGTCATTGTGCCAGATGCGCCTTCCCATGGCAAGACCCCATCATGACAAGATGCGCTCCGCCCGTTCCGGCGGAGCCGGTTCAGCGCGCGGGCCGCGCCTCCCTCTTCTTCCGTGTCCGGTGCGCGCGGGCCGAGATGCAGTCATCCAGAAAGTTTTCCAGATCGGCCATCATGGCCTGCGATGCGCTGCTCCAGCGCTTGCCGTTGCGGAGGGCGAGCACGCATTCCCTCTTGCCGGAAAAAGTGCAGTTCATCAGACCCGCCTGGCGCAGGGTCTCCAGTCTGCGCCGAAGCGCCGAGTAGAAGAAGAGAGGCAGGGGACAGTCCCGCGCCAGTTCGGGCAGGGCGATCTCCACGGGCGGCGTCTCCTTTTCCACAGCGTCGGCGACGCGGGGCAGCCCCACTTGGCGCAGCATGCGCCGAATGCGCCCGATGAGGAAGTCCAGCGGCAGGACGCGGAGGGGACAGCGGGTTTCCAGATACAGGATCACCGCGCGCGCCATTTCCTCCTTCAGCGGCAGCCGGACGCCGGCACGGTCGGCCGCCCGTTGCAGCAGCTCCGCGATCCAGCCCGCGTCGTAATCGGTGAAGAGACAGGCGCGGTTTTGCAGGGCGGGAAGTTTCCGTTCGTTCATGGTGCCGTCAGTCGATGGGGAGCTTGCGCTGCAGGGGATCCGCCGCCGTCCGTATCTCCATCCCGCGGATTAGCTCGATGAATTCCTCCACGTTCTGGAACTGGCGGTAGACGGATACGTAGCGGATGTAGGCCACCGGATCGATAGCGTAGAGCTTTTCGATCACTTTCTGCCCGATTGCGCTCGATGGCACTTCCCGCTGGTGGTCGTGGTGCAGCTCGGCTACGATTTCATCGGCCGCATTGTCGAGCTGCTCCATGTTAACGGGACGCTTCTCGCAGGCTTTGATCATGCCGCGCAGGATCTTCTCCCGATTGAGCGCTTCGCGCAGATGGTCGCGCTTCAGGACGCGCAGCTCCATGCGCTCGATGTGCTCGTAGGTAGTGTAGCGGTATTGGCAGCGCCGGCATTCGCGCCTCCTGCGTATGGTGGAGCCGTCTTTCGACATGCGCGAGTCGATCACCCGATCTTCGGCAAACCCGCATTGAATGCATCGCATAAATCCAAGTATGGCACAACCGGTGGGGGTGTCAAGCGCAAAACACCCCATCATTTTCGGGCGCCGGCATGCGTGCCGATTTTTTCCGGGGGAAAAGGCGTTTTTGCCTTGAGCTCGGGCGCGTTTTATGTTATCTGAGCCTTCGTGAAAGGCTCGCCGCCTTTCTTCCGATCGAAAAGCCATGAAACTTCATCTGCCTCTCAAGCTTCGTGCGGCGCTTGCCGCCTGCCTTTCCGCCGTTTCTTCGTTCGTTCCCACCGTCGCCTCCGGCTCCCTCGCCGTCGGCGCGGCGGTCTTCGCGCTCGCCGCTGCGCCCGCCGCTTCCGCTGACACCCTGGCATCCGACGTCATTCTGAACGACGGCTCCTCCGTCTCAGGCACGGTCGCCGACGCGGACGGAACGACCGAGTATGGACTGCTGACTTCCTCCTCCGGCGCGATTTCCACAGACGGCTTCGCGATCACGGTCAACCACGGTTCTGGTTCTCTCGACGAATGGGCGGGGCTGCGGGTGGCAAACGGTACCAATGGCGAAGCCTTCGTATTCACCGGCACGGCGCTGAGCGGCGACGGCAATCTCGCGCTCGTCTTCGTGAGCGGATCGGGCGGCTATACCACTTACGCGACGCTCGACTTTTCCGAGGATTCGGATTTCACGGGGCGCATTCTCCTGATAGACGCGTGGAACAATTCGCTGACCGCCTCCTATTCCGGCACGGCTCTGGAAAATGCCGAGATTGTGTTCGCCCAAAACAGCGTTGACTTAGACACCGACCCGACGAACTACACGATCGGCGGCACCACGATCGCTGCGGGAAACAACCGATACGCCTATGAACTGGAGCTCACCGGAGACGCCTCGCTGAGCGGCGTCAGTGCCGAGCTTCCGCTGACGACCACGGGGCAGACTCCCGCGATCACGACGACGGGCGCAGGAGACTATACCCTCACCCTCACGGGCGGCTGCACGACGAACCAGACCTATGTATTCGCCGGCAACCTGGGGTCGGAAAGCGCGTGGTTCAATCTGCTTCTGACGGGCGGCAGCCAGACATTTTCCGGAACGAATTACGTGGGATCGGTGACGGTGACGGGCGGATCGCTCGTGCTGGGTTCAGGCACGGTCATCGCGGGGGATGTCTCTGTTTCGGACGGCACGCTGGCTCTGAACGGCGGCGCGAGCTTTTCCAACTCCGTGACGGTGACG
>JAJQGU010000019.1 GCA_021200315.1 Akkermansiaceae bacterium
AAACGCCTGCTTTCAGGGGCGGGGAATGTATAGCGGATTCAAAATCCGCTGTCAATTTGAAAATCCGAATTTTCTTGAGGAGAAGCTCCTTGCGTGGCGTTTCCCTTTCCGAAATTCCGGCCTGAATTTATATGAGGGCGTTATGTATTTTGAGCAAGAAATATTGTGTTCAGAGTGGATTAGATGCGAATTTCAGGGGCGTTTCTGCATGGCGGATTCAAAATCCGCCGGGCGTCGGCACCTCTCTTCGGAGGCCATGTCGCCTTTCGTTCTCACGGAACAAAGTTATTGAGTTTGAGCCGCCCCGCTCCACTTCCAGATTTGCCTTCTCATCAAACTTCACTTTTCACTCTGCGCTCTACTATTGCCAATTTGAGCCGGGCACGGAGATAGAGGTGTTTGAGGGAGAGCCGGAGTACCGCATGCATGCGCGGGCGGTCTTTCAGGCCGGTCTCAAGCCGAAGTTGGTAGCTGGCTGCAACGCCGAAGACTAAGCAGGCAGCTAAGATTGGCAATCGTCTCCGCTCTCATCCAGAGGGCGGAGATTTTTAATAGTAATAGTTTACTCCGCCCCCAGAAACCACGCCACAACAAAAAAATGGACCCAGTCTGGAAAAACCCTCAGAGGGTGCCGCTTTGGGGGGTGCTTTTTGCCGTCGAGATACCATAAAAAAAACGATAGGCGCCATAGAACAGGACACAGTAAAATGCGAATAGAATATGAATTTCGGAAACATGATGATACATGCCAAGCGCGCCGCAAATATCGATCTCCTCGCATTTTTCGTAGAGCCAGCGCACGGAGGATTTAGCCGTGCTCCGGAAAATCAGCGCGCAGACGATGGTTGTCCACCGTAGAGATTTGCTAAGCTCTATCCGATTAAACATTACTGAAGCGGGAAAAGATTTATATTTTTTAGATTCACGCGTTCTTCCATTCTTCCAGCGTCTCCACATAAACAGCCGAGATTTGCCCGCCTTCCATGGGATAAATCTCGCCGTAATCTGGATTAAGAGGAAGCAGAATATATTCCTTCTCCTTCGTACCCGGCACCACCTTTTGAGCGAGCTTTTTCAAAGTAACACCCCGCTCATCATTATACTCAACAATAGTGCCAAGTTTGGGAATGATACCGATTGTTGTAGTTGCCAGCGGAAGCGTGACTGCTATAAATAGCAACGCTATAATGATTTTAGAAAAATAATAGCTGTCAAAATGACTGTTTCTATTGTGGGTGATAATTTTGAGACTCATGCGTTTTTCAACTCATTCAGCGTTTCCCCGTGAAGAACACGGAAGAGCCTAGCGGATTTTGAATCCGCCATGCAAACACACATCCTGAAATTCGTACGCAACCCATTTTGAATACAACATCTCTCACTCAAAATACATAACGTCCTCATATAAATTCAGGCCGGAATTTCGGAAAGGGAAACGCCACGCAAGGAGCTTCTCCTCAAGAAAATTCGGATTTTCAAGTTGACAGCGGATTCAAAATCCGCTAGGCATGCCCTCAGCACGGAGAGCTTTCAGAAAAGTTGCTGGTTGCGAGGAAAATGAGTGAGAGCTCTGGCCGCGAATTCCGCCGCGGAGGTGCGTAAAGAGTGCGAGTCCATTCCGCGGATCGGATGGTAGGGTGCTACCTTAAATCCGTCATTTTCACCCTCGGACACAGGGAAATCATTCCTGAATCCGGATATGGGTGTACTGCCAAAGGTTCTGATTGCAAACGGGAGTTTTTTGCTGTATATGTCGCTTTTGTATGACCGAATCTTCTCTCACTCCTGAATTGATGGAACTGACTACCATGCTTTGCAATGCTCTTGCGGCGAACGAGGAGGTCGCGGCCGCCAAGGTGCGGATAGATCTTTTTTCCCGCAGTGCCGAAGCGACCAGGCTTTTCCATGAGGTCAACGCTTATGGCGAGGAGCTTCGCGCCAAATATCAAGCCGGCATGTCGCCTTCGGAAGAAGAAATCGCGAAATTCGATGGCCTCCGGCAAGCTGTGGTTGACAACGAGTTGGCTCATGGATTCCTTGAAGCGCGCCAGCGCATCGATGAAATTCTGGGTTCCATTAATCAATTGCTCAGTATGACCCTCGAACTGGGGAGAACCCCTTCCCTTGAAGAATTTACAGCGGCACGTTCTCACGCTGACGAAAGCTGCGGACGCGGCGGCGATTGCAGCTGCCATGACGGTGGCGGTGAATCTTGCGGCTGCCGCCGCCATCACGGGCATTGTCACCATTAACTCTCCCATGCCTTCGATGTCAGATGAATTGATGAGCCGCCGCCCTCTTTTGCGATGAGTCTTTTGAGACGTTTTTTCCCGGCTTTGTTCCGGTTTGAATTTTACCTCGCCCTGCTGGCGATGTATGTGTTGTGCGCGTTAATCGGCAACTTTATCCGCTGGGACGAACCGTGGACTCAATACGATCTGCTGGCTCCCGCTGCAGGCTCTCTTCTATTCATTGCATGGGGCATCCGACGTCTGCTCGGCGAAGGATCTTACTTCCTCCCCGCCAAACAGGCGCTCGTCCTGCTGCTCTATTGTGCTGCGCTGAACATATTGGGTAACAACGGACTCTATGAAGCGCCCGGGCAGTGGTATATCGCTCTGCTTGCCACCTTTTCCTCGCTTGCGCTGACTTGGGGGCTCTTGGGATCTTTTGCCTTGATTTTGTGGACGCCGCTGTTGATTCTCGAAATGGTGCAGATGGGGATGTATCACTTTTACGGAAGCAGAATCAACGCACTCGTCATTGCGGAAGCCTTGGAGGCTTCGCCTGCCGAGGTTTCCATTTACGCAGGGTGGAAGAATATGACGATGGGTATTGGAGTGGCTGTGCTGGCCATTCTGCTCTCAAGCTGTTTGACGCGGTCTTTGCAGGGGATGCAACGCAGCCGACTCATTCTTTCCGGACTAAGCGGATTGTTTGGCTTGGGACTGATGCTGCAGAGCATGCCTCCAAGGAGCCGTTCGCCGATTTATCTGTGGCCTGTCAATGAATGTCTGCGCCTTGTTGAATCGGTGCGTGAGGCGCTTCGGGTCAACGAGGCGACGGTGCAAGCGGTACAGATGCTGCCTCCGCCCACCCGGAAAGATTTCCGTTCACTCCTTCCTCTGCGCGACAAGGGTATCGTGCTTGTCATCCACATTGGAGAGAGCGTTCGGGCGGATAGATTGGGAATTAATGGATATGACAGAGAAACGACGCCTTGGCTGTCCAGAGCTCCGGGGCTCGTCAGTTATCCCAAAACAGTTTCCTCCGCCTGTGACACAAGCCAGGCGCAGATCTGCATTCTCACGGATGGACGCCGCAGGATCGGTGATGCCGACGCCGAAATGGCGCCGAAAGCGGGTTCTTTACTTTATCTGTTCGATCAGTTGGGGTTTGATATCTATACCTTTTTGGGTAATGAGGTTTCGGAAAAGCTGAAATATGACCGGGTAGTGCACCTGCTCGGCAAGCCCTCGAAGGCGATTTATCATGCCACGAAGGAACCGGCAAGCGGTATTGATGATATGAGAAAAGTTCTGGCCGGCGCAGATAAGAAACAGAACCTCATCTTCTTCATCAACAACGAGGGCAGCCACGCTCCCTTTCAGCATTTCGATGAACAATCGAGGGTCTTCACGCCTGTTCATCTCTCTTTTGAAAATCCGGCGGCTCATGCAGAAGGGATCAATAATGCCTACGACAACACCATCGTCTATCTCGACAACTACATTCGCCGTGTGGCCGGGCTGTTGAAGGGGCGCCCTTTCGTTTATCTTTATGTAAGCGATCATGGAGAATATCTGGGGCATGACGGCATCTGGGGACGTGCATTTTTCGGAGATAAGCCGGATGCCTACCATGCTACGCTTGGCTGCATCGTTCCGATGTTCTGGCTTTTCTCCCCTGAATTCGTTGCCTTGAATGCCCATTTTGCCCGAGCGGAGAAACACATGCTGGCCAACACTAAAAAGATTGTGGCTCATGAACATGTGTTCCATACGCTTCTCGGACTTTTCGGCATCCAATCTCCCTATTACAACTCCGCCCTCGATTTGACGCAGGAAACGGCCGCCCCGTACGATGGGCCTTGTCCAGAGCAGCTCGATTCCATCGGTTTGCCCGGCGAACATGCTGATGAGCAGTCATGAGTCCCGCGTCTTTTAAGAGAAGCGTGCACACCACAACGCTTCTGCGAGGAGCCGTGCCGTGTGGGGAATGTATGCGCAGCGAGCTAGTCTTCGTTTTGTTTCGGAAGCCGAATGGAATCGCTGATTCTGAAGCTCCATACGCTCTGTTGTTCAATGGGTGAGACGGAGGTCTTCCATTTCAGCTTCACGGTGACGACGGGCATGTGCAGACGCACTGGCGGTTTCCAGCGGACAATTTTATCGGCAGCGACCACGTGGCAGGGCACGCGTCCGAAGCCGCTCACAATCATCTGGACGCTGCCATTCTGCAGTTCCGGCACCCCGGAAAGGTCAGCCTGAATGACAGGGACCAGCGCATCCACGATGGATTGTGCCGCGGGTGTCACTTCAAAAGGCGGGATGGAAGCGGCCGCGGGAGAGGAGGTTGAAGCCGTGCCGCTGCCATTCTCTTGCGAGAGGCTGAAATCCACTGCCTGGCGGAAGATGCTGTGATTGTTGCCGAAAATCATGTAACGATGGATCAGCAGAGGGTTTTCATCGTAACGTACTTTTTGAGGAATTACGGTAAAGGCTGCTATATAGCCGTATTGAGGAAGTTTTTCAAGCATCTCGGGGGTATGATATCCCCCGGGATAGCAGTATGTGACCACCTTGCTGCCGAACCATGCGGTCAGCTGTTTTGCAGAATCTCCGATTTCTCTCTCGATCAGGGCTGTGTAGGCGGGTGTGCCTTGCCCTGTCTTCTTCCATGTGCTGGGGTAGTAATGACTGGTGGAATGGCTGCCTATAGTTGCGCCATAGTTCGCCATCTCCTGGATCATCTCTCGGGACATGGAATCGCCCCTACCCGTGATATATCGGGTGTAGGGGAAAAGGGTGAAAGGGTAGCCCATTTCCTTCAAGATGGGGAATGCATCGGTATAAGTGCTTCTCCACCCATCGTCGATGGTGATAAGAGCACATTTTTCCGGGAGTTTTTTGGTGCCAAATCGCCAATCCAGGAAATCCTGCATGCTGATTACAGTGATGCCTGCCGTCCGCAGATATTCCATTTGTTTGCGGAAGTCGGAGGTTCGCATTCTCATTTCGGATACAGGTTTCGTGTCGCTGAAATTGTGATAGCCCAGCACAGCCACGCGAGTCCGGTCTCGAGAGACGAGAGGAGCCGCAGCCTGAGAAACAGGTGTCTCCACGACTTCTTGAGCGATGGGTGTTTCTTCTTCCACGACTTCCTGGGCGACGGGAGCGCTGTCATTCGCGCCGGGGGTGATGCGGACAGGCCCCTGTATGCTTCTCGAAGTCTGGAGCCCCGTTACATCTGAGCCGGCTCTTCCGCTGCCCGAAGGCGTCAGAAATTGATCGGGATTGAGAAAGGCCGGCTCCTGAGCCTGAATTGCAGCGCCAAATAGACCGACTGACAGCAAGAGAGCCGTGAAAGATTTCATTGCGAGCGAGAGAGTATCAGCTTTGTTCCGGAATTGCAAGAGACGACTCCCGCTCTTCGCGGAAAGTTATTCGGGGAATTTCTATTCTCATTCGTCCTTTTCGTCAATCTGTTTCTTATTGTTATGATTATTATGCTGTTTTTTTTGTTGAAAAACCCGTGTTTGGACGCTCCCTGGGTGCTCTGGAGAATGCTGAGGCGAACGGCAAAACACAGCCTTGCGGCAGCAAAGCCGCCGTGAGATTTCTCCCACGGCGGCCTTCAACTTACTACCTATGAAACTCAGTTCTTCCATGAATGGTACCCTGCGCTCTCTCCTTCACAGAGACCGGAATGAACCGATGAGGGTAAGATGAAGGAGAGGGGGATTCCGTTCAAAAAATATGCAGTTTTTTATCATTGCCCGTTATTTCGAGGGAACGTCTGTTTTAAAGAATGTTTCTCCGCGCTTTCAAAAAGTCGAAATGAAATTCCCCTCATGCTACACTTCGGGGCGGTTCCGGAAGAGTTGAGCTATGCGGATGTATTTGCACGCATGGTCATGGTTGGCTTGTTCGACGCTTTCGTCCAATGTCTTGACAATTTTGGCCGGGCATCCGAGTACGAGAGAGCGGGGCGGGACGATGGTGTTTTTAGTGACGAGAGCGTTGGCGCCGACGATGGAGCCGTGGCCGATCACCGCGCCGTCAAGCACAGTGGCGCCCATGCCGATGAGACAATTGTCCTCGATGGTGCAGGCATGGATGGTCACGCTGTGACCTACGGTGACATATTTACCGAGATGGCAGCCGAGGTCGTCCGCCAGATGGACGCAGGAATTGTCTTGTATATTGGAGCCCTCTCCTACGGTGATTTCATTGATGTCGCCGCGCAGAGTGGCGTTGTACCAGATATTGGCATTTTTGCCGACAGTCACGCGGCCGATAATATCTGCACTGTTGGCGATGAATGCCGAAGGGTCGATGGAGGGCGCATGTTCGTAGAATCTTTCGATGGCCATGGATAAGGTGCAGTATACGCCCCCTGTAAGGTTGGCGCGATGCCGCATTTTGTCATTTGGGCGTTCGGATTTTCCTTTTTTCGTTTTTGCTTTACGCACCCCTCCTGCCGGGGTAGGATGGAGGTATGAGAAGACCCCCCATTCCCGGCTTGGTGCTTGAAGACGGATGGCTTCAGCCCTATACGCGTGAGATTCGGGCTCGTATGCGTCTGTTCGATCTTGCTCTGGCTCGGCTTGTGAGGAAATATGGTTCATTGGAAAAATGTTCGCGCGGCTTTGAACGCATGGGATTCAATCGAAAGCCTGATACGCGCGAATGGGTGTATCGGGAATGGGCGCCTGGTGCGCGGGATCTGTCGCTGATCGGAGATTTTAACGGATGGGATCGTTCCGCCACCCCCCTGTGCCGCGGCCGCGAGGGGATTTGGTCCGTCACTCTGCCTCCTGATGCTTTGAAGCACGGCGATCGCGTGAAGGTGCATGTAGTCGGCGCCGATCTCTCGGAACGCGACCGTATTCCCGCTTGGATTCATCGCACTGTGCAGGATCCCTCCACTCATGATTTCTGCGGCGAAATCCAAGATCCGGCTGTGCCCTATGAATGGCGCAGCACCCAGTTCCCGCTTGAGAACATGGGGACGCCCTATATCTATGAGGCTCATGTGGGCATGGCTGGTGAAGAAGAGCGCGTGCACTCATTCCGTGAGTTCGCGGACGAAGTGTTGCCGCGCATTGTGAGTCAAGGATATAATATATTGCAGCTCATGGCGGTGCAGGAGCATCCGTACTACGGTTCCTTCGGTTACCACGTTTCCTCTTTTTTTGCGCCGAGTTCGCGTTTCGGCACGCCGGAAGATCTGAAGTATCTGGTCGACGCGGCGCATGGTCTCGGGCTGGCTGTGTTGCTCGACATTGTGCATTCTCATGCCGTGAAAAACATGGCCGAGGGATTGAACAACTTTGACGGTTCGGGTGGTCAGTACTTTCATTCCGGCGCGCGGGGCACGCATCCGGACTGGGATTCATGTTGCTTTGACTACGGGCGCGACGAAGTGATCGAATTTCTGCTGTCCAATGTGCGCTGGTGGCTTGAGGAATATCATTTTGACGGATACCGTTTTGACGGCGTCACATCGATGTTGTATTATCACAGGGGACATGAAGCGTTCAGCGAGCTCGGCATGTATTTCAATACGCAGGTCGATCTTGAGGCGGTAACCTATCTGCAGCTTGCCGCCGAAGTGGTGCAGCAGACGAAACCCGGAGCCTATATGATCGCGGAGGATATGTCTGGCATGCCGGGAATGTGCCGTCCGGTGGACGAAGGCGGATTTGGATTCACGCACCGTCTTGCCATGGGCATCCCCGATTTCTGGATCAAGATACTTAAAGAAAAGAAAGACGAGGAATGGAACATGGGTGAGATCTGGTACAGTCTCACCAACCGTCGCTACGGCGAACCCAACGTGGCCTATTGTGAAAGTCACGATCAGGCTCTTGTGGGCGACAAGACGCTCGCTTTCCGCCTGATGGATGCCGAAATGTACTGGAAGATGGAGGTTTCGCAGCAGAGTGTCGTAATCGATCGCGGCATGTCACTGCATAAGATGATCCGCCTGATCACTCTGGCCGCCGGCGGTGAAGGCTGGCTTAATTTCATGGGCAATGAATTCGGTCATCCCGAATGGATTGATTTTCCCCGTGAGGGCAATGGGTGGTCCTATCAATATGCGCGGCGTCAATGGTCGCTGGTGGATGACGAGAGACTGCGATACCGCCTACTCGCCGCGTTCGATCGCGCCATGCTCGCTCTTTCGCGCAAGACATCCCTTCCGGCGGCGCCGCCTGCACATCCGCTCAATCTCGACGAGAAAAACCAAGTGATGGTTTTCGAGCGCGCCAATCTGCTCTTTGTTTTTAACTGGTCGGGTGAACGGGCGATCATGGATTATCTCTTCCCTGCGCCCAGACACGGAGAATACCGCGTGGTTCTGGATTCCGACGCGATCGAATTCGGCGGTCTCGGCCGTCTTGACCACACGAACAACCATTTTACGGATAATAAGCAGAGGCTCTCGCTCTATCTGCTCCCCCGAACTGTTCTCGTGCTCGAGCCTCTTTCAAAGGGCGGCTCCATCCGCTGATGGAAGTGCATGCATACCGATGAACTGGACAGCGCCGCCGCCCGCCAAGCTCTTGTTCAAGCCGCTTCTCGGTTGGGGTTTTCCGCATGCCGTATCGCTCCGGCCATTCCCACGCCGTTTGGGGACGAATATCGGGGGTGGCTTGCTCGGGGATGCCATGCTTCGATGGAATGGATGGCAGCTCAATTGGAAAAGAGACTGAACCCGGAGAAAGTGCTTTCCGGCGTGCGTTCGATCGCCGTGCTCGCCTTTGATTATGCCGCTTGTGACGCACGTGTCCTCCCCGGTCGCTTTGCCCGCTATGCCCAGGGAATGGACTACCATGCATTGCTTTGGGAAAAGCTCGCTGATTTGGATGAAACGTTGCGGTTCTATGGCGGCACGCAGCGCTGCCACACTGACACGGGGCCGGTGAACGAGCGTGACTATGCCGTGCTTTCCGGGCTTGGCTGGCGGGGGAGGAACAATCAGTTGATTCGTCCAGCACGGGGCTCGCTGTTTTTCCTTTCGACAATCATGACGACGCTGGCTCTGCCGACTGATGCGCCGGAGCGTCCGCGCTGCGGAGCCTGTCGCCGCTGTGAAGAGCGTTGCCCCGGCAAGGCTCTGAAGGACGGCCTTTGCGACGCTCGCCGCTGTCTTTCCTATTGGACTATTGAGCACAAGGGAGTCATTCCTGAAGAATGGCGCGTTCTCATGGGCGATCGTCTCTATGGCTGTGATATTTGCCTTGAGGCGTGCCCATGGAATCGCCTTGCTCGGGAAGCTGCCGATTCGCGCCTGCTTATGCCGCGCGATGTTGCCTCCAAGCCTCTGCGCGATTTTCTCGCTCTGGACGATGACTCTTTCTCCGCTCTGTTCCGCTGTTCGCCGGTGCGCCGTCTCAAGCGCGAACGCTTTCTGCGCAACGTGTGCTGCGTTTTGGGCAATATCGGCCGGGCGGAGGATTTGCCCGCTCTGCGGCTGTCTTGTGAGGATGCTCCCCTCATTGCCGAACACGCCGTTTGGGCGCTCGGGCGTATTGCCATGAGGCGGGATGCGCCTTGAGCAATATGCGCAGCAGGGAGTATGTTCCGAGGAATGCCTCCGAACTGGCTCGGGACTTGGACCTGCCCTCGTCCGAATGGAAAACGTTGGGAGCTCTTTTGAAGGAGTGGGATGGCGACGGGAGTGTGGTACGTTTGCAGAAAGGGCGTTTCGTGCTGCGAGCGGCTGCCGGAACGCTCGCCGTCGCGCGGACGCGTGTTGAATACCGCTCGGCGGGGATGAATACATTCAGAGAATGCGGTCGCTGCCGCGCTGCTTTCTTGCAGAGGCGGTGGAGTTGTGGTAGAAATGTCCGCATGTTCACCCCCTCTTCGCTTTTCGGAGCCGGAATACTGATCTGTTGTATGGCGTCTGCGCCGGCCGCTGTTCCCGCCGTGTATCCGAGACCTCAGAAGACTGATATATCGGAGGATTATGTCTCCGTGCGCTGTGTCGATGTGCAGACAAAGGCGGGAAAGGCCGCCCTGCCCGAAGTGGAAGGCGCCTACAAAATCAGCATCTGCGGAGATGGCAGGGCAACCATTGTGGCTCCCACGGCATTGGGGGTAAAATATGCCAAACAGACTCTGAGTCAGCTGCTGCGGGGGGTGAAGGACGCGCGATCCGCTCACAGGGATCCGTTCCCGGAGCAGGATATTGCCGCTGTGGCGAAGATGGGCAGCCTGCCTGTATGCGAGATCGAGGATTGGCCGGATGTCCCGTATCGCGGCATTGTTGAAGGATTCTACGGACCTCCGGGCTGGACGAATGAAGGAAGGGAGAGCCTCATTCGCTTTCTCGGACGCAATAAGATGAATGTCTTCATTTATGGCCCGAAGGGGGATCCCTATCATCACGGGCAGTGGCGCAAACCCTATCCGGACAAGGAGGCGAAAGAGCTCCGGAAACTCAACAAGCTGGCCGAACAGAACGGCGTGCGGTTCGTATGGGCTATCCACCCGGGCGGTCAGATCAATTGGTCGAGCATCAAGGCGGAAGAGGCCGATTTTGCGGCGATTGTGAGAAAGTTCGAATGGATGTATGATTTGGGAATTCGCAATTTCGGCGTCTTTTTCGATGATATCAGGGGAGACGATGGAAAGCCTGAAAACCAAGTGCGGGCCATGAAATACATCATGGAAAATTTCGTGGCTAAAAAGAAGGATGTCGCGCCGCTGCTCTTCTGTCCGTCGGGCTACAACAGATCATGGACGAACGAACAATACCTCAAGACCATTGGTGAAGGTCTCGATAAGTCCGTGATGATCATGTGGACGGGAGATACTGTGGTGCATGACATTTCGCTTCAGGGGCAGGAGTGGTTCACTGCGCGGACGGGACGCCCGGCTTTTATATGGTGGAATTATCCCTGCTGCGACTTTTGCCGTACGAATCTGACCATGGGCCCTTTGTATGATTCCCTGCACCCGCAGGCTCTCGAAAAGGAGCCGAAGATGAAAGAATTGCTCATCGGGATGACGTCAAACCCGATGGATCATTCGGAGGCCTCGAAGATAGGTCTTTTTTCGATTGGCGCTTACGCGTGGAATATCATGGGCTTTGATTCCGACCAGGCGTGGAAGGAGTCCATTCGCCGCCTCTACCCGGAGTGTCCGGAGGCCATGCAGGTCTTTTGCCGCCACAACTCGGATCTCGGGCCGAATACGCATGGCTATCGCAAGGATGAGTCCGTGGAAATGCAGCCTGTAGTGGAGAGAGCGGTGGGAAGCGTGCGCGTCGGTGAGCCTGACAAAGAAGCTCTGAAGAAACTGGGCGCGGAATTCGAACGCATGCATGACGCCGCCTGCGTGATGCAGGAGAAACTCCCCAAGACGATCTTACGCGAGTCCGCGCCGATGACGCCCGACAATCCGGACGCCTACAAGGAATACAGTGAAATAGGCACCTGGGTGAAGGCGTTTGAATACACCTCGGCTGCGGGGCGGCAGGCTGTAAAAAGTGTTTTAGACGAGAAAGGCGCGTTGACCGCCTACACCAGAGCGACGGCACTGTTGGATCGCTATGCCTGCCTCAATTCGACGTATAACCAGACGCCGTGGCAATCGGGCGTCAAGGTGTGTTCGCGCGTGATGCGTCCGGCCATCGACGAGCTGCTTACATTGCAGGGCGCCAGGCTGTATGAATCTCTGGGCGGCCGGAAAAGCGGCTCTGCGTCGTCGAACGCTCCCGTGGCATCATCCACGGCATCGGGATTCCCGAGTCTCTCCATTGACGAGGATAACAAAAAAATCGGCGTCAGTCGTGTGATGGAGCCACACGTTCTCGACAAGGGAGCAAATATTAAGCTTTCCATTCCCGGCGGCATCCATGTGACGTGGGTCGAGATCAATCTCGGCTGCAATATCCGCAGCTGGGCGAAGGTCACCCTCACCCTTGCGGACGGACGTACAATCCCCGCACGTTTCGAAGAATGGAAACCCAACGTCTTTGTGATGCGCGGCAAGGCGCTGCCTGATGCTCCGATTGTCGGGGTGGAGCTTCTGAATCAAGGCGATGCCCGCGAGGTGAAGCTGGAGATGTTCAAATTCGATGTGGATCGCGGGAAAGCGGACAGCGCTTTATCGCTCACGGACGGAAGACTGGAGACGACCTACCGGCTTATTCCCGGTGCGTCCGTGAAGGTAGCCTGCCCCGCTTCGGCTCGGGCCGGCGTTGTGGTGACTTCCGCCGCAGTGAAGGTGGATGGCGCATCGGCTTCAAAAGCGTCTGGCGGCAAAGTTGTTTTCAAACTCCAACCCGGCGCGGAAAGCATCACGCTCCGCCCCGTTTCCAAGGAGATTGCTGTAGTGAATGAAGTGATTTTCCGCTGATCTTTTTCACCGCCATGTCCGAATCGTTTTACACGCAGGCGACTGAGGCTCCCCCATCGGGTTTTGATCTCTCACTGAGACCGCCTGTCTTCAGTGAGTTCTGCGGTCAGGAGAAGATCAAGGAACGCCTGCTGCTCATGGTCGAGGCGGCCAAGATGCGCGGAGATGTGCTCGATCACATCCTGCTGAGCGGCCCTCCCGGGTTGGGAAAAACGACGCTGGCCAATATCATAGCCAACGCCGTGGGACGGCACATTCATACGACGTCGGGACCGCAGATCGAGAAAGCCGGTGACCTTGCGGGTATTCTCACCAGTGTGGAGAAGGGAGACATTCTTTTTATCGACGAGATACACCGCCTGCATCCCGCCATTGAAGAATACCTTTATCCCGCGATGGAAGATTTCCGTCTGGATATTATCATTGACCAGGGACCGAGTGCCCGTTCCATTCAGCTCAATCTTCCGAAATTCACACTCGTGGGTGCGACCACTCGGGCGGGTATGTTGACAGGGCCTCTGCGCTCGCGATTCGGCCTTGTCAACCGCCTGGATTATTATTCTGCGGAGGAACTCTGCCGAATTCTGCAGCGTTCAGCGGGTTTGCTCGGCATAGAGGTGGAAGATGAAGGGGCCCGCACCATTGCGCTGCGTGCGCGCGGCACTCCTCGCGTGGCTAATTCTCTGTTGCGCTGGGTGCGTGATTTCGCCCAAGTGAAGGCTGACGGGCGCGTGTCGCGGGAGGTGGCCGATGCTGCGTTAGGCATGCTCGACATCGATGCCGACGGTTTGGACGAAATGGACAAACGGTTGCTTGAGGCGCTCATCTACAAATTCAATGGCGGGCCGGTGGGGCTCTCTTCGCTGGCCGTGGCGCTCAGTGAGGATACCTCTACTCTTGAAGATGTTCATGAGCCGTTCCTCATTATGCAGGGCTATATGAAGCGCACTCCCCGCGGGCGGGTGGCTCTCCCTTCCGCCTATACAAAGATCGGAGCTCCTCTGCCGAGCGGCGGCCAGGGGACTCTCGGGCTGATTTGAAAGCGAAAGAAGCAATCCAAGAGCAGCCAACGATAGATTGCGGCACCGCCGTTTGCTTTATCATCCGCCATCATGCACCGGTCTCTCTCTGCCTCTGACGCTGAATTGGCCCGACGAGCCCGGAACAGCATGGAAAGAGCCGGCGGGATCTCTTGGTGGTCTGCTGTAGGCGTGGCCTTCATGCTGGCCGCCGGGGGGCTGTTTGTCAGCGCGGGACGTTTGGCCGGAAAAGGCGTTGGGCTGCTGGGGGTGAACAATGACGTTCCGTGGGGCTGGGACATTGTGCAGTTTGTGTTCTGGATCGGCATCGGGCATGCAGGAACGTTGATTTCCGCCGCATTGCTGCTTACCAATCAGGGATGGAGAACTCCGGTGGCTCGTACGGCAGAGCTCATGACTTTATGCGCTGTGGCCTGTGCGGCTGTATTTCCCGTGGCGCATGTGGGTCGGCTGTGGATGGCTTGGTTGGCGGCGCCCGCGCCTGTAGCGAGCGGAGTGTGGCCGGATGCGGGTTCGGCTTTGATGTGGGATGTGCTGGCGGTGAGTACTTATTTCCTGATATCATTGCTCTATTGGTTCATCGGGATGACGCCGGATTGTGCCGTGATGCGCGATATGTGCCGGAGCTCGCTTTTGAGGCGGCTTTTCGCTTGTGTTTCCCTGGGATGGTGCGGGAGCCGTTCCCAATGGCAGATCTACCGCGGTGCTTCGGTGGCTCTTTCGTTTGTGCTGACTCCTCTTGTGGTGACGGTACATTCCATTGTGAGCATGGATTTCGCTTCCACCATTCGCACGGGATGGCACGAGACTTTTTTCCCGCCGTTTTTCGTGTCCGGCGCTGTTTTGAGCGGCATGGCCATGGTGCAGCTGCTGACCGCTTTCTCAAAGAGGCAGGATCAGCTGGATTCACAGCATATGCTTGCACGCTATGTGCTCGGGTTTTCATGGCTGATGGCCTTTTTTTACGGGATGGAGATTCTCTGTGCGCACCTCAGGGGCGGGCGGTCTCTTGAGCTGATTGAGAGCCGTTTGTGGGGCGAGCGGGCATGGTGGTTCTGGTTGATGGTGATTGGTAATGTGGCTTTGCCTCAACTGTATTGGCTGCGCCGTTGGCGGAGCCGTCGCCTGGTGATTCTTGTGGTGAGTCTGGGGGTGCTTGTCGGGATGTGGTGGGAGCGCGTGGTGATTGTGGTGGGGGCGTCTCTCTGTCCCGTGATTCTGGGAAGGGAGCCGGAATACGTTCCGACCGCCGTGGATGGATGGATGATGGCCGGCTCTGCGGGACTGTTCGCGATGCTCTTCATGCTGGGTTCCCGCTTCATGCCGCCGGAGTTTGAGAGCCTGCGACCCCGTCTCCCTCGAGCGGATGCATGGAGAGGATGGATTCCGATGCTTGGCGCGGTCTGTGGCGCCTTGGGCTTGGCCTTGTGGGTATGGAATACGCAGCAGGCGGTTACGGTGGCCGTAGTGCAGGGGCATCTGCCGGGCTGGAGCAGGTGGGCTTCTTTCGTACCGGCTCTGTTTGTGAGTGCTCTGCTTGGCGCGGGGATTGCGGTATCGGTTGCGTTTTTCTTTCTCCTGAGGCGGACTCGATATGGTGACAGCGGAGGAAAAACATGAACAGAAATCTTACAGCCTGTGTTCTCTTTGCCTGTTTTGCGGCGGGCTTCTCCTTTTGGCGCTTTCATGGTGACAAGCGGCAGCCGGGTGTGCGCCTGATTCAGGATATGGCCTCTTCGCAGACCGGATGGATGCTCCCCCCTCAATCGCACACATTACCTCAACGTTCTCCGTTGCTCGATGCAGATGCGCCCACGGGCGATCTCTCCGATATCCCCCTGATTTGGTCATCGCCGGAAGAACGCCGCCGCCTCTCCGCGCTCGGCGAACGGATGTATTCTATTCACTGTGCCCATTGTCACGGTGCAGACGGGCAGGGGAGAACGCCTGTGACCGACGCGGTTGGTATGCCTCAGATAGAGTCTTTTGGCGCTGAATCTCATACACGGAGAAGCCTTGCGGGCATTTACGGGATCGTCAGCAGGGGGCAGGGCAACATGCCCGCCTTTGCCGGTGTTCTTTCCCTCCGTGAAACATGGGCGGCAACGCTGCATGTGCGCCGTCTGCGCGATGAACGGGAAGAGACAGATGAGAAGGAGCCCGGCAGCTATGATGAGTAACAATATCACCACGCGGGGGATGATTTACGCCGGTTGGACCGCTTGCGTCCTTTGTCTGGGGACGGCTTTGCATCACGTGCTTGAATCCGTGCCTTGGGACGGACATGAATGTTTTGGAACGCCGCTCGCCTTTTGGCAGTCACCTCTGTACGGAGCGGTCTTTTGTGCGGGCGGTTGGCTTGCGTCCGTAGGTCTGGGAGCGCTTTTCTGGACTCTGGCCGCCCCCGTCACTGGTGCGGAATGGAGCAGACCTCTCGTTCCGGTCTGGCGGAAGCTGGTGATTGTGTCATACGGCGGCGGCTGGATTCTTGTGCTGCTGAGCATTCCGGCTCTTCCGGTGCTTTTTGCCTGGACGGGAGCCGAGACGCACGTGAGAGACTTCTGGCACGATACCCGGAACTGGTGTGGACGAGGCTTTGCCGCGGCTGCTCTTGTTCTGTCCCTCGAGGCGATGATGGTGCGCGTGATGGCGGGGGGAAAAGGAGGATTTGTCCGCGTCATAGGTGCTGTGGGACTCATCCTTTTTCTGCCTGCGTTTGCTCTCATGGGGGTGGATTGGTGGCTGCTCCCCCAGCCGTCGGGCACGCGGTTTTCAATGACGCTCCTTGTTTTCATGGCCAATGCAAGTGTATCGGCTCTCGCCGCCGTTCTCTGCTTTCCCGTGGCAAAACATGCCCGCCTGCGGCGCAATCTCATGTGGCTGCTTTTTGCGGCTCTCGCTTTCAAGGTATATTTCTCGTTCTCCCAATATCTGGTTGTGACCTGTGGCGGGCTTCCGTCCGAGGTTGAGTTTTATGCTTTGCGCGGTCAGGAGATGAGTTTGTGGGAGGGCGGAGGAGGGGATTGTGTCTGTACCGCAATTTTATTGGCCATCATATTATTGCGTAATCGCAGAAACAGTCTCTTTTGGTCTCGTGTACTGGCTGTGGCTGTACTTGCTGTTTCGGCGGGAAATTTCTATTGGCATGTCGCTCCGGTCATGCCGGGTAAGGGATTTACCCCGGCGGGAAGAGGGCTGTTCGTCATTTCTTTATTCGTATCTTTGCTGATGGGGGGACTTTTCGCTTTGGGCGGAAGGCGCCGGGAAACGGATGCTGAGAAGAAATGAGGACAATTGCCGGCCCGCCCTGTGTGCGGCCGCCGATATGGAAGCCCGGGGCGTTTTTCTCGTAACGTGCCCGATACCTTTTCCCGCACGCCTTCACGTCGAAGGCCGCGGCACACGCGAAGCGCAGGCGGGCGGCGCACGCAGGATAAAGCGCTGGACGACATTTCGGCGCACGGTGTCTATCCGCACCACTGCAGGAACATGACTCGAGATCTGCCGGGGAGAAGGCGCTCTCTTATTTTGCCGGTCATTTCGAGGCAGGGAGCCTGATGAGATCCTTCTGAGCGGCGAACCAAGGGAGCAGCTTTCTGCACACGGGGACCATCAGGGCGGAGAGAACGAGAATCGCGACCGCATAAGAACTGCTAAATAATAGTCCCCTATTCCCCGTTGATAGTAATGCCTCGACAAAGCGTATAATCAAGAAATGCACACAGAGCAGGACGATTGAATACCGCCCGACGTAAGAGACGAAGGGAAGCCGCTTGACCGCCTTGCAGAGGAACAACACGGCGAGGACGGAAAGGATGGCGGAGACATAGGCCAGTACCCCCCTGTAATACATTTATTCTCAGATCTGAATGGCATTCAGCGCATCTTGACAGGGCATAGGCACCGCCCCAGGCCAGGAACGCGAACAGCACGTTGTACCGATCGCAGCGGTTGGGATAGAGGATTCCCGAGTGTTTCAGGTAGTAGCCGCAGGCAAAGAACGGGAGAGACGTCAGCGCCGTGTCCATGAACAGCGGGACGAAGATTTCCTTCTGTCCCAAGTACACGCCCAAAGAGCCCAGCAGGCAGACTAAGAGGATGCGGAGCGCGTCTTTTCTGACGTACAGGCTGATGGTGCAGAACAGGACATTGCACCAGAACAGTGCCAGAAGGAACCAGATCGGGAGGTTAGACAAATTGCGGCTGACAAAAAGACCCAGAATGCCTGGCTTCCCCAGTGAGGCCGCATAGTAGAAGGCGCATCCCAGGAGATACCAGAACAGGAACGGAACAAGAAGCTTGTTCGTTTTGCGGACAAGGAAGTTCACCCATCCGCCGTAGTCTTTGAAGAAGAGTCCGGAAAGCACGAAATACAGAGGCATGCGCATAAACTCCAATCCGGGAATGCGGTCGACGGGCACATGGCAGTGCAGAGCCACCACCAGGATAATGCAGACGCCCTTGGCCAGGTCGATGAAGCCGATGCGCGGCTTGGCAGGTTCTTCACTCATCATTGCTGTTTTTCTGTTTGCACAGCACTTCCCGGCACGGCCGGTGCGTGTTGTGTCCGTTTATTGATCTGTTTCTTTATTATGAAGCGCAGATTTTCGGAAGCCTCCCTTGTCAACGAAGCAGGGAGCTTGATGAGATCTTTCTGCGCGGCGAACCAAGGGAGCAGCTTTCTGCACACGGGGATCATCAAGGCAGAGAGAACGAGAATCGCGAGCGCATAAGAGAGGCGGAACCATAGTTCAGTATGTTCTATTGATCCCATTGATAGTAACGTCTCGACAAAGCGCATGATCAAGAAATGCACACAGAGCAGGACGATTGAATACCGTCCGATGTAAGAAACGAAGGGAAGCTGCTTGATCATTTTGCAGAGGAACAACACGGCAAGAACGGAAAGGATCGCGGAGGCATAGGCTGCGGATCCTCCATATAATAGATTCATTCTCAGATCTGAATGGCATTCAGTGCATCTTGACAGGGCATAGGCGCCGCCCCAGGCCAGGAACGCGAACAGCACGTTGTACCGATCGCAGCGGTTGGGATAGAGGATTCCCGAGTGTTTCAGGTAGTAGCCGCAGGCAAAGAACGGGAGAGACGTCAGCGCCGTGTCCATGAACAGCGGGACGAAGATTTCCTTCTGTCCCAAGTACACGCCCAAAGAGCCCAGCAGGCAGACTAAGAGGATGCGGAGCGCGTCTTTTTTGACGTACAGGCTGATGGTGCAGAACAGAACATTGCACCAGAACAGCGCCGGAAGGAACCAGATCGGGAGGTTAATGATCCAGTGGCTGTTAAAAAGATTCCAAATTATATTTCGGTTTCCATCTAAGATGCTTGGATTTACCAGTGAGAGCGCGTAATAGACGGTGCATCCCAGGAGATACCAAAACAGGAACGGAACGAGAAGCTTGTTCGTTTTGCGGACAAGGAAGTTCACCCACCCGCCGTAGTCTTTGAAAAAGAGTCCGGAAAGGACGAAATACAGAGGCATGCGCATAGACTTCAATCCGGGAATGCAGTCGACGGGCACACCGCAGTGCATAGCCACTACCAGGATGATACAGACGCCCTTGGCCAGATCGATGAAGCCGATGCGCTGCTTGGCAGGTTCTTCACTCATTATTGCTGTTTTTCTGTTTGCGCAGCACTTTCCGGCGCGGCCGGCGAATGCTGTGTCCGTTTCCTGAGCTGTTTTTTCATGAAGCGCAATAGAATTTTCGGGCACGGCGGAGATCCCCTCATGATTGCAGCAGTTCGGCGCGAAGAATGGTTTCGCCTAAGGCGAGAGTGTCGCCGTCGCCGAAAGGGGCGTGCTGCATATTGCCGGACAAGAGGGTGTCGTTGACGGTCACTCCGTTGGTGGAGCCGGCATCGGCGATGTACAAATTGCCGTCTTCGAGAGTGATGAGAGCGTGCCGGCGGGAAATCCCGGCATCGGGAATGACTACGCTGCACAGGTTCTCATCGCGCCCGATGAAGACACCTTCCTTTTCCACGATTTCCCGGAGGGGGATGATCGCCTCCCACGGGAACGAATTGCTCAGCAATCCATAAATTCGCAGCTTGCCTTCGCGGTGCGGTGCGGATGTCTTGAGCTGCGCCATGATCTCCTGCGCCGATATGGACGAGACGTCAGGCAGGCCATGCCCGAGCCTCCATTTGACACGCAGGTAGTGGTCGAGTGAAAGCGGTCTGAGCGTGATCAACCGGTCCTTTTTCGTCAAGACGGAGTTCCCTTTTTCAGGAGAAGCCAGTTCTGCGCGGCAGCGATCAAGCTCCGCCTTCAGCAGGACAATTTCTTCCTGCAAAAGCCGCATCCTGGCGTTCTCGGATTGGCTGGAGAGAGACGAGGAATCCATCGAGCGGCGCTATTATGCAGCAGAACGATAGAAAAGCAATACCAAATATGGTGTGCTGTGCCTGCCTCCTGCACGCATCCTGAATGGAAATCTTGCCAATCAAACGCCGTGTGGTTCGGAAAAAGAAAGCGCCGCGGCCAGAAGATCAAAGCGAGGTTTGTTTTCATAGAGGCGGCGAACGTCGCGATGTTGGAGCTGAAGCTTCATGAAAAGTCCATGAAAGTGCTTCCGCATCGGACAATGAACATTGCTTTCACAGACTGACAGCCTCATAGGAACATTGCCCCCTAGTTTTAGCGGTTGCGGATAGCCATGAGAAACTCCAACAAACGGCAACACTTTTTCGGGGACGCTCATCAATGCCGTGCACAAAAGATGGGGGCGGAACAGACGGGCGGCGGTACGCGCGGCTTCCGCTATTCTTGTCAGCACGAAAGACGGCATGGAGTCCGTTCGCTGTTTTTGGCGCCGCGATGCGTACTTTATGAGCGAGGTCGGTCTGGAGAATTCGTCTTTCCCTCACTCTGTGGAGGGTGGCGTTTGCCACGAGAAAGGAACCCCCTTGCGCATTTGCTGGGCGGGAGAACATATTCCCCGCAAGGCTCTCGACCTTCTCCTGCGCGCTCTGCCCTTCTGCAAGGAGAGGATGGAGCTTCATGTTCTCAGCAAAGGCCCCCGCATGACTGCGTGGAAAAAGCTGACCCGCCGGCTGGGGTTGGATGACAGGGTGACCTTCCATGGGTTCGTGGAGTGGGAAGAGGCTTTTCGCATCATGGGGCGCAGCCATGTTTTCTGTATCACCAGTGTTTGCGACGCTACGTCCACTGTCCTGCTCGAAGCATTTAGTCACCGTCTGCCCATTATCGCATTGGATCACTGCGGGTTTTCCACGGCCATCGACGACACTTGCGGCATCAAGATCCCCATCCGATCTCTTTCCCAAGTGATTGAGGACTATGCCCGCAGCTTGGATTTCCTCGCAGCCCATGAGGATGTGCGCCAACGCCTTGCCGCCGGAGCGCTCGAGCGTTGCCGTCACTTTACATGGGAATCGAAAATGCAGATGCTCAATAAGATATACTCGAATGTAGTTCAAGGATGACGCGTTTGGTCAGAGAGGAGCGCTTTTCCGGATACCGTTCGAGCCGGCCATTTATTCCATTCCGTAGAACAAAACATCCGGCTGAGAGTCATCCCCGCAGTATAGGCTGGATGCACAGGAACGGCGCTTCCGATTTGCCGGTGCGGGGAAGTTCCCATTGGGCGGGAGAGCTCTGCATGCGGGCAGTACGGACGGAATCTGCGCGGGCGTCGGCAGCGTCACGGCGGCCGCTGTTCTTTTGCTCGGCTCGGCCGTGATGGGCGGTCGATTGCCGGGCGGGCGCGGGAGAGTGCGTTTCTGCGTCGTGCGGCCACTTTTGCGTTGACGGGGGCCGGGCGGATGGGGTATAATATCTGCGTATGCATATCGTCGGTTCGTCCTCATCCGCATTTTCGTTGACTTTGATCGTCTCTTTCGTGGCCGTGGCTCTGGTGGTGGTGGTTATTGCCGTCATCGCAAAGTTCTTCAAGACATGGCTGCGCGCCCGCCTGGCTCAGGCTCCTGTCTCCATGGCCAATATGCTGGGGATGTGGCTGAGGAAGGTTCCCTATCCCCTGGTGGTGGATACGCGCATCACGGCCGTCAAGGCCGGGCTTTCCGTCTCGACGGACAAGCTGGAGGCTCATTTCCTGGCCGGGGGCGACATCGAAGACTGCGTGCTCGCTCTCATCGCCGCCGACAAGGCCGGCATTCCCCTCACGTTCGACCGCGCCTGCGCCATTGATCTTGCCGTGAAAGGCACGGCGAAGACGGTGCTCGAAGCCGTGCGCACTTCGATCAACCCGAAGGTGATCGACTGCCCGAACGCCGGTACGGGGCAGACCCGGCTGACGGCCGTGGCGCGGGACGGGATTGCCGTGGCCGTGCGGGCCCGCGTGACGGTGCGCACCAATCTCGAGAATTTTGTGGGCGGCGCGACGGAAGACACCGTCGTGGCCCGCGTGGGCGAGGGAATTGTTTCCGCCGTGGGCTCCGCTCTCTCCTACAAGGACGTGCTGGAACGCCCCGAGGCCATTTCGGACAAAGTGCTCGAGAAGGGTGTGGACGCCTCCACGGCCTTTACCGTGCTTTCCATCGATATTGCCGACGTGGATGTGGCGGGTAACGTAGGCGCCCGCCTGCAGGCCGAGCAGGCCGAGGCCGACAAGCAGATTGCCCAGGCCAAGGCGGAAGTGCGCCGGGCCGCCGCCGTGGCCACCGAGCAGGAAATGGCTGCCCGCACGCAGGAGATGCGCGCCAATGTCGTGGCTGCCGAAGCCGAGATTCCCATGGCCATTGCCGAAGCCTTCCGCAATGGTAATCTGGGCGTGCTTGACTATGCCCGTTATCAGAATGTGGTGGCCGACACCAAGATGCGCGAAAACATCGCAGGCCCCTCTCACTCTTCCAATTGACCTGTGGGCAGTTTCCTGACCAGTGCGGCCGTGGCGGAGTCCGCCGATTTATTCGGCGTCATGCTGTTCGTCGCTTTCGGGTTTCTTTCCTACCTCTTTGACGCCATGAGGAAGCAGAAGAAGGAGGCCGAAGCGCGCCGGAAAATGCAGGAGGAATTCAAACGCAGCGCCTTGCGCCCGTCTCATTCCCCTGATCGGCCGAAGAGCGGCGCCGTGGGGCGCACCCCGGCTGCGCCGCCTGTGCGGCGCCAGGTTTCCCGACCCGCCCCCCGTGTGCGGCAGGAATATACCCCGCCTGCCGGAGATGAGCCGCCCGTGCTGGAAAACGCGCTCTCGGATGCGGAGGCCGAGGCGCACAGCCGCATGCAGGAGCGGGCCCGCGCATATTTTGATTTTTCCGCCAAGGGCGGGGAAGCTACCGCCGAAAAGGACGCGTTCGGCGCCTTGTACTCCGGGCGGGAATTGCAGGCCGCTCCGTCATCCGTCCCCGAACCCGGGGAAGAGCGTCGGACGCCCTCTCGCGTCGCGTGGGATGCGGCCGCTCTCCGGCAGGCGGTCATCTGCAAGGAGGTTCTCGATCGTCCCCGGGCTTTGCGCGGATATTCGTGGAGGTAGGTAGGAGACCCGGCATCTGCGCGTGGACATTCTCTCCTTTTTCCCATCCGCCCGGCAAAGGCGTTCTGCGGGGTTCTGTAAGAGATGGCGGTACTCTCTCGTGTCCGCCCCTTCTCATCCCGCCGGGTATGGGATGAGAGACGGCTTTCCTGCCGCTCCGGCGGAAGGCGGAGGATTATTTTATTATTTCGGAACGGCGGCCTCGGCCTCGTGGACAGGCCGGGCGTTTCGGTTCCCCGTCTCGAGGGAATATCAATGCGGCTCCGCCTGTTTCCAGGATTGGGCGGCGAGTGCGGCGGCGGCGGCGGCGGCCTCGGCTTTGCGTCTGGAGGCTCCTCTGCCTTCGCCCAATTTGCGCCCCTCCCAGAACACTTCGGAAAAGAAGGGCGGGCCGTCTTCGGGGGAAGCCGGGCGGGTTTCGTAGAAGGGAGATTTGCCGTTGATGGCCTGCAGGGCGATTTGCAGGGCGCCCTTGCTGTTAGTGTCCGGGCTCTCCGCGAGACGGCCGAGATCCCCGCCCAGCAGATGCAGAGAGGCGCGGCGGGCGGCCGCGTAGTCACCGTCCATCATGACGGCGCCGATGAGAGCCTCGAACGTATTGGCGAGTATGGATTCTTTCTCACGGCCGCCGTTCTTTTCCTCGTGGGGGGAGAGTGCCAATTCGGCGCCGAAGCCGTATTCCCGCGCCTTTTCGGCGAGGTGGGAACGGCTCACCACCCGTGCGCGGAACTGGGTCAGGCAGCCTTCGTCCGCTTCGGGGAACATGATGAAAAGCTCCCGGCTGATCGCGAGCTCCAGAACGGCGTCGCCCAGATATTCGAGGCGCTCATAGGCGAGATTGGTCGATTTTTTCTGGTCGCTGCTCGGGTGCGTCAATGCTTTCCGAAGCCAGAGCCGGTCGATGAAACGATAGTTCAGGATGCCTTCAATGCGGTCGAAATCCATGATATTTGTCCGGTGGACGCGGCGAGTGTAGCATGAGAGGAGCTCCGGTGCAAGAACAATTGCTCCCCCCCCCTCCTGTTCGCTCCTCCGCTCCATTTTCTGATTTCGCTTCCCCTCAAACTTCACTCTTTACATCCCGCGCTTTTCTCAACTCCACACTTCGCCCCTCCGCACTGAAAAAAAGAACTCCCTCCGCCGCGTTTGCGGCGGAGGGAATCATTATAACGATATATTCATCCAATAATAATGAAAACGTCATTCATTACATTTTTTTCAGACGGACGGGGCGAACCGCCCCGCCCGGAACGCGCTTCTCGAAGCGCGTGAACGCCCTCAGGCGCGTCTGCGGCGCAGAGCCAAGGCGCCCAGCGCGAGAAGCCCCAGCGTGGCCGTAGCCGGTTCCGGCACGGCGGAGGCCGACAGCGCGACGAAGCCGAAGCCGTCCTTGGTCACGTTCGTCGTCGCCGTCACGGTCTCGGCACTCGTCAAGGTGCCGGTTACCTTGAGAAGCGTGATGGAGTCAGCTCCTTCAGAGAAGGATGCCTCGCTAGAGAATCCATCTCCATCCGCCGTGGCGTAGGAGATGGAGTAGTCGGTCAGCCCCGTCAGCGTGACGCCCGTGACCGTGGAGACCGCTGAACCGACCGTCAGGTAGATGGTCACCGTATCGCCGTCGTTGTAGTCCTCACTGTTCGTGAAATCGAGTGTCAGCGTGGCGTTGGAGTACTGCGCTCCGGAGGCAATGATGGTCTGGAGATCAGACGTAGTCGCAGAGATCCCCAGATCCGAGTTCATCGCTTCCAGAGCCGTGGTGTTGTTCCATGTGTCTGTGCTCCGCCAGAACAACGCGCTTTCTGTCGCTTGGGCTGTGCCTTGCACATCGCCCAAGGAGAACGTGATGCTGTTGACGCCCACTGTACCGAAAAACGTCGTGTAGGAAGCGTCTGCGGCCCGAGCGGAGCCGAGGAGACACACGGCGGCGATGGAGGAGACGAATAATGTATGTTTCATATTAATCCTCATGTTGCTTTTTTTGGTTAAAACGCGCCTTCGCCGGAGAGGGAGAGGCGCACTGCCGCCCGGCAAGAGCATCCTCCCCGCGAAGAGCACGGAAGAAGCCTAGCGGATTTTGAATCCGCCATGCAGAAATACCCCCTGAAATCCGCATGCAATCCGCTCTGAACACAAGATTTCTTTCCCAAAATACATAACGCCGTTATATAAATTCAGGCCGAAATTCACGAAATGAAAACGGAGCGCAAGTGGCTTTTCCTCAGAAAAATTTGAAATTTCAGGTTGACAGCGGATTCAAAATCCGCCATGCGTCGGCGCCTCGCTCCGGAGGGCATTTCATCCTTCGTCCTCCCTGAACAAAGGTCTTGAGTTTGAGGCGCCCCGCTTCATTTTCGAATTTTCTCTTCCTCCTGGAATTCACTTTTCACTCTGCGCAGTTCTCGCCGCTCCACACTTTTCTTTCTCCGCATTCAAATTTTCCCCAATTTCACTCTTCACGTCTCGCACAATCCCCTCAACTCCACACTGAATTCGCCCTCCGCCGCAGGTACAATTAATGAGGGTGGGTGGAGAGTAGGGGGCCGCGCCGAGCGGCGCTATCGGCCTTTTGAGGGAGAGCCGTAAAGTGTGAAGCCCGTGCTCTCGGCAATGCGCACCGGGACGATCTGCCCCGCGAGGTCGGGGGGGCCTTCCAAGATAACGGTTTTGTTCTGGGGTGTGCGTCCCGAGAGCTTTTTGGCGTTGCCCTTGCTGGGGCCTTCGACGAGCACTTCCTGCACCGTGCCGACAAGGCGGGCGTTTTTGGAGACGGCAATGGCGTTGACGGTTTGCAGAAGATCGTGGTTGCGGGCGGCCTTGAGCCGGGGCGGGATCTGCCCCGGCATGACCGCCGCCGGGGTGTCCTTGCGGGGGGAGTATTGAAAAATGAAAGCATTGTCAAACTGCACACGCTCCACGAGCCGTTTGGTCTCGAGGTAATCTTCATCCGTCTCTCCCGGAAAGCCCACGATGATGTCCGTCGTGATGGCGAGATCGGGGCGGGCCTCCCGCAGTTGATCGCAGATGCGCAGGTATTTTTCATTGCGGTAAGGGCGCCGCATCAGTTTCAGAATGCGGTCGCTGCCGCTCTGCACAGGAAAGTGGATGTGACTGCACAGCTTGGGAAGGCGGCGGTAGGCGTCCACGAGATCCCTTCCGAAGCCGATCGGGTGAGGCGACGTGAAGCGCAGCCGGGCGATGCCCTCGATGTCGTTCAAGGCTTCCAGCAGGCGCACGAAGGCCGTGCGGCCGCCGACGAGCGGCTCGCCCTTGCCGTAGAGGTTCACGATCTGCCCGAGGAGCGTCACTTCGCGCACACCTTGAGCCGCCAGGCGGCGCACCTCATCCAGAATCTCGGCGGCGGGGCGGCTGCGTTCCGCTCCGCGCGTGGCGGGTACGATGCAGTATGAGCAGTTCATCCCGCAGCCTTGCATGATCGAGACGAAGGCCGAGGCTTGAGCCGGCCGCGGCAGGTGGTTGCGGATGGCGTTCTGGGCATCCTTCTCTTCGGCGGTTTCGCTGAGGTGCTGGCCTTTGTTCACGCTCTCCGCCGAATGGAGGCGCCGCTGAAGGAGAGTGTCCGCCAGTTCGAAGACGCGGTGGTATTTCTGAGTGCCCACCACGAGGTCGAGGCGGGGGATTTCGCGGAAAAGCTCCTCCCTGCGGTTTTGCGCCATGCAGCCCATGATGCCGTAAACCACGTGGCCGGGCGCATCTCTGCGGGAGGCGAGCATCCCCATCTTGCCCAGAGCCTTCAGCTCGGCCTTCTCCCGCACCGCGCACGTGTTCATCAACACGACGTCAGCTTCATCCTCATTGCGCGCCAGGGAATAGCCGCTGCTCACGAACATGTACGCGACCTGTTCGGAGTCCCGTTCATTCATCTGGCACCCGTATGTTTTGATGTAGACGCTCGGCATGGGAAACGCGGAAGACAGTAATGGAAAAAGCACGCCCTTGCAAGCCTTTTCCTCGAGCGGGGCTCCTGTTCAGCGTGGTTTGACGATGAATACGGATCAGAGCCGCGCGCCCTGCCTGCTGGGGGAGGAGCCGCTCCCGCCGGCGGGCGTGCGGCCACGGAGGAGGATCACTCGCCGCAGCCGCCGTCTTTGTACCCGCAATTGCGGCAGGATTTGCACTTGCCGTCCTGCACGTAGGCGAGGGAATGGCACTGCGGGCAGATGGAGGCGCCGTTGAGGCCGCCGTCTGCCTTCTCCGGCGCGGCGGGTTCGGGGGAAGGCGCCCGGGATGCTCCCGCCGAGGCGGGGAGCAGACGCGGAGGCAGCACTTGCAGCTCGGCCTTTCCGCCGCCCGAAAGCGCGCATTGCAGGCTCACGTCAAATACATCCCGCAGTCGGTAGCCGTTCCCTTCGGGGAAGAGCCAGGCGAGAATTTTGGCAATGAGATCCACCACCGAAGCGCAGCTTCGGATCTCCGTGCAGGTGTCGCCGTCGTTGTCGTCGCCCACGCGGCAGAATCCTGAGGGCTCGAAGGAATAGTTCCTGAAGCCTTTGACGACTTCCTTCAGAGGCACGCCGAACTGCAGAGCCGTAGAGAGCAGCTTGCAGTACGCCTCGAACATGCCCGAGGCGAAAGAGCCCACCTGCCCCAGGCGGCCGAAGACTTCACCGCAGGTGCCGTCAGTGTACACGCCCACGGTGAGGTAGCCGGTGAGCTGCCCCCCCACGGAGAACTTGACCGTCTGGCCGAGACGGCGTCCTGGGAGCTTGCGCTGGCGGGGCTTCGAGGCGGCGGCGATGATCTCGTCGATGGCTTCCTGCCCGCTTTCGACGAGCTGCGACCAGATGTGGCCGGCCTTGAAGCGGCGCGTTTCGGGCGTGTCGACTACATAAACGGCGTTGGCTTTCGAGCCGGCGCGGAAGAGGGCGATGCATTTCACGCCGAGATGGTGCGACATCACGAGCGAATCGTAGATGTCTTTCCGGGTGGCGGCCACGGGCAGATTGACCGTCTTCGAACAGGCGCCGGAGATGAATGGCTGCAGTGCGCCCAGCATGCGCAGATGGCCGGCGGGGGCGATGGAGCGCACGCCGTTGCCGTTGGTGGCGGAGCAGTCAAACACGGCGAGGTCGGCGGCGCGCAGCCAGGGGATGTTCTCCATGTGCGACATGCCGTTCACGACGGTGAGCTGGTCGGCCGTGAAGGCGGCCGCGTTGGCGGCGTTCGTGAGCCGGGCGATCGTTTCCTGAATCTCCTGGCGGCCGTCTTCCGGGCGCACCGTGCGCCGCCAGGCATGGCGCACGGGGCCTGCCGTTCCGGCGCATGGGTCGCTCAGCAGTTGGCTGACGGCCTCGTCCATTCGGCCGCCGCAGGCTGTGACGAGACCATCCAGGCCGGCCACTTCAAAGGCGGCCTCCCGCACCTGCTGTTCCGAATAGCCCAGTGTACGCAGAGCCTCGAGGGAAAGGCGGTTGAACATTTTGATCGCGCCTCCGCCGGCGAGCTGTTTCCATTTGACGAGGGTGTAATCCGGTTCGATGGAGGTGGTGCCCTCGTCGTAGCAGCCGAGCGGGGCGGAAATGGTGCCCGTGGGAGCCATCACCGAGACGAAGGAGTTGCGGAAGACGCCGTTTTTCACCGCCTGCGTCCAGAGTTCGAGGGCGCGCCGGGCCAGCCCGCCGGCGGGGGCGATGCGCTGCGGATTGAGGGCGGAGGGTGTCTCGAAGCTGCGCAGGAAGGAAAGCAGCGCATAGCGGGCGTCGAGCCCCTGCGCCTCGGGAAGTTCGCCTTCCACCCCGGCGAGGATGGCGTCCGCCGCCTTTTCCGGATCGTCGCCGGGCATCTTGCCTTCGCCCAGCAGAAAGGCCAGTTTTTCTGCCGCTTGGTGCAGGCGGATGACGGCTTTCAGATCGCTCTTCGTGTTTTCGTATTCCGGGTAGGGCCCGAGCTCGCGCCCCATTTCGGCGGACGCCGCCCAGCACGAGGCCGTCAGCATGCTGCACAGCTGCGAGGCGATCCAGCGGCCTTCGTCCGAATCGTAGGGTACGCCCAGCGACATCAGCGCCCCGCCCACGTTGGCGAAGCCGATGCCCGTGGTGCGGAAGCGGTAGGTGCCCTCTGCAATCTCGGGGATGGGGAATCCCCCGCGTTCGATGTTGAGATCGGCGCACACCATGGCGAGCCGGGCCGCATCCTGCAGGGCGTCCGCGTCGAACTCCGCGGGGGCCTCCCCCTGTTTCTTCAGGAACCTGTACGCGTTGAAGGAGGAGAGGTTGCAGCTCGTGTTGTTGAGAAAGACATATTCGGAACAGGGGTTGGATGTGGTGATCGTGCCGAGGGACTTGACGGGGTTCCAGAGGTTGATCACGTCATTGTTGTGGACGCCGGGCTCGCCGTTGTCCCAGATGGAGTCGGCCATCTGTTCCAGGAGCTCGGCGGCGCGGAAGGTGCGGTCGATGTGCGAAGGATTGGTGATCCATCGCGTATAGGTGTTGCCGTTGTCGGCCAGGGCCTGCCAGAAGTCCCCCTTGAGCGAGACAGAATGATTCGCGTTCTGGTTCGAGAGGGTTTCTCCATACAGCAGGGCGTCCATGTGCGGGTCGAAATGCGTCTCCGTGGCCAGGGGCAGCGCCAGAATTACGCGGGCGGCCGCGCGTTCCGCCGGGGTGCCGGCCGCGAGCTTGGCCTCGGCGAGGGCGCGGAGCTCCAGATGCACATTGTGTTCCCGCAGAATCACCTTGGCGATATCTTCCTGACGGTTCTTTACTTTGATGAAATCGAATATGTCTGGATGATCACTGAACATCAGCACCATACGAGCCGCCCGCCGCGTTTTGCCGCCCGAGCGGATGGCTCCCGCCATGCGGTCCCATCCCCGGTCGAAGGAGATCGGCCCCGAGGAATGCCCCTTGCCGCGAATTGGTTCTTTCGAAGAGCGCAGAGAAGAGATATTGATGCCCACTCCCGACCCTGAAGCAAAAACGCGTCCTTCTGTCAGCAGATGAGTGAGAATGGATTCCATCTCGTCTTTCACCTCGGTGAGAAAGCATGCCGAACACTGAGGGTACTCGTAGGTCGAGGCGACTGTATGCGTCTGGAGACTGCCCGGCCCCCCTTTGGTGTGGTAGGCTATGTTGCCGTTCCCCGTGAAGATCCCGCGCAGGTCGGGCCGCCCCCAACGCCATTGTTCCCAGTGGCCGATGTTGAACCATACGGGCGAGTTCGGCGCCCAGATCTGGCGCACGAGCATGGCCTTGATTTCTTCATTGAAGATGTGGGCGTCCTCGAGGCTTGCGAAATATCCTTCCTCCCACCCCCACACAGTATATGTATTGGCGATTCTGTCGAAAATCTGGCGGAAGCTGTCTTCGTACTCCGGCGTGCCGGGTTCGGAGCCGAAGAGGTATTTGTCCGCCGTGATGCGGACGGCGTTCTCGTCCCAGTGGGCGGGAGCTTCGATGCCGAGTCGTTCGTAGATGAGTTTGCCTGTCTTCCAGTCCGTGAGGCGGATGTCGCGGCGCCCCCAATTGATCTGGTTGTAGGGGTGCGCTGTCAGTGACGAGAAGCGGCGTTTGAATGCAAGACCGCCGATCAGGCTCTTGCGGGCGGGGAGGAGCAGCGTATGCCCGTCCCGCAGGGATAGAGCGGTCTGCGCTTCCGCTGCTCTTGCCGTTGAATTGTCGGGTGAGGTGTCCGGTTTGGTGCTCATGGTTGAAAATTATTGATAATAAAAGAATTTTCTCGCCCGACGAGGCGGGCGTTGAATGCGGCATGGGGAGGATACGCGAATTTCCATTTTGCGTCAAAACTAAAATCGCAGGAATCTCTCGTCCGATTGCATGCCGTTCATGCCGCGTGTCTTGTGCCGGCGGTTGGCGGAAGGCGGCAGGGGGCTTCCTCCCGGCGCGCGGTGTGCGGCCTGGGTCTGCGGGTGCTCGCGGGCGTTCATGGCGATGAGGGTGTGTGCTGTGCGGCTCGCTGCCAGAGAGTGAGAGCTTCCCGCAGGGGACCGGGTTCGTGCACCCGGTGGATGTCCGCCCCGCGGGCGGCGGCGAAGAGGGAAAGGGTCACGGTGGCAAGGGCGCTTCGGCCTTTTTCCGGAGAATTGAGCAGGGTGCCGAGGAAGCGTTTGCGCGAGATGGCGCTCATGATGGGGCGGTCGGCCACGCGAAGCGCGTCGAGTTCCGCGAGAAGACGGAGATTGTGAGCGGCAGTCTTGCCGAAGCCGGGGCCGGGATCCCAGCAGATGCAATCGGGGTTGATGCCGCAGGCCGTCAGCGCGGCGAGGCGCTCTTCAAAGAAAGAGCGCACTTCGCCCGCCACGTCCGCGTAAGCGGGGGCGCGCTGCATGGTCTCGGGTTCCCCCTTCATGTGCATCACGATGACGCCGCATCCGTATTCGGCGCAAAGCTCCGCCATGCCGGGGGCGCGCAGGCCGGCCACGTCGTTGACGATGTCCGCCCCGGCTTCGAGGGCGGCGCGGGCGACTTCCGGGTGGCGTGTGTCGATGGAAAGACGCATGCCGCCCGCTTTGCGCAGAGCGCGAATGACCGGGAGCACGCGGCGCATTTCTTCCTCCGGGGACACTTCCCGCGCTCCGGGGCGGGTGGATTCGCCACCGATGTCGATGACATCCGCCCCTTCGGCGAGCATGGCCTCGGCGCGCGCCGCCGCCGCCGCCGCCGTGGGGTATGCGCCCCCGTCCGAAAAGGAGTCCGGGGTGACGTTCAGAATGCCCATAACGGCGCCCTCTTCGGGCAGACGCCACACTTCACGCCGCAGTCGCCAAATTCTGGTTGTGCCCATGGCCTGCCAGCATAGCACGTCCGGCCGATTGCTTCAAGAGCGGCCTCTTCCCGGCGCGTGCGAGATTTTTCTTGCAGTGGCGGGGCTTGTCCTCTACCATGCGGTCATGAGGATTTGTGTTTCCGCCTTTATGTTGTTCGGCGCGGGAGCCGCTCTTTTCGCCGGGCTTCAAGCCCGGGCGCAAAGTCCCGATCTCGAGAGGGAGGATCGGGATATGGTGCGCGTCGTGCGCCATCCGGATGGAGCGCGCTCGATCTACAAGCGCGAAAAGAACAAGCCGGGGATGCGCAGCGTCATCTATTACCAGGGAAAGATGGTGGCCATCAATGATTACCTCGAAGGCAAATACGGTCAGTTGGTCGGCTGTAATATCTATGATTACAAGCGCGAGCTGATTTACCAGGTTTCCTACGGTTATGACCGCAGCGGCCGGCTGGTCGAGGAGCGCATGTACAGCGCGGGCACGAAGAAATTCGTGCAGCGCGTCATCTATAAATATGATGCGGCGGGCAACCGCAGCAAGCCCATTATCATTTCACTCAACACCAACAGCCAGGTGATCGACATGAGGAACGCCGTCAAGCCGACGATGGAAGACGGCGATCCCTTCGAGCGGCCTGTGCAGCGCAATCGGCGCTGAACGCCCATGGAGTCTTATATATGGAAGGAGAAGAGCCGCGGGGACGGGGACGTGATGCTGTATCGGGCCTCTTATCACGGCTCCAGATGGAAGCTCGAGCGCTGCCCGAAAGTGCCCCGCAGCCGGCGGGACGAGGTGGGGTGGGAGCCCGTCGCCTTTTCCGAAGAACACTGGCGCACCCTGCGCGAATTGCTCTGGCGCAGGTATCAAAGAAAAAAATGCCCGTGGGAGTTTATCGAGAACATCGACAAGATATTGAACCCTGCTGAATCATGACGGAAGAAGAACTCATTCATTGCAAGGAACCTGCGCGGCAGATGGAACGCGCCGTGGCCATCATGCACAGGCTGCGCGCCCCGGGAGGATGCCCATGGGATGCCGAACAGACGCACGATTCCATCGTCTCCAATATGCTGGAGGAAGCCTGCGAGCTGATTGACGCCATTCGCGAACGGGATTGGAGCCATATGCGCGAAGAACTGGGCGATGTGCTGCTGCAAGTGCTTTTTCACGCCGAAATGGCTTCGGAGCATGCGGGGTACGGGCTGAACGAGGTGGCCGCCGAGTTGTGTGAGAAGCTCATTCGCCGCCATCCGCACGTCTTTGAATCGGAACGCCCGATGAGTGCCGATGCCGTGCTGTCCCAGTGGGATGGAATTAAACGGCGGGAGCATGGAAGTGAGGATAAGCCCTATCTCGACAATACGGGCAGGGGGCTGCCCGCGCTCATGCGCGCCTGGAAGCTTCAAAAAAAGGCGGCCAAAGTGGGCTTTGACTGGCCGGATGCCGCCGGAGCCGCTCTGAAAGTGCGCGAAGAGCTGGAAGAATGCGGGGAGACTCTTGCGTCTCCGGATACGTCTCCGCGTGTGGAGGAGGAATTGGGCGATCTTCTTTTTTCCGCCGTCAATTTGTGCCGCAAGCGCGGCGTCGATCCCGAGCTGGCTCTCACCCGGGCCGACGCCAAATTTGAAAGGCGCTTCGGTCGGATGGAACGCCTCCTGAAAGAGCGGAATCTCACTTTGATGGATGCCTCCCTTGACCAGATGGAATCAGCTTGGCAGTCAGCCAAGCGCATCGGCGAACAGGAATGACTCGGCTCCTTCCCTTTCTCGTTGCGCTGCCGCTCCTGCTCTCTGCCTGTTCTTCGTTTTATCAGAGGACGCCGGGCGGGGAAGAGACGAACGTGGACGGCCTGGAACAGAGGCGGAGCGGGGGCGGGCTCCGCGGCTTGACGCAAGGTGAGCCGGCGGAAAACCCGCTTCGCCCCGATCGCGGCATCGGCACTAACTACAATGTGTCGACGGAGGAAGAGCTGATGAGCATTGACAACGGCGCGGAAGGCCCGGTCTATTACACCGATCCCGACAATCCCGACAAGGAAATCGAAGGTATTGAGGAGGCGTTCTCTCGGAAGCTGTCCGCGAATCGCTGGCTGACAAACTACAGGAGCGCACGCCGGTTGGCTGCGTCAGAGTGCCGGCCGCTGATTATCTGGTTCCATGATTCGTTCCTGAGCCCCAAAAGCAGGAAGCTGGGCTCGGCTCTGCTTGAGACCCCCTACTTCGAAGACTGGGCCGGAGAAAACGCCGTGCGTGTGCGGCTGGATGCCGGCCTTCGCCTCCAGGACAACAGACCGACCAATGTCAAGAGCTACAGCGCGGGCTTCGTGAACGGGCTGGCCGCTCAATACGGCCTCCGCAAAAAGCCGGCCATTGTCGTTGTGGCGCCGGACGGGTTCATTGCCGGGCGTATCGACGGATGCTCGCCTGATGAGGCCAATGTGATCGATTCGGAGATCCGGAGCTTTGTCAAACAGGCTCAGGAGCATTTTGGCGATGTAAAGAAAAAACTGGAGGAGAAGGGATACCGCGTTTGGCACGATCGGCGGGAGAAGGAGTCGATGTTTGCGCTCTTCCTGCGGTACGACGAAAAGAAAGGCATGGTCTATTTCAAGGAGTTCACGGGAAGAGTCCGTCGGGCGGGGCTCAGGCGTCTGAGTACGGAAGATCAGAATTGGCTCAGGTCCCGCGGGTATGTCGCGGGAAGATGATTTTCTGCGGGGGGATGACGCGGCGTCGGCGGGAGGTTTTGTTGTTTCAACGGAACAGGGGCGGGCGGCGTCTCAGCGGACATGAGCTCGAAGGATGATGTGAAAAAGAGGGAATGTTCCTGCGGGAGGTGCCTGCCGCGGCTGGCCGGTGCTCCTTTCGGCGTGGTGCTCCTGCGTCTGGGTGTCGGGGTGCTGATGTTGGTGCACGGCATCCCGAAAGTGTGGATGCTCGCCTCCGGGCAGTGGCAGAGCTTCCCCGATCCTGTCGGGATAGGCTCCGGGCTTTCGCTGTTTCTGGCGGCTTTTGCAGAGTGTGTGTGTTCCCTGCTGCTGATGGCCGGTTTCATGACGCGGCTGGCGGCTTTTGTGCTGACGGTGAATTTCTGTGTGATCGTCTTTGCCTTTGACGCCGGAAAGTCTTGGGCCGATACGGAGCTGGCGGCGGTGTATCTGCTCGTTTACGCGGTACTCATGCTGACGGGCGCGGGGCGTTTTTCGGTCGATGGTCTGCTTGAGCGCCGTGACGCGCGGATGTCTTCCCGGGGGGAGGTGCCGCCAGCGTAAAATGGAGCGGAATGGCGGGGAAGTCGCCTTCGGGCGGAGCTGCTTGCCCCGGGTGCGGCTTTTTTTGCGTCTGTGATGCCCTTTTCCCTTGCGGCGAAGGGGGGAGAGCGTATAATAGACGCGTGGATATGAGCGGACTTCCTTTTGAGATCAAATGGAGCAGGTTGCCCGACCTTCCCGATGCCGAAGGTTTTGCGGGTTCGTACGCCGGAGTGCATGGCGGTGCGCTGCTTGTGGCAGGCGGCGCCAATTTTCCGGAAAAGCCCATGTGGGAGGGCGGTGCGAAAAGGTGGACGGATCGCGTGTTTGTGCTTCCCGGGCCGGAAGAGGGGTGGCGGGAGCCTGCGCGCCTGCCGAAGCCGATGGGCTATGGAGCCTCGGCCTGCCTGCCGCAGGGGGTGCTGCTTGTCGGCGGAAGCAATGCCGGGGGTGCGCTGAATGATGTCTGCCTGCTTTCGTGGAAGGACGGCGCTCTTTCCTGCACGGAATGGCCTTCTCTGCCAGTGGCGCTTACGGGGCATGCCGCCGCTGTGCTCGACGGGGTTGTCTACGTGATGGGCGGCAGCCTTGAAACGGGCGAACAGGACGCCGAGGCGCGCATGTGGAAACTGGATGCCGCCCGCTTGTGCCGCGGCTGGCAGGAGTGTGAGCCGCTTCCCGGGCGCGGGCGTTTCCTGCATCAGATGGCGGCCGCGGGTGATGCCGTCTATGTGCTTGGCGGCATCGGCGTGGCACCGGGAGGCGAAGGACGCATGGTGCGCGACATGCTCCGGGATGCCTGGAGCTATACGATCGATCGGGGGTGGCGGCGTCTGGCCGATCTGCCTTATTCCGTGGCGGCGGCTCCAACGCCGGCTCCTGTGAGGGACGGGCGCGTTTATCTGTTCGGCGGCGATGACGCCAGCGTCAAGGGCTTTGCGCCGCAGAATCATCCGGGCTTCCACAGCCAGAGTCTCTGCTATACAATTGCCGCCGACGAGTGGACGGCGTGCGGCTCGGTTCCCGCCGCACGGGCCGTGCTGCCCTGCGCGTTCTGGAACGGACTGGCCGTCATCGTCAATGGCGAACAGAGGCCGGGAAAGCGCTCCAACCAAGTGTGGGGGGCGCATTTGTAAACACAGGCACGATTTGCGGTGACTTATATGAAACGATTGCTTTCTCTTTGCTCTGCGCTGGCGCTCTTTGCCGGCTTTCCCGCTCCCGCGGCTTCCGCCCTGCCCGCCGCCGGGGGAGGGCTTCCGGTCCCGGAGGCGGGGCTTGCCATTCCCGACCGCATGGGGCGCGCCGGCATGGCGGCCGTTCCCGTGCAGGGAATGGAGGGGCGCCCGCTCATCATGATGGCGGGCGGTGCGAATTTCCCGGATGCGGCTCCCGGAGCGGCGACTCCGGAAGAACGCGGCGCGAAGAGGTTTTACGACGATGTGCTGGTGATGCCTGCGGCGGGCGGGGCTCCCGCGGCGCATGGCAGGCTGCCCTTCCCGGTCGCTTATGCGGCGTTTGTCCCTGTGGAAAGAGGCATGATCATTGCCGGCGGCTGCAATGCGGAGGGGCATTTGTCCTCCGTGGTGCGCGTGGAGATGACGGACGCCGGATTAGTGACGGAGAATCTGCCCTCTCTGCCGGTCACGACGGCTTATCCCGCCTTTGCCTCTGTAAATGGGAAGTTCTACGTCGTCGGCGGCCAGGAGACGCCGGAAGACGCCGCCTGCTCTTACCGTTGCTTTGAGCTGGATCTGGCCGCCCCTGCGGCCGGTTGGAGGGAAGTGGCGCACCTGCCTCTCCGCCTGATGCTGGCGGGGGCGGGTGCCGTGGACGGCAGAATGTATGTGGTGGGGGGGTGCTCTTTGAAGAAGAACGGGGAAGGGAAGGGGGAACGCGTTTATCAGAAGACTGTTTTTTGCTATGATCGGGATGAGGACAGGTGGCGGCAGATGCCCGATATGCCCGAAACGCTCGTGGGAGCCGCCAATCCGCTCCCGGCTCGGGGCGGGCGGCTCTATGTCATCGGCGGAGATACGGGGGAGTACTACCGAGCGGCGCTCCGGGGCAAGGCTCCGGAAGTGCATCCCGGGCAGAGCCGCAGGACTTATGCGTACAATCCGGGGACGGACGTCTGGACCGTGTGCGGAGATTCGCTGCCGGTCGGTGTCGCCACTGCCCCGGCCGTCGTGCTGGACGGGGATTTCTACGTAGTTTCCGGAGAGATTCGTCCCGGTGTGCGCACCCCTGCCGTCACCAGGGCGGCGCTGGAGCCGGAGATCGCGGTCAAGGAACCCTCGCCCTTCGTGAAGGCGGGCAGGAGGATCATAGACGCCTGCGCCTCGGTTTCCGGATACACTCTTTGGTGCGCCGGCCTTGTGGCGCTCCTCGCCGTGCTTTTCGGCCTCAGGAAGGGTTTCCGCAGCAGCCCGATGCCCGAGGCCGCGCCCGGAGCCGGGCCGGGGAAGTGGGCTTGGATCGCCGTGGCCGTGCTCTGGGTCGTGGTGATGCTCAACTACTTCGACAGACAGCTGCTCGCCGTGCTCAATTCTTCCATCACGGAGGGCGGTGATGGCATTCCGATGACTCAGGCGGAGTTCGGCACAGTGACTTCCGCATTCCTCGTCGTATATGCCGTGCTCAGCCCTGTCGGCGGCTATCTGGCCGATCGTTTCAGCCGCAAGTTCATTATTCTCTGTTCGCTCGTGGTCTGGTCCACGGTGACTTGGCTGACCGGCGCGGCTCGCAGCTATGAGGAGCTGATGATTGCGCGGGCCTGCATGGGCATTTCTGAGGCGTTCTACATTCCGGCGGCTCTTGCGCTCATTTCCGACTATCACCGCGGCAATACGCGTTCCATGGCTACGGGGCTGCACATGAGCGGCATTTATGCCGGGCAGATGCTGGCGGGCTGCGGCGCGATGTTGTCCGGGGATCCCTACTGCCTCGGCTGGCGGCTGACTTTCGAGACTTTTGGTTTCATCGGCGTTGCGTACGCCGTCGTCGTCGTTCTCTTCCTTCATGATCCCGAGGCTCCCGCGGGCTCGGCTCCTGACGCCGCGCCAGAGGTTGAGGCGCACCCGACGGCCGGAGGCAAGTCCGCGGGCGATTTCACCGTCGGCGATATGCTGGCGAAGCTCTTTACGGGGCGTGCCATGGCCATGCTGTTGACGATCTACGCTTTGGCGGGATTTGCCAACTGGTTCATCATGGGGTGGTACCCTCGTCTGCTTCAGGATATGTTCAACATCTCCGAGGCCGAGGCCGGCCCTCAGGCCACTTTCTGGATCAATATAGCCAAATATGTGGCCGTGCTGGGCGGCGCGGTGGCGGCGGATATGTGGTATGCGCGCAACCGCGACGCCCGCGCCTATGTGCCGGGCATCTGCTTCACGTTGGCGGGGCCCTGCGTCTTCATCGCCATGCTGCCCGCCTTGGGCGTTCCCATTGCGCTGGGGCTCGGTGTCACGCTTGCCCTCGTCTCCATGCAGGGCGTGGCTCAGGGCTCTCTGGACGCTACGCTCATGCCGGTGCTTCGCTCCCAGATCGACGAACGCTTCTCCGCCACGGGCTACGGCCTGCTGAACCTGACGTCCGTCGGCGCGGGCGCCCTCATTTCCTGGCTGGGCGGCTATCTCAAGGATATGAACGTCTCCCTGGGGATTCCGCTGAGCATGGCCGGTGCGCTTATGGTCGTCTGCGGTCTCATGTTCTTCTTCCTGCCCAAGAGCAGGAGGATATGATCCGCGTTCTCCGTAGTTCTCGAACAATATGCATATTCACATGAAACATATCACTGCATCCGCTCTCCTGCTGGCCGTGCTGGCCTCCGGAGCTTTCGGACAAGAATCGGCCGAGTATCCCTGTGATACGGCTTCCGTCAGCGTCTTTGTAGCGAAAGATGGGAACCCCTACGAGAGTATACGCATCCCCTCCCTGATCAATATCGGCGGAAAAAGGCTCATGGCTGTGGCCGAAGGCCGCTACACCAACACGGATCAGGGGCAAAACGACATTATCATGAGCATCAGCGAAGACGGAGGCGAGACGTGGAGCCGGCCGAAGGTCATCGCCGAAGCCAAGGGTGCGACCTTCAACAATCCGTGTTCCGTCTATGACGCCAAAAGAAAGACGATCACCATCGTTTTTCAGCGGTACCCTGAGGGCGTCAAAGAGCGTACGCCGGGTATACCCTTCGGGTGGGACGACGAGCGCTGTCTGCGCAACTTCATGATTCAAAGTACAGACGGCGGTGAGACTTGGTGCGCTCCCATAGATATCACCAAGACGACCAAACGCAGGACGGGTGTGGACATTATGGCCACGGGTCCCAATGCCGGCGTTCAGCTGCACGGCAGGAACAAGGGGCGGCTCGTCGTTCCGATGAACGAAGGTCCTTTCGGCAAGTGGGTGATTTCATGCATTTATAGTGATGACGGCGGCAAGACGTGGAAGATCAGCGATCCGGCGGACAATATGCGCGGGCAGGTCAACGAGACTTCCATCGCCGAGACGGATACCGGTGTGGTGATGGTCGCCCGCCGCTGGGGCAGCGCCTCCTGCAAGCGCATCGTATGGTCCCAGAATGGAGGAAAGTCTTGGGGGCCGGTGCAGGAAGCCAAGGAGCTCTTCTGCGACAATACGCAGAATTCTCTGTTCACCTATTCCTTGAAGGGACAGAAAAACCTTGGCGGGAAAACCCGCATCATCTTTTCCGGCCCGGGCGCAAACCGCCGCAGGGATGGCACTGTGTGCATTAGTTATGACAACGGCAAAACTTGGCCAGTCAAGAAGAAGATCGGCACGGGCGGCTTCGCCTACTCCAGCATCGCGTTTGTCGAGCCGGGGAAGATCGGCATACTTTATGAAGAGAATTCCAATCGGATCCGCAATCTGAAGTTTGTGCCGCTCACCATCGAGTGGCTCACCGACGGCAAGGATACCGGCAAGGCCAAAGAAGCCGGAAAATGACCGGATGTTCCGATACCTCCTTTTATTCCAATGAATATGAACCGCATCGCACTCTGCACGGCCGCTTTCCTGCTCGTACTTCCGTCCGCTCCCGTCGCTTGGGCGGAGCATTCGTCCAGAATTGCTTCAAAGGCGGAGAAGTCCCCCAGTGAACGGGGGGTGGATGTCTTTGTCGCCGGAAAGGGCAATCCCTACGCCAGCATCCGCATTCCCTGCCTGATCAATGCCGGCGGTATATTGGTGGCTATGGCAGAAGGCCGCTATACCAATACCGATCAGGGGCAGAACGACTTGATCGTCTCTATCAGCAGGGACGGCAGGAAGTGGAGCAAACCCGCAGTGGCGGCCGCGTCGAAAGGGGCGACTTTCAACAATCCCTGCCTTGTCTATGATGAGGAGACCAAGACGATCTGGTGCTTCTTCCAGCGCTATCCCGAGGGGGTTAAGGAGCGCAGCAGGGATATCCCCACCGGCTGGGAAGACAAGCGCTGCGTGCGCAATTTTGTAATGTCTTCAAAAAATGGAAAGAAATGGAGCAAGCCCAGGGATGTGACTGCAACGACGAAGAACGACGGCGTCACGATCATGTGCAGCGGCCCTAATCCCGGCGTGCAGTTGACGAGGGGAGCGCACAAGGGACGTCTCGTCGTTCCCATGAACGAAGGCCCTTTTGGCAGCTGGACGCTTGCTGCCGTTTATTCCGACGACCACGGCAAGACGTGGCGGATCGGGGAGAAGTCAGCGGCGGGCGGCGGAGTCAACGAGGTCTCTGTCACCGAAACGGAGGGAGGGGGGCTTTTCATTGTATCCCGTTCCAGTAAGGGCGGGGGACACCGCAAGGTTGCCCGTTCCGACGATGGCGGCGGGACCTGGGGGGAGATTTCCTCCCATTCGGAGCTGCCCTGCGTGGGGTGTCAGAATGGCATGTCCCGCTATTCCTTCGCCGATGACGGCAAATTGGGCGGCAAGAGCCGCATTCTCTTTTCCGCCCCGACCAACGGCCGCAATGATGGTGTCGTCAAGATGAGCTACGATGACGGCAGGACTTGGCCCGTCTCCAAAGAAGTGATTTCCGGCCCCTTTGCCTATTCGGTGCTTGCGCCGGTGAAACCCGGCGTCATGGGCATTCTCTATGAAGTGAATTCCGGCAACGTCAGGAACATTCGCTTTACGACGTTTACCGTCGATTGGCTGACCGATGGCGCGGATCGGGGCTTGGGCGCGGCCGGAGATGCCCGTCTCCCGGGGAGGACTGAGGATTTTTCCGCGGACGGCTGAGCTTTTCTGCCGCCGGAGAAGGAAGCGAAGCCGCCTTGCCCGTCTGCATGCAGACGGGCAAGGCTCGGTTTCACTTGCAGTATTCGCGCCATTTTGGCAGAAGGATGCCGGGATGGTTCGCAATCAATACCTCTCCTTTATTATTGAGAATGTGCATATTGGGTATTCCTCGACTCCAGGGGAGCGGGCTGGGTGGCCGCTTGTTTGCATTGGGCGCGATGACGGCAAAGGGAACATGCTCGGCTTCCGCCCACTTCTGTGCGGTTTCCAGGTTTCTGTCGTGGGAAATTTGAATGAGCTCCACTCCCGCCTTCCTCAGTTCCGGATATTCCTGGACGATTTTGGGCATTTCATTGCGGCAGGGCGGGCACCAGCTGGCGGATTCGAGAATGATGTAGTATTTTGCGTCTTTTGCCGGGCGTGCCTGAGTAACGAAGTCGAGTCCCTCGACTGCCGCGTAAACTGGCGAATCCGCTTCGGCGGCTGCCGCCGGAGCGACGGAGGCTTCGTCCGCTCGGGTCTGCGTCAGATTTGCGGCGCAGAAAAGGGCGCATACGAAAAATGGTATGGAAGACATGCGGCTACGTTATGTCAAACCAGGGAAGGAATCAACGGAAAAATGCCAACTGTTGGGGTGCGGACTCCTTTTGGAAAGAGAAGTTTCTGCTCTCCCGTTTGGAAGAGGTTTATCCTCTGTATTTTGCGCGTTGGTGAAGCCGGACTGCCAGAATGAGGCCGAGGATGTTGGGCAGCCAGAGGATGATGTAGGGGGCGATGCCTGCGGATTTGCGGGAAAGTTCGGAAAAGACGAGCGCGACGAAATAGAGGGAGGCTATCAGAATTCCCAGAGCGAAGCCGGTTGATGTATCCCTGCGCCGGGCTGCGATGGCGAGGGGTACGCCGATGAAGGCGAACACGATGCAGGCCACGGAAAAGGATGTCCTTTTGCTCCCTTCGGTCAGGAAGAGACGCTGTTCGTTTTTGTCCAGTTTGGAAAAAGCGGCGCCGTTGTGGATAAGTTGTCTTATTTCACTGTTGGTGAATCGGTTCGATTTCATTTTGCGCTCGCGCCGCTGAGGCAGGAACACTTTCATGGGCATTTCATCAATGGTGGAGAGCAAGGTTGTTCCGTCATTGTTGCGTTCGATGGTGGCTTGGTTGAGTGTGAGCTGAAGAGCGCGTGTCTCGGAATTGTAGCCGATGATGGATGCGGTTTCAGCATGCAGAGAGTCGAAATCGGCTTCGTTTGCCGCCTTTTTCTGTTCGGAGGGATAGATGTGCAGGCCGCGCAGTGTATTTTCATTGCGCTCGTTGATGAAGAGCTGCACATCGTTGAATCGGGTGATGGATCGCCCTTCGCGGAGCAGCTGCAGGGGATCGCTCATGGCTGCGTCGAGCACGATGTCGGACATGGTCTGCTTGCTTTTGGGGCTCACTTCGGTGTTGATCCAATAGCAGACGGCGGAGAGAACGACGCCGAAAGAGATGGCCGGTGCGCTCAATCTCCACAGGCTCAGTCCGGCCATGCGCATGGAGGTGAGCTCGTTGTCCGCCGCGAGACGTCCGTAGACCAGCAGCACGGCTGTCAGAAATCCCCATGGAATGGAAAAGGTGAGGGAGAAGGGGATCACCTGCACGATGAAATCGCACACTATGCCGAAAGGGGCATGGCTATCGACCAGCAGGGAACGCAGCTCCTTGAATAATTGCCCGAGCAGAAGCAATGCGCTCAGAGAGATCACGCCGAGCGCGGTCACTGCGATGAGCTGCAGCAGAATGTAGCGATCCAGCGTTTTCATCGGCCTTCGAGCATCAGAAAATTTTCAAGGAACTGCACGCCCGCGTCCTGGCTCTTTTCCGGATGAAACTGAGTTGCGACCAAATTTCCCCGTTGGATGGCCGCTGCAAAAGTCTCTCCGTAGGTGCAGGCGGCGGCGATGATTCCGCGATCAGCGGGCTCCGGGTAAAAGGAATGCACGAAGTAAAACCAAGGCGTTTCGTCCAATCCTCTCCAGAGAGGGGCGTTCGGCTTCGTGGGGGAGACGCTGTTCCAGCCCATGTGGGGCACTTTCAGTCCGCCCGGCTCGAAACGGCGCACTCGCCCGCGCAGGATGCCGAGACCGGGCGTGCCGGGAGATTCGTCGCCCTCTTCGAAAAGAATTTGATAGCCGATGCAAATGCCGAGGAAGGGTCTGTCGCGCGCAATCCATGCACGGATGGATTCTTCCAGCCTTTGACGGCGCAGCTGGGCGGCGCAGTTGCCGAAGGAGCCCACACCGGGCAGAACCAGGTGGGTAAGCCCGTCCATGTCGGCAGGGGTGGTGATGAAGCGGGCATGGCCGCCGGCGGCGGAAAATGTATTACGGACGGAATGCAGATTACCGGCTCCGTAATCAATGATGCCCAGGTGCACATTCATGACTTTGTCAAAGAACGCCTTTTGTCGATGGAAGCAGGGCGGCGGCCCGCATATCGATTTCCGCGGCTTGACGCAGCGCGCGTGCCAGACCTTTGAAGATTGCTTCGGCGATATGGTGCCCGTCGCGGCCGTAAAACACCTCGACATGCAACGTGCAGCGCAGGTTCGAGCTGAACGCTCGGCAGAATTCTTCGCAGAGGGAGAGCGGAAAATTCGGTGCGTCCGGCATGCCGGGCTGAATGCGGAATTCCAGAAAGGGACGGTTGCTCAGGTCGATGACCACGCGGACGAGCGTTTCATCCATGGGGATGCAGGAGTACCCGTAGCGCACGATGCCCCGCTTTTCTCCCAGGGCGCGGCGCATGCATTCCCCCAGCGCGATGGCCGTGTCCTCCACGGTGTGATGAGCGTCTACATCGAGATCCCCCTCCGCTTGCAGAGTCATGTCGCAGAGCGAATGCCTGCACAGCAGGTGCAGCATGTGGTCGAAAAAGGCGTGCCCCGTGCCGATGGCGGCGCAGCCGGAGCCGTCAAGATTGATCTCCAGAGAGATGTTGGTCTCTTCCGTCTGCCTCTTGAGGGTGGATGTACGCATAAATATCAATGAGCCGATGTGATGGCCCGTTCCCGATCCGCTTCGGAAAATCCGCTTTCGGCGGCCGTTGCCGGAGTGCTGGCGGGGGAGGCTGCTCCCGTCTGCTTGAGGGCGCGTGCGCGGATCTTCTCGAGGCGTTCCTGCTTTTGTTGCTGGGCTTCGGCCGCTTCCTTCTCCCGTGAATCCCGGAAAGATTCGAGCCTTTTCTTTTGTTCTTCAAGAGCCCGTTTTCTGGATTCCTCGCTTGCTTTTTTGCGTGCCTCTGCTTTCTGCTCTTGAGCCTTTCTGGCGGAATCGGCCCGTTCGAGAGCCAGTCGTTGGGAATTCTCGCGCTTGAGCAAGACCAGTTTTTCGCTCATCGGCGTGGTGTATTCAATGGGAACCACGCTGTTTCCCATGCTCTTCAGCGTGGTCAGCGCTTCTTGAGCCTCGCTGAGCTCCGCACCGTCGATGGCGTTCCAGAATTCATGAATCAGGGCGGAGGCTTTTCCTGCGTGGGAGGTCTTCTCCTTGGCTTGTTGAGCGAGCCGTTTGCGTTCCTGCTGGGCAAAGCTCCAGGCGTTTTCCAAGGCGACTAGGTTATTGTCGGGCGGGTTGAACCAGCGGTAACCGTTTTCGCGGGCGCTTTCGCGTCTCTTTTGATAGTCGGCCCGTTCGCGTCCGCGTTGTTCTCTGATGAACTGCAGTGCTTTGGTCTTTTTTGCACCGGAGAGCCTGTCGGCCTTGCGTTCCATGCCTTCCCTGCTTGCGGTGAGAGCCGATGTTTGATCCTGCCAACGGGTTTCTAGAATGCCGATGAGTTTGATGGCGGTCACCCGGGCCTTGGGGAAACAGGAGGCCCCCTGCATTTTCTCAAGCAGGCTGAACATCTGCAATGCCTTGACTTCTTTCTTCTGCTTGACGAATTCCATCATGGACTTGTAGATCTTCTGTGCGTCCATGTCAAAGCGGTAACGATCCTGATCTTCCGGAGTGACGACAGGAGCCGAAGTCTGGCCGTTCCGCTCCTTTTCCACCCCCTCTTTTTGTGATTCCTGAGCCTGCTCCTTGATTTCGATCTCCTTGAGCGCGGCCTGAGCCGAAGGGAGAAGGTTGCGCAGCTTCCGCCCATGGATGCTTTCCGGATAGCGTTTCAAAAAGTCTTCCGTCATCCCGATGGTTTTGACGACGGCTTCTTTCTCTGCTGTGGGCGCGCGTCTCAAAAGTTTTTCCAGTTTCTCCGCCTCGATTTCTTCCTCTGTGCTCTGTTGAATTTTGTAGATGTCCGTTGTTTTCAGGGAAAGCTCCCTGCGTATGGAAGGCGACGCCGGATCCGAATATTCGATGACGGTTTCCGATTCAGTGGTATAGATGATTCTGCAATTTTTGTAGACAGTCCCGTCAAGGAGGTGGACGGAATCTGCCGGACAGAAGAAGGAGGCCGATAGAAGAACTGACGCCAACAGAAAACGCATGGAAAAAGCAAGTGAACCGCGCTCATATTACCATGTTTGCCATGGAATGGAACTTAAAAATTCAGTTCGCAGGCTTTTTTTACATGGGGAAGGAGTGGTTCTTTTTCAATGAGAAGGCCGCGAGCTCTGCTCTGCGGCCGCAGGATCCGAGGGGCTTCTCCTACTTTTCCGGAGCGGGAGCCGCCGCGTCTTCGGCGGCGGCCTCTTCAGTCTCTTCTTCCTCCTTTGGAGAGACGAGCGTTACGATGTTGTCGTCTGGATGGAGCGTGGTGGTCACTCCTGCCGGCAGCTTGAGATCCCCTGCGCGAAGAGTATCGCCCAGCTGAAGGGATGAGATGTCCACCGTGATTTCTTCAGGAAGATCTTTCACCTGACATTTGATGTGCAGCTCATACACGTTCTGATCGACAATGCCTCCCTGAGCCGAGCCCGCCGCCTCGCCGGTGAGCGCGAGCGGCACGAGAGATGTGATTTCGGTGTTGTCGTTCACGGCGAGGAAGTCGACATGCATGACCGTGTCGTTCAGGAAGTTGTGCTGAATATCCTGAAGCAGGGCGAGCCTGCTTTCGTTGCCGAACTGGAGATCAACGAGAATGTGTTCGGAAGCGGATTCGGAGAGCAGGACGCGCAGGGCGGGAGCCGCAATCTGGATGTTGACGTTCTCTATTCCGGAGCCGTAGATGACCCCCGGGACAATTTTTTGTGCGCGGAGAGCGTTGAGCTTTCCTGTTCCTGTGATCGTGCGTCTTTCCACGCTGAGCTTGTGCCTGGCCATTTCTTTTGTGATTGAAAATGAGTTTGGATGGAATGTCTCCGACGTCGGCGCGCAAGTGATGTCGCCCGCCGGGTGTGTCCGCTCGCGCCGTTGAGGCGGAGCGGAGGGGCACTATGCCATCGAAGCTTTTTTTTGTCAATACAAATCTCGCGGATTTCCCGAAAGTGTGTTTTCTTCCGTGTGCGCGCCGTCTCGGAGAGGCGGCTTTATCCTTGAGGCATGCCTCGTTTCACTGCTGCTTGTGCCTTTTGATGAACTCGTGGGCAAAGCGCATGTAGGCTTGAGCCGCCGCGCCGGAGGGATCGTATTCAAAAATGGTTTTGCCGAAACTGGGTGCTTCGCCGAGGCGCACGGAGCGGGGTATTTGCGTGCCGTACAGTTGTTCGGGAAGGTGTTCCCGAACCTGCTCCAGCACTTGCCGCGCCAAATTGTTGCGGGCGGTCATGGTCATGAGCACGCCCTCGTGTTTCAGATCGGGATTGGCGCCTGTCCCGCGGAGCTGTTCGATGATGAATATGATCTTGGAGAGCCCCTCCAGTCCATACCATTCACACTGCAGCGGGGTGATTACTTCGTCGCAGCCTGCCAGGGCGGAGGTCATCAGTACGCCGAGCGACGGAGGTGTGTCGATGATGGCATAGTCATATGCCTTGGCCTTGCGAAGCGGAGCCAGACATTCCCGAAGGCGGGTGAGATGGCTGCCGGCTCGTGCCAGTTCTATCTCCACCCCCGAGAGATCCATGTGCGAGGGCAGGATGTCGAACCGTTTGCGCCCGGTGGGGGTGATGACTTCTTCTGCGGTTTTCCACCCGAGAAGCACCGGATAGATGCTGTGGCCGCCGTCCGCCGCAATGCCGAGGCCGCTTGTGGCGTTGGCCTGCGGGTCGAGATCGATCAGAAGAGTCTTTTTCTTGCGGAGCGCCAGAGCGGCCGCCAGATGAATGGCGGTGGTGGTCTTGCCCACCCCGCCTTTCTGGTTGGCAATCGCGATGAATTTCATGCGGGGCGGCCTTAGTGGGTGAGGGCCAGCGCCAGATTGAAGATGTGCTGGTTGACTTGATATTTTTTGCCGGCCACGTTCTCGAGCCCGCAGCCGCCGTATTCGCCGTCGCGATAGTACATAATGCGGTTGATGTCGCCTCGGTGCAGACATTCCACGGCGTTGGTGCCGAAGCGTATGCCCATCAGGCGATCCCGCATGGTTGGCTGTCCGCCGCGCTGGATGTGCCCGAGCACGGTGAGGCGGGTGTCCATGCCGCTGTTTTCCTTGAGCCACTGGGTGAGCTCTCCTGCTTTCTTGGTGCCTTCGGCCGCAATAGCGATGATGTAGCCGATGCCGTCCCGGATGCGCCTGTGCAGCCGATTGCCGATGTCCTCCAGATTGTAGGGCAGCTCGGGTGCGATGCAGATTTCCGCTCCGCTGCAAATAGCTGTGGTCATGGCCAGGTAGCCGCAGTCCCGCCCCATGGTCTCGATCACAAAGGCTCGCCGGTGCGACATGGCCGTGTCGCGGATGGCGTCGATGCAGCTGAGAATGACATTCTGGGCGGAATCGACGCCCAGGCAGTAGTCCGTTCCGGCGATGTCATTGTCAATTGTGGCGGGAATGCCTGCGAAAGGGACTTCAAAGTCGTGGAAAAAATCGTTGAGGGCGCGGAAGGAGCCGTCGCCGCCAGCGATGATGAGCTGTTCGATGCCGAGCTTGCGGAGGCGGTTGTAGGCTTCTTCGCGATATTTTTTCTCATAGAAGCGTTTTGAACGCGAGGTGCGCAGCAGTGTTCCTCCCCGGAAGGCCATCTCGGCCGTCAGCTCATGCGTCGCTTTTTTGATTTTACCATCGATGAATCCCTCGAGCCCGTCGTAGATCACGTAAGGATTCATCCCTAGTTGATAGGCGCGGTTGACGGCTGCCATGACGGCGGGATTCATACCTGCGGCGTCGCCGCCAGAAGTCATAATGGCAATTCCACTCATAAAATATGAAATAACTGAACGCGCCGATTATATAGAAAAACGCACGGCTCCGCAAGCCCGGAATTGAATTGTCTCGCCATCTCTCCTGTTTTCTGCTAGAGATGCCGCCATGCGGAATCACGTCGAGGAAGTTTTGGGCGCCGCCCGCGAATTGTCCGAAGCCATGGGCGGTTTGCGGTTCGGGCATCCGGTGGCTTTCACCTACAATCCTCTCGATTATGCCTGGCCCGGGCATGAAGCCTATGTGCGTCGCTTTGCCTCCGGTGAGAAATCGGTTCTCTATCTGGGCATGAATCCCGGCCCGTTCGGGATGGCTCAGACGGGCGTTCCCTTCGGGGAAGTGGACGCCGTCACCCGTTGGATGGGTATCCGCGCCGAGGTGGGCAGACCCGGAGTCTGCCATCCGAAACGGCCCGTGCAAGGGTTTGAATGCCCTCGTTCCGAAGTGAGCGGACGCCGCCTCTGGGGGCTTTTTGAAAGTCTTTATGGCACGGCGGAGAGCTTTTTCGCCGCTTCCTACGTGGCCAATTATTGTCCGTTGATTTGGATGAACGAGCGCGGCGCCAACATTACTCCGGCTCAGCTTCCCGCTGATCAGGCCGGGCTGGTGGACGAGGCGTGCCAGGCGCATTTGCGGAGGCTGATCGAAATTCTTCGCCCGAAGATTCTGGTGGGCATCGGAGCCTATGCCGCCCGGAAGCTTGAATCGGCCGCCGCCGCGTTTCCGGGGCTCGAAATGAAAAGGGGCGTTCTGCTCCATCCCAGCCCAGCCAGTCCCGCGGCCAACAAATATTGGCCTGAGCGGCCGATGGAGCAGCTTCGGGAGCTGGGCATCATTCCGGCGGGAGCCCCTTCCCGGCGCCCGGGGTGAAGAGTTCCGTCTCAGCCGGCGGATGGAGAGAAATCGGGGCTGTCCGGCCAAGCGTGTTTGGGGTAGCGGGCCGCGAGGTCTTTTTTCATCTGGGGATACCCGTTTTCCCAAAATGAGGCGAGATCGCCGGTGATCTGCCAGGGCCGCTGGTTGGGCGCCAGAATTTCGATCTGTACGGGGATGGAACCGCCGGCGATGCGGGGCGTGCGGCGGACGCCGAAGAGCTGCTGCACTTTGATGCCGAAGAAAGGCGTGGAATCCTCGCGGTAGCGGAGTTTGACCGGGCGGCCGTTCTCGAGGACGAGAGCGGCGGGGGCGTATTGGTCGAGAGCCTGCCGCTGTCGGGAGGAAAGCCATTCCTGCAGAGTGGGCAGAACCGGTCGTTTCTTGATGTCCCGGTAACCGACGGCGCCTTCGCAGATCATGGAGATGGCCACGAGCTTGTCCTCTTCGTCGAAGGAAGGAAGCCCGAGTTCGGGCATCCAGAGGCGCAGGCCGTTGAGCCGGCGAATCCATTGCTCTGCATGGCTGTCCCATTGGTCGAGGGCGAGTTCTCCTCGAACTACCTGCTCGGCCAGCAGGGGCGCGGCCTGCGCCGGGGCGGCGTCGCCGCCTTCGCGGTCTTCGATCACGAGATCGCGGTAGAGCGTGCGGCGGCGGACAAGTACGCGCCGTTTGCGGCGGTCGTATGCGGGCGATTCCTCGGTGCGGAGTTCCCCCGCGGTTTCGAGTTCGCCGCGGGAGATCAGGGTGCAGCGTTCAAAGCGGGTTTCTACTTCCCTTCCTCCGATTTCGACCATTTCGGCGGCGAGAAAGAGCATTCCGCTCATGGCGACGCTTTCGCCGGAGATCACGCCGCCGCGTCCGCCCGTAGCGCGAGCCGTGCGCCCGCCGGGGTTGTTGCGGATGCCGACGTGGTCGGGAAAGCACTGAAGCAGTGCGTGTACGAGGCGCGAACGCACGCCGTCGAAATCCGGCGAGGGCAGGGCGGAGAAGGAGCGGACGCCCAGCAATAATGCGCAGGAACGAGCCGTTTCGCGCGCCGCACGGCCGAGAATGCCCCATTTCGTGCAGGCGGAGGATTCGTAGTGCATTTCGTGCGCCTTTTCCACGGCGCGCCACTCCGACTGAAAATCGGTAAAGTCGTCATCTCGGCGCAAAGCCGGGTTGAGGCCGTTTTTCAGCGCCGGCGGTTCCCCCTGCAGGAGTGCGGCGATGGCGGCGGCCTCGAGCAGACAGGAGTTGTCTTCTCCCGCAATGAGCAGTCGGGAGAGTACGGGCGGCAGCGGGTATTGCAGCATGCGGCGGCCCGTGGCCGAGAGCCCCCCCTCGGGAGAAAGTGCGCCGAGATCCCGCAGCAGATTCCAAGCGCGTGCGGCCTCTTCGGGAGAAGGAGCTTCAATCCAGCGGAAGGCGAGGATGTCTTCCAATCCCCGGCATCCCCAGGCAAGAAGATGGAGAAAGGCGGCCGAAAGATCGGCGCGCCTGATTTCCGGCTGGGGGAAGGCGTCGCGGCGCGCATGTTCGGCTTCGCTCCACAGGCGGATGCAGCGTCCGGGCCCCAGA
>JAJQGU010000033.1 GCA_021200315.1 Akkermansiaceae bacterium
CTTCCCGCCCGTGCTCCCGCAAAAGACCAATCCCGGCAACTACGAGAATTTCTCCTCGCTCAACAAGGGGATCAGCCTCCACACCAATGTCCGCTTTCTGCCGGGTACGACGGCGGCGGCCGACCGAACCGACAAACGCAGCTACACCGTCACCCTCTCGCTTGACATTGTGCTCCCGAGGGCGGCCATGGGGAAAGACCTGCTGGAGAGCAACCCCGGATTGACGCAAGCGCTGGCGGGCTACTCGGAGCTGATGAAGAGCGCCCGCGTCTCTCCGTTCTACCACGCTCTCTACCTCGCCAAGCAGAACCAGATCCGCAAAAACGCCTCATCGCTCGCGAAACTGCTCGACCGGCACAACTTTTACGATACCGACACCGTGCTCGAAATCACGGCGCCCCGCACGGGCCGCCGCATCCTGTGGCTCCAGGCCGACATGGACGTGGTCTCCGACGGCTCGGACGGCGACCGGCTGGACAAGATGCCCGACAAAATCGTGAAGAGCGACAACTACCAGCCCTCGACCTCGTACCGCTGGAAAAAGAGGACAAAAACACCCAACCCGCTGCTCCCCGTCTGGGAAGCCCGCCTCTCCGCCGGAAAAGAAGCCCGCAAGAAGGCGCCGCCCGCCCGCAGAAAGGAGTATGACGCGCGCATCGATCACGCCCAGCGCGTGGTCGCCGAATTGAAGACGAGCAGCTTTCTGATCGCCGAATACGATCCCTTCATCGTCCTGCCGCTGGGGATGGTCAATCAGCGCACACAAGCCTTCTCTCCGAGTTTTGGGGACTACGCCGTCGTCATTTCCGGCAACCGCCTGTTCCCCGCGATCGTGGGCGACGCCGGCGCCCGATACAAAACGGGCGAGGCATCTCTGCGCATGGCCAAGGCGATTAATCCGAAAGCGGGCGTCTACAGCCGTCCCGTCTCCGATCTGAGCGTAAGCTACCTCGTCTTCCCCGGCACGGCCGAGGCCGAAAAAGGCCCCATCGACTATGCGCGGATGAATGCCCGCTGCCTCGCCCTGCTCCGGGAAGCGGGCGGCCTCGCACCGGGTGCAGAATTCCATGAATGGGAAGACCTGCTCGCCCCGCCGCCGGAACCGGAAACAGCGTCCGAAAACGCCGACAAGCCGGGAGATGCCCCGGCCGACGGAAAAAACGAAGCGCCCGCCGCAGCGCACGGCGGCTGACCCACGCGCCGGAAGCGCCCGCGGAATCAGCAGGCGCGCCGCGTGCGCAGACCGCTCCTTCTCCGCCGGATAAAACGCGGCCGGCGGGCAGTCGGCGCGCCTCCTTCCCGTTCAATAGAGATCGACCACGTACTCATCCTTGAAGCCACGCCAGGAAATCCGCACCCAGTAAACACCCACGACGCGGCCGTCCTTCTGTTTCATTTCGGAGTAATCCGGCTCGAATACCACCGAGCCTCCCGTGGGCATCACTCCGTTGCTCTCGTGCGGGAAGACGGCGAGCACGGGCACCGAATTCCCCTTGCGCAGCTGGCTGGCCGGCGGCGCGGATCGGAGGCTGCGCGGCAGCTTCCAGATTTCCACCTTCACCTCGGCAGGCATCGACACCCCGGGCGCCGCATAATAGCTCCACCCGCCGCCATGCAGGTATGCGCTGGGGAAAAAGCCCCGCCCGGGATAGCTCGTGCCCGTCTTGGGACGGAAGGAACTCGACCCGTCCAGCGTGCGCATGGCCTGGAAACCGCCGTCTTTGCCGAAGGCCGTCCTGCCCGTGGAAGGCAGGAGAATCCACGCGCGATGACCGCGATCCTTGCGGTTGTTCTCGCCGCCGTCCTGCATATAGGAAACCACCGACCCCGCCATGCTCCCTCCCGCGCCTCCCTGATGCAGGTTGCACTTGTCGGTGCCGCCCCCGAGATCGTGAGCAATGCGCCCGGCCTTGCGGCAAGTCGCCGCGGCCTCCTGCGCCTCTTTCTCATATGAGGCGTCATACACCACGTTGGGCGCGACGCCGCACAGAAAGCGGAATACATTGACGAGATTGACGGCCTCCTGCTGCTCGGCGCTCGCCTTGCCGGGCGTGCGGGTTTTGTTGATCTCGGCGATTTTCGCGGCGATCTCCTTTTTGCCGCAGGGGTACAGCTTCTTGCTGACGTTGCTGGCCAACGGATTGGCAATGCTTCGGATCTCGTTGTACGCCTTCTTGGGGGAAGCCTTCCACGCGGCGCGCAAATCGCTCATCATGTCCGCGGCGTCGGCAAGCCGATCGATCTTATATTTGACGAGCCATTTGACAAAGGCATTCGCCGCTCTGCACTTGTCCGCCAGAAGCCATGCCTGGAACGCTTCTCCGTCTTCTCTCTCCACCTCCTCGGCATCGCTCTGAGCCAACGAGAGGCTGACATATACGGCAAACGCCGAGCGCACGAACTCATTCTCGGAAGGGTATCGGGGCAATGCGCCCTCGTCCCGGAACAGGGACGGCCACGCCTCGCTCAAGGCGGTCTTCAGCTTGAGGCGCAAATCGGGGAAGGTCTTGTCACGGCACGCCTCCCGGAGCATGCCGGCGTACAGCCGGAGATTGTCGGGCTCCGCCGCGCCGGCTTCACTCAAGGAAAGCCTCGGGGGAGGCTCTTCAGCGGCGGCTTCTTCCGGCTCCGGAACCGCATCGGCCGGCGCCTCCGGGGAATCGTCCGGCGGAGCGGAATCTTCCGGAGCCGGACGGACAGCGGCATCTCCGTCCGAAGGGGGAACCGCAGCGGCGGAGTCCCGCACCGCAGCCGCCGCCCTGCGGCCGGCCTCTCTTTCACGCTCCGCCTTGAGAACGGCTGCCCGCTTTTGAAGCTCCGCATTGCGTTTTTCGACCGATAGAGCCTGCTCCCGCCGTTTCTCCTGCGCACGGCGCTGGGCGTCATTGTGACGGCACACCGCAATTCCGCCGATCACGGCCAGAGCGGCGAGCACGCATACAATCCATATCAGCGCCCTGTTGTTTCCGGAAGGGCCGTTTTTTCCAGACGGGGAGGGAACGCCCCTGATCGGCGTCTTTCCTCCGGGCGGGGTAACCATTCGCAAAGCCATGCCAACAGTTACCACACCGCCCTGAAAACCGCAAGAAAAGATTCCGGCATTCCGGAGATCTCGTCTTCCGCCAATCAGGAACCCGGCCTCCTTGACAATCGCTTTCGAATCTGCTAGTCTGACAGCGGGGTTCCGCTTCATGCGCCGTTCAGGTGCCGCGTTCAAACCCGGCGCCGGCCCGGCCGCCCGGAGAAGCAGCAGAGCGGAACCCGCGGGCGGGAAGCGCCCGCCTCCCGCCGCAGTCATGCCGCGCAAAAGCAATGAAAGACGATCCCGCGATTTCCAACTTCCATTTTCTGGATAAACAGTTTCCCGTGCTTTCCAAGATCGGGGGACTAGCCGAAAAATATTGCTACAGCGACTCCAATTCGTGCCTGATCAAGCTCGGGATGCTGGGCGAAACCATCGTCAACCTCATGTACGCCTACGATAAAGTTCCCGATCCCGAGGACGACTCGGCCGCTAACCGCATCAAGCATCTCCAGTCACTCGGCCTGCTCTCCAAGGATCTGGTCTCCATTCTGCACATTCTCAGGAAGGCGCGCAACAAAGCCCTGCACGACAACTACGAATCGCGCGAAGTCGGAAGCGCCCTCCTCGAGATGGCCTTCGGCCTCTGCAAGTGGTTCGCCCAAACCTACGGCGGTATGTCATACAGCCACACGGAATATAATCCGCCCAAAGCTCCTGCCGCGAGAACACCCTCCACCGCCGGCACCGACTGGGCTCAGTTTTCGGGAGGCTCGTTCTCGGTCTATACCTCGGAGACTATGGGGAGCTTCTCCGTCGTCCGGCAGCCCATGCCGCCGGTTACGAGACAAAGGCTCTCCCTGCCGCCCATGCCGCCGTCCTCCCTGTCAAAAGAGGAGACCGCCCGCCAACGGGAAGACAGAGAAATACGCGCCTTGGAGCGCAACGCACGATTGATCGCGCGCACCGCAAAGGGCATGCCCCTGAAAGCGCGTCGGGCTCTCGCCATGGAAATGGCCCGGCAGCGGCACGTCTCCGAGAATGAGATTCATTTCATGAGCTCGTCGCCCCTCGCCCGAAGCGCGAAGGAAGAGTAACCGCACCGAAAAATCTTCCGCACGGAACAGAGCTGAAAACGCCATCGCTTCCGCAGGGGCAGGTCAGGCGTCCGTTCCGCAGCCGTGCCCTTCTCCGCGCAGCCATGCCGCCCCTTTTTCCATCAAAAAGGAGAGGCGGGTCTGCACAGACCCGCCCCCATGTAATTAGGGAAAATGAAAAGGACCCTTTACAGAATCGACGAGACGGCTTCCTTTTCTTCAAGAAGCTCCTTTACTGAAGCGTCGATCTTCCCGCGGGAGAAGGCGTCGATCGGAAGCCCCTGGACGATTTCCACCTTGCCGTCCGCCGTCGTGCGCACCGGGAAGGAAGAGATGATCTCAGCCGGGACGCCGTAGGAGCCGTCGGAACAGAGAGCGACAGAGTGCCAGTCGCCTTCCGGCGTGGGGAAGCTCAAACTGCGCACGGTGTCGATGGCGGCGTTGGCGGCCGAAGCGGCAGACGAAAGGCCGCGCGCGGCAATGATGGCGGCGCCCCGCTGCTGAACCGTGCTGATGAACTCGCCCTTGAGCCAATCCGCATCCTTGATGAAATCGGTGACGGGTCTGCCGTCGATCTTCGCGTTTGTCCAATCCGGATACTGTGTGGAGGAATGGTTGCCCCAGATGGTCATGTTGGTGACGCGGGAGAGATGAACCCCGGCCTTGTCCGCCAGCTGGCTCTTGGCACGGTTTTCATCCAGGCGGGTCATGGCGAAGAAGCGATCATGCGGCACGCCCGACGCATTCTTCATGGCAATGAGCGCATTGGTGTTGCAGGGGTTGCCCACGACAAACACGCGCACATTCTCCGCCGCGCTGCGGGCGATGGCCTGCCCCTGGCCAATGAAGACCTTGCCGTTGATGTTGAGAAGATCCTTGCGCTCCATCCCGGCCTTGCGGGGTACGGAGCCCACGAGAATGCACCAGTTGGCGCCCCTGAAGGCTTCGTCGGGATCGCTGGTGGCCGCGATTTCCTGCACGAGGGGGAAGGCGCAGTCCTTCAGCTCCATCACGACTCCGTCGAGAGCCTTCATGGCGGGCTCGATTTCGAGAAGGCGGAGGTTGACGGGTTGATCGGAGCCGAGCATATCGCCGGCGGCGATGCGGAAAAGCAGCGAATAGGCAATCTGCCCGGCTGCACCGGTCACAGTCACTGTAATAGGCGTTTTCATGATGCGAACAAACCAGCGGAGCCCATGCTCCCTGTCGGTTTTCATTCTATCCCGCTTCGGGTCCGGCGTCAACATCGGATTCGGCATCCGCGCAAAAAGACGCCGGCAGCCGGTGTGCCCGACGCCTCATCCGACAGGTAAAGCAGCGCGCACAGCGGACTTGATTTTTCTTGAAGGGTGAGGGATACTGGGCGCGATTCATGCATCATTTCCCCATGCCGGCGCGGGCCATGAGACGCCTTCCTCTCCTCGTGGCATCGGCCTTCTTCATGCAAATGCTGGACGCCACGATTCTCAATACGGCTATTCCCGGCATCGCGGCAAGTTTTGAAGCCGGCCCGCTGGAACTGCATGCTCTTGTCATCTCGTACACATTGACTGTATGCATGCTGATACCGATGTCAGGATGGGCGGCCGATCGCTGGGGCGCACGGCGCACCATGATGGCGGCCATTCTTCTGTTCACCCTGGGCTCCCTGCTCTGCGCGCTTTCCACTTCGATCGCCATGATGACGGCCTGCCGCGTGCTGCAGGGAGCCGGCGGCGCTTTTCTCCCCACCGTGGGAAGGCTGGTGATACTCAAAGCCTACCCGAGGAACATGTTTGTAAAGGTGTTCAGCTTTGTGACCATCCCGGGGCTGACGGGGCCGCTGCTCGGCCCCGCGCTGGGCGGCTTTCTGGTGCAATACGCCTCCTGGCACTGGATTTTCCTGATCAACATCCCCGTGGGCGCCGCCGCGTTTCTGGCTGCGCGCCGCCTCATGCCCGACATGAGAAGCGGCCGGCGCCCACGTTTCGACTGGCGGGGCTGCCTGCTCTTTTCCTTTTCCCTGCTGCTGCTGACTCTGAGCATGGAGGGAACATCCCCTCTGAATGCCGGGCGGGCGGGCGTACTGACAGGAGCCGCGGGACTCGCTCTCCAAGCTGCGTATTGGCTGAAGGCGCACAGAACGGCCAACCCGCTTTTCAGCCCCGCGCTCTTCCGCATCAGAAATTTCTCCATCGGACTGGCGGGCAACATCGTATGCCGGCTGGGCGGAAGCTGCGCCCCCTACCTCATTCCCCTCTACTTCCAGCTTGTTCTGGGATTCTCCGCCTTCAAGTCGGGGCTTTCTCTCATCCCGATGGCGCTGTGCAACCTGTCCGCCAAAACTTGGGTATCGCGCTTTCTCCGCAGATTCGGCTACAGAAAAATTCTCACCGTCAATACGCTCGTGATTGCGGCCGCCTTGGCCTCCTTCTCGGAGCTCTCGCCCGGATGCAGCGAGTGGCTCCTCCTCTTGCTGCTTTGCCTCCTCGGAACGGCCAACTCCATTCAGTTCACTTGCATGAATACGCTCACTCTCATTGATTTACCAGATTCTTACGCAAGCGGCGGCAATTCCCTTCTCTCCGTCGTCATGCAGCTTTCCGTGGCGCTGAGCATCGCCTTCGCCTCTCTGGCGCTCGACATTTCCGGCGGGCGCGGGAACAACGCACCCGCCGCACTGCAGCACGCCTTTCAGACGACCTTCATCACCATCGGCTGCGTCTGCGCACTCAGCGCGCTTGTCTTCGCGCGGGTCGACCGCCGCAAGGGAAGAGCCCCGCAGGCGGACCGCTGAGCGTCAAAACCAGCCGGCTCCGCGGCGGAAGAACGGGGGGGGGGAAGCGGCGGTTCTAATTCGCCCGCGTCCGGGCGGAGGCTTCTTCCATGGCCTTCCCGATTTTGCGCGCCACCTCGGTGTTATCATAAAAACCTGAAAATGCACGGCTTCCGGCTCCGAATGCGTAAACGGGCACCGTAACGCCATCGTGTCCCTTGGTGGAAAAGCTGACGGCGACTTCTCCCTTCTCGAGGCTGCCATCGAGCAGAGCCGCGCCTCCGGTGCAATGATCAGCCGTAACGACCACGAGCGTACCCGGGTGCCGGGAGGCCCATTCGAGCACCGCGCCGACGGCGCGGTCGAAATCGAGAGTCTCCTCCACCATTTCATCGAGCTTGTTGCCATGGGCCGCCTTGTCGATCTTCGAGCCCTCGATCATCAGGAAAAAGCCCTTCGGGTTTCGAGAAAGAACGTCGATGGCCTTCATGGCGGCCAGACGCAGCGCATCTCCCCGTTCCTCCGGGCGCGGCAGGTTGCCGGCATCGGCGACGCAGAGCGTCTTCCCCGCGGGGAATTCCGCCGCCTCCGCCCAGCTGCGGGCCACCTGGTAACCGCGGTCGGCCATTTCCCGGAAAATGTCGCGGCCATCCGGACGCCCGGTAAAATGTCTGCCTCCGCCTCCGAAGACGAATTCGAAACGCGAGCCGGGCAATTGTCCGCTGATCAGGTGCGCCTCCGAACGGACGGGACTGTGGGCGAAGAATGCGGCCGGCGTGGCATCGTTCAGCTCACAGGTGACAACCAGACCGGTGGATTTGCCCAGATCGGCGGCCTTGTCCGCGAGCGACGAGAGCTCCTTCCCGTCGGGCGTCATGGAAATGCGGCGATAAAGCGTCTTCTCTCCCGTGGCGAGAGCCGTTCCCGCCGCCGCGGAATCAGTGACCAGCCGATCGGCGCACCACGTGGCGCTCACCCCGATGACCGGGCAATTCTCGATGAACAGCCTGCCCCGGTTGGCCGCCCAGGCGATGCCTACCTGATTGAGCCCCATGCCGTCCCCTATCATGTAGATCACATTGGCGACAGGCGCGCCGCAATCCGGCTCCCGAATGGCCGGCACTTCATAAGGCCGTGAAGGAGCATACCGCTGCAGCTCCCCGGCAAAGGCGGGGGAGCAGAAACATGCAGCCGCACAAATGAAAAGGTGTCTGATCATGCGGATCAGCATAACAGAACCGGCCATGCATGTCAAGAGGGAGAGAACACCCCGCCCGACGCAAAGAACCCCGATCCCTCAAAAAGGAACCGGGGCCTTTTCACTGACGGATCCGTGAAAACTCAGTTTTGAGCGTCAGCGGGCTCCTGCCCGGCGGGAGGTTCGGGAGCGCCTTCCTCCGGCTGTCCGGGGCGGGGTCCCTGCGGACCGCCCTGCGGGGGCTTGGGCAGTTCAACCTCTTCACCGCACTGCCCGCACTTCACCTTCGGAGCTCCGCCCTGCTGACCGGAGGGACGCCCCTCGGGCCGCTGGCCGCGATGTCCCCGGCGGCCGGCCTTCCTGCCCTTGTCCCGGGAGGAGTCATCGGCATTGTCGGCGCCTTGTCCGCACCTCGGGCAAGCCTGGGGCGGCGGCCCTCCCTGAGGACCGCGCGCACGGCGGGCACGGCGTGCCTTCCGATCCTCATCCTGATCCTGAGAGGAGCCGTCCGCATTGTCGGCGTCCTGTCCGTCCTGGGGAGGCGGGCCGCCCTGGGGACCGCGCGCATGGCGGGGGCCAAACCCCTGGGGGGGCTCCGGCAGCTTCAGATCAGAGCCGCACTTCGGGCATTTCGGCGCCTGAGGGCGGGGACCCGCTTCCGGTCCCTGTTCGCCTCCGGCGGCGGTTTCGTTCTGTACGGCGGGCGCCTGAGGCTGATCGGCAGGAGCCTCCTGAGCGCAGGAGAACCCGGCGAGAGCCAGGCTCATCAATAAAGAAACAGTAACTTTCATATGTCTTTTGTATGTTCGTTTTGCTTATCGGCAACGGGCATGTTCCCGCCGCACGGAAATGGAACCCCGACCGGTGGAAAAAGTTTCATCTTCCTCAAAAGAAACTTCGCGCCCTATCCGCAGGGCCGCCGGATCACCGCAAGCCCGGTACAATGTCCCGCGCGGAAGGGAATCTGGGGATACCTCTCCGGCCAAGCATATGAACACGATGAACGACTACAAGACAGCGGAACACCTGATGAAGAAACACCGTCTCACCGTCGCCGACGCGGCCCGCCTGACGCTGGAAATGTTGGAAGAGAGCGGCGGAAACGAGGCGCCGGACGCCATGGCGCACTGCCGGCGGATCATCCGCCTGGGTACGAACGCCCTGCGTCTGGAGAAGGCGACCGTCCCCTTCGCACAGGCGGCGGCGGAGGCTCTGGCGTCCCGCGAGAAGCAGCAGCGGGCCGGACGCACGCTGTCGGACTTCCGCTACTACACGCAGAGGCTGATGCGCTCCGTCCCCGGCCTGGCGGAACGCCCCCTGCGGGCGATGACTCCGCCGGAGTGCGCCGCCCTCATCGAGCGCGCGTTCTCCACCCCTTCGCAGCGGCACAAAGCGCGCGTCATCCTCTCCGGCGTGTTCTGCACCGCACGGAAGCGCGGATGGTGCGGGGAAAACCCGATGCGGCAGGTGGAAATTCCCGTGGTGTGCGAAAAGGAAATTCTGCCGCTCACCCTGGCCGAGGTGCGGCGGCTTCTGGCGACGGCGCGGCAGCCGCGCCATGCCGCCTGTCTGCCCGCGCTGGCGCTGATGCTCTACGCGGGCGTGAGGCCGGAGGAAGTGCGCCGCCTTCACTGGCGGGACATCGACGTGGAGGAACGCGAGCTCGTCATTCTCCCCCGCCACAGCAAAACCGGCGGCGGGCGGCACATCGCCCTCTGTCCCGCCCTGCTCCGCCTGCTGAAGGAGACGCGGCAGGCGGAGCGCGCGCCCATCTGCCCGAAAAACTGGCGCAGCCGCTGGCGGCAGCTGAGGCTCTGCGCCGGCTTTCGCCATTGGGTGCCGGATGTGCTGAGGCATACCTTCGCAAGCTTTCACGTCAAGCATTTTCGCGATCTCAACGCGCTGCAGCTCTGCATGGGGCATCGCGACCAGCGTCTGCTGCTCACGCGCTATGTGAACCTGAGCGGCCTTTCCCGCTCCGACGCCCGTCTCTTCTGGGGCTCCTCCCCGCTCCCGATCCGGCGCGGCGGCGGAACGCACGGGCAAATTCGCCCGACGGGGGAGATTGCGGGCTGTAAGGTCTTGTCATTTCCGGAAAACGGGCTACAGTGATCCCATGAGCATTCATGCTTTGGTGATGGATATCGGCAATGTGCTGCTGCGCGTCGACCCGGCGCGCGTGGAAAAATTTCTGAAAGAGCGCGGGCTGTACCCCGGCGAACACGAGCTGCGGCGGCTGCTCGCCATCGCCCGGCTCCATGAGCGCGGCGGCATCGATGCGAACGATTTTCTGTCGCGCTGCCGCCGCCTGCTCGATCTGCCCGTCGGCGGCGAAGAAATCGTGCGCGAGGCATGGAACGCCGTCTTCCCTCCCGACGCGCTGATCGAGGGCGTCTTCGCCGCCTGCCGCCGCCTGCACGAGCGGGGCGTGCGCCTCGTCCTGCTTTCCAACACCAACGAGACCCACATCCGGTTCATGAGATCGCAATGGCCCGAGATCTTCCGCGAATGCGACTCGGCGGTCTACTCCTGCCGCGTGCGCGCCCTCAAACCAGACGCCGCCATCTACGAGTACGCCATCCGCACCTGCGCTCTCATTCCGGAAAGAACTCTGTACTTCGACGACAAAGCGGAAAACGTGCGCGCCGGCGCGGCCTTCGGTCTCCGTGCCCATGTGCTCGACGCCGACCGCCTGGAGCAGACCTTCTTTCCCTTCCTGAAAGACGCCTGCCCCGCCTGACGAAAC
>JAJQGU010000054.1:0-7358 GCA_021200315.1 Akkermansiaceae bacterium
CCCCCTCGTCCCCTCCGAATCATCGGAACGCCGTCCGCCGAAATGCCGGGCAGGCGCCTCTTCACGGAACGAAGACGAACGCTCCGGCTCCTTTCTTGCCCAAGAGGGGCCGAACTGGAAACCAGCTAAGGTGGAAAGATCGAGCGGCTCCTTCCGCCCGTCGGTTTGAGGAGAATCCTGAGTGCTCATGGTAAGAGTGACGTCTTCAGTAAAGCGCGAAATGAGCGGTTTTGCAACTTTTTTAAGCGGTCGCGGACATTTTTTCCACAAACGGCGCCTTTCCCCGTCCCACCGTGCGGGGAGACGCGTCAGGCCGGTCTTTTCTTCCACGATCGCAATTGCTCCGGGAACAGACAATCCTGACACGAAGTCGGCACGCAGAAATCCTCCCTGATTTGCAGGAGCGCCTGCTGCACGTAGGCAAGGCCGGCAGGCGGGCAGGCGGACGCGGCTTCGCCGAAGAGGTGCCGCGCAGTCAGCTTTACCCGCGAAGGCGGGGGACCGGCATGCAGCGAGCAATATGCCTGCCAGGCATGTGGGGATGCGCTGCATGGGTAGACGTGATTGATCAGAAAATCGCGTGCGCGGGTTTCCCCCACCAAAGCTGTCCTTCGTTTCAGCGGCGCCGAAGGGAGGCTGAAATAGCGCGACCAGTACGGGTGCTCGAGCGAAGTCAGCCACCGGACGAGCCGCCGCGAGTTCTCCACGGTCAGCAGCTTCTCCATGGTCTCCCATTCGCGCACGCAGACGACGAGGGCTCCCAGCCTCCGATGCGGATGATTCTGCGGACGCACGCCCGAAAAACGCCAGGGCAGCGAGCGTTCACGCCCAAGCTCCCACGCCTCGCGCAGGCTCCACCAGCGCCTCCATACATCGGCATGGTAGGCGCGGGCTTCTTCTCCCGTGCGTTCGGGCAGCACGGGAACCAAAAAGCCGGCCGTGCCGAACAAGACCGCTTCGGCGTCCCCTTCCAGGCGGGCCAGGGGCGCCCGCCGCGCCAAAAGCCACATGGCGTCTTTGTTCACGCTGTAGCCGAGTGTCTCCGCCCACGATTCATACCATGCCTGGGAAGCCCCGTACGCCGCCTTGCGCCGTTCAAACGCCTTCCTTTTGCACGCGAAGCGATAAGCGGCGGCGGCCTTCAGCAGATCCTCCCGATCGTCCTCCTTCATGGCCGCCAGCGGTGCACGGCAGAGATTACAGCGCGCCTCGCGCCACCTGCCCGGCAGCGAAAGCGCCTCGGCCACTGTCTCCCGGCCGAGCACGAGCAGCGGCACCTCTTCATGCCGGGAATTGCGCGTGAACCACGTTCCGCCCCTTGCAGGGAGCGCGGCCACATGCAGCACGACCTCGTCGAAGTCAGGGTTGCTCCCATGGCCGTGCCTTTCCCAGTTTTCGGGGTACACGTCCAGCTCCACAGCCCCGCGCCGGACACGGCCGCCGATCCGAATTTCGCAGTGCAGGAAATCCGGCCCCGCCGAGCGGTTCCAGACGCCGAAATCCAGAATTTCGACGCGCTCTTTGCCGGCAGTCTCCCCTTCCCTTCCCAAGAGGCCGGCCAGCCAGAGAGACTGCAGCACATCCTCGCGGGGCAGCTCGGGATGTGGCTCGGAACGCCCCTCCTCGCGGAGCGTCTCCGCGCCCCCGGGCAGAAAGTCGGCGTAGCGCGCCGCCAACCGGCATGTCTCCTCCATCTGCAGCGGGAAACGGGTTTATCGGTTTTCCTTGCGCTCGATCTCATCTTCGAGGCTCTCCCGAACGTAGCGGAACTGTTCCTCGTTGCGGGTGTTGATCTGGCTCAGGATATTATGCGCGTCGAGCACATGTCTGGAGCGATCGAGATCCCCCATGTCCACCAGCATGCCGGGCGTCTTCAGCTTGGATCGGATCTGCTCGAGCTGCCCCCGCCAGGGAGCGAGAGGAGGGTCTATCTCCATCAAGACGTCCAACCCGAGCGATTCCAACGACTGGCGCACGCGTTCACTGGGCGCGGCTACCTGCAGTCCCCCGCCCGCAGGCATCAGCCGGCGGGCAATGCCGGCCAGCGTGCCCATAAATGTGGAATCGACGCCGGCGCACGCCGCAAGATCGACGACGACCAGCCGCCCCCCACCGTCGATGTACCGATCGGCGAGATTTTTCAAGATCGCGCTGTTCATGAATGTTCCGCGTGCATCACACCGCAGCCAGATAAATTCAGGAAAAACGGCAAATGTAATCGAGGTATCGCTGGTGGACATAAATTGATCGTGGAAGCCCGCATTCTATCCGCCCTCCGCTCGTTCCGTCAAGACAAACCCGCGGCGCCGGCGCGGATTTTCGCATATGCAAGGCCGCCCCCACCGAACGCCCGCCGTGTTCCGAAACAGGTCTCCGTTCGCGGGCACGGGCGTCGAAACGCTTCCAGACATCCCCGCGCCCCCGTCGTTCCTCGGCGCGGCGGCGCCCGGTTTTCTTCAGACGAAGGTCAGTGTGGCGGCGTAGAGCAGAAGATGAAATGCGGCAAGCCCCAGCACGGCGTTCATGCGCACGTCGGCCGGGGTTCTGTTGATTTTGGCAAGCAGAAAGCCGGCGGCCGCCAAAAGCGGCAGCCAGCCCCAATTCAGCGAAATGCCCGGCAAAATGCGCGATAATTGAGGCAAAGTCACATACGTGGCCACGACAAAAGAAAGGGCGAGTCCCCGGGCACGGGCGTCACCCAGGCGGACAGCCAGCGTGCGCTTGCCTGTTTTGGCGTCCTCTTTCCTGTCGCGGATGTTGTTCACTTCAATCATGACGGAAGAGAGCATGCCGCACTGCACCCCCACCATCAAAGCGGCCAGATAGACGCGCGCGAACTCTTCCTGCCAGCCGATCTGGACGAAGACTGTCCCCGCCACGGCAGCGACGCCGAAGAAGAGAATGACGAAAGCCTCTCCCAAACCTTTGTAGGCGAGCGGCCAGGGGCCGCCTGTATACCCATAGGCGAAAAACATCGACAAGGCGCCTATGGCCACGATGGGCCATCCTCTCAGTTCGATGAGGGGCACGGCCGGCACGCAGGCCGCGGCGAGAAAAGCAAGGGCGATGGCATGGACGGCGCGTGAGGAAAGGCGTCCGCTGGCCGTCATCCTCACAGGCCCCTGCCTCTCGCTGGTGTCCGCCTTCTTGTCGCAGTCGATGGCGTCATTGAAGATATTGCAGGCAATTTGGAGGCACAAAGCCGAAGCGAGGGTGAACAAGGCGAGCCGCCCGTCCCAAGGCAAGCCGAACCGATGCACGACCATGCAGCCCAGCCACACCGGCACGATGCCGGCGGACAGCGTTTTAGGTCTGGCGGCCAGAAAGATGAAAAGAAGCTTTTTCATGCGTCCCCGCGGCGGGAAAGGTGCCTCCGCCGCATGAGAACCACGACCATAGCACAGCCCCGTGCGGAAAACAAGGGTAATTCGGGGGAGCCTTTCCGCGCTCCGCACGGCATCAAGAGGAGGAGAGTCCCTTCGCGCCATGCTCCCGGCCGTCCATTCTCGCGGTCGCCGCGATGAAGAGAACACCGACGGCCAGCATGAGCCCGCCGTACAGCAGAAAGCGGCCGGCCGAAACGGAATCTCCCGGCATCCATTGCGTCAGCGCCACGACAAGCAGGTTGCCGAATGTGATGGTGAGATTCCAGAAACTGGTGGTGATGCTCTTGAGCGAGGGAGCCGCCTGAGTGAAGGCGTATTCCAATCCCGTGGCGCTCACGAGCACTTCGGCGATGGTGATCATGCAGCAGGGGATGAGCTGCCACGCAATGCTCGGGGAACATCCCCGGTCGATGAACCACTGAAGCCACGCTACCGCCCCGTAGGCCAGCGCCGCCAGAATGATCCCCACGGACATGCGCTTGAGAGGCCGGCTCCAGCGGCCTATGTGCGGGTACACGAAAATTGTCAGCAAAGGCACGAAAATCATCACAAAGACGGGATTGGCCGCTTGAAACTGTTCGGCCCCTATGCATTGCATTTCTCGGGGGAGCCATGCAAAGGGGAGCTCGATCGGGCGCATGGAATTCCCCTGCACCACCCACGACGAGGCCATTTGATCAAAAAGGGACCAGAAAGGGATGACCAGAGCAAACACGAGCAGGATCCTGGCCATGTTCCTGGCTCGCAGAATGGATTCGGGCTCGAAACGTTCGCACGTGCGCCTCCAGCCCAGCAGCGCCGCAGAAAAAAGCACGGGGAAGATGCCGGCTCCCCCGCTCCGGCGGCCGGGGGGCACTTTGCGGTATCGTTTGCGCCCGAGCCAGAAGATGAACGTGGCCGCCCCCATCGCGAGCCCCGGAATGCCGAAGGCCCATCCATAGCCCCAAAGCCGGCTCGCCGGCGGTATCAGCAGAAAGGCGAAAAACGATCCCAAATTGATCGACCAGTAAAAGGCGGAATACGCGCGCGTCATGGCGGAGGAGCCGCACCCCTGCATCTGGTCGCCTACAAAGGCGGAGACGGAAGGCTTGATGCCTCCGGAACCCAGCGCAATGATGAACAGACCGATATACAGCACCCAGCGGCGGGCTTCCAGCGTGCCGCAGAGATCCGCCGACGCAAGCACGCCATGCCCGACGCAGTAGAATAAAGAGACGAAAAGAATCGTATGATAGCGCCCCAGCCAACGGTCGGCGATCCATGCGCCGAGCAGCGGCATGACGTAGTTCAGCGCCACAAAGCCGTGCATTACGGAGATGGACGCCTCCTCTTCCATCCCGAGCGCATGTATCATATACAGCGTCAATATGCTGCGCATTCCGTAGAAACTGAACCGCTCGCAGGCTTCGTTGCCGACGATGAATTTGGTCTGGGAAGGGAGGGCGCTCATCGGACGCTTGAAAGTTTCGAAAGTCTGTGCTTAAAATCCTCTGCCTGGCGGGGGAAGACGGCTCGCTTCCGCCCCCGGCCATATGCAGCGATCGAGGAATGATGGCGCCGGCCTGACGCCTTCCGCCCTTAATCACCGCCAACGCCGAGCATGCGCACATGGGGGCCGAACTGCACGGCGTAACGCCGATAGGCATTTTCCAGCCAGTCCATCATCAGTTTGCGCTGCAGGCGGTAATTGCGGACGGGCAGAACGCGCAATGCCTTATAGGCGGCCCGCTCGGGGCTGTCGCTCACCGTGCGCGAAACGACGGCCGCAATGCGGATCCCCTTCTCGGCGTGCATCAGCGGCGAAATGCCCCCGGTCCTGACCGTGGCCAGCATCCCCATCTGGAGCCCGTCGGGCAGGGTCTCCTGCGCAGAAAGAGAAACCGGGCCGAACGAAGCCACCTCCGCGCCCGCGGCGGCGGCGCTTTCGAAAGCTTTGTCGAGGCCGCTCTCTTCCGCATCTTTCTCCATGCGCTTCCGCAGTTCATCGGCCGCCGCCTGAAGAGCCTCAAGCGTCGTCTTTTCACGGAGATCGGCGAGCGCCTGCGCCCGAGCCTTTTCGTAGGGAAGAATATCCGGCCTTTTGATCGCCTCGGTGCGTATCAGCACAAGCTCCCCCCCCTCCATTGGGTAAAAGCCGCGCAGCTGCTCCAACGTCACCGAGGAGTCGAGCTGACCGGCGGCGCGTCTCTTTTCATACTCCTCCGCCGTGGGTGCCTTGGTCACATCAAACGCAATGGAGCCCAGCGTCACAAGGCTGCTGCCCGTATCCACCCTTCTCTGGAGGGGTGCGGCCAGATTGTCCTGCGCGGCCAGGGGGAAAGTCTCTTTCCTGTATTCGAAATGCGCGAAGCCCTCTTCCTTGGAGGCCGTCTCGAGCAGGGCGTCCATCCCCCGCGCATTTGTGTCCGCCAGCTGCTGCATATAATTGTCCGCCGCCGCCATCAGCTCGTCTTCGCCCGGCGCGGAGCCGTCCGCATTCGGGAGAGCCTTGATCGTGTACAGAGAAACGATGCGCTCTTCCTCGCTCTGGTATTTCTGTTTGTTCTCCTCCCAAAAGGCTTTGACGGCCTCTTCCGCCGGATCGCCCGCCGGCGCGAATTTTTCCTTCGGCAGCCAGGCCGTGCGCAGCTTCATTTCCTGGGACTCCACGTCGATCAGCTTGTTCTCCATCGGCGCATAGCAGCTCACGTCCCCGACAAGCAGCGACTGGAGGCTTTGCCAGACCATTAAGTCGGAAATGACGCTGCGGAAGGCCCGTTCCCCCTCGCGGTTTTCCTCGCCCTTCCTGTATCCGCACACCGTCATGTAGATGTCGCGGTCAAACGAACCGTCGGCCTTGCGGAAGGCGGGCAGCGAGCGGATGAAGGCGTCTATTTCGTCCTTCCCGGGCGCAAGGCCGTATGCCTCGCCCTCTTCGCGGATCAGCGCGCGCGTGGTCAGAATGTTGACGTCGGCATCCCGGGAACTGCCCGTCGCCCATGCTTCAATCGCCTCGCTGAAGTAGCCCAGGTTGCTCACAGCCTCGGCGTTGTTCCCTATCACCGCGTTGAATGTCTCGCGCTCCCCTTCGCTGAGCGCGCCGTCGCCGTCGCTGTCGAAAGGCGCCTGATATTTCTGGAGCGTCAGCTGGTAAAGACGCTGCAGAAAGCTGAGGCCGTAGCCTCCCACGTTGTCGACGTCGGCGCGTTTGTAGCTCTTGTCTCCCACTTTGACGACCATATCCCCGCTGCGATCCCCCTTCCCCGCATAGTCCGAAATGATCAGACCGGCGGCCACGGCGACGATCGCGAGAATCACAATGATTGAATTTCTGCGTATGAAGTCCAGCATGGCTGTATACAGTTCCCTCCCGCCCGGAGGCCGGCGGCGGCGGAATTCTACCGCCTCGCCTCACCGATGGCAAGCACGAAATACCATGATGCCATGCCGCATGGAGGGCGGTTTCTCCGGAATGGGGTACTGGAGCGCAGTCTGCTTTTTTCAAAGGCACGCAGATTTCATGATGGACAGCGGATTCAAAATCTGCTAGTGTTCTTTCGTTCCGTCCGTGAAACGGATGAATGTTTACTCTTTACCCCCAACAAAAATGAAGAGAGACGCGGGAGCGGGCTTGTATCGGGAAGCCGCGGAACAAGGAGGCGCCGATGCTCAGAACAACTTGGGCCTTTGTTATCTCGACGGAAAAGGCGTGGAGAAAGACTGGGCAAAAGCTGCATATTGGTTCCGGGAAGCGGCGGAACAGAACCATGCCGCAGCCCGGAACAATCTGGGGTATTGTTGTGACAACGGCTGCGGCGTGAAGCAGGATATGAAGGAAGCGGTGAGATGGTATAGGATGGCAGCCGGGCAAGGCTGTGCCGTGGCTCAGTGTAATCTGGGAATTTGCTGTCATTCCGGAGACGGAGTGGAGAAGGACTTCACGGAAGCGGTACGCTGGTTCCGAAAAGCGGCTGATCAGGGCGATGCCAAGGC
>JAJQGU010000054.1:7458-10816 GCA_021200315.1 Akkermansiaceae bacterium
ATCTGGGGGTCTGTTATGCCAATGGACAAGGCGTAATGCAGAATCTCACGGAAGCGGTACGCTGGTTCCGAAAAGCGGCTGATCAGGGCGATGCCAAGGCTCAGTACAATCTGGGGGTCTGTTATGCCAATGGACAAGGCGTAATGCAGAATCTCACGGAAGCCGGACGCTGGTTCCGGCAATCTCAGGCCGCAGCGGCATCGCAGGCTGCAAATCAGGGGGATGTTGAAGCCCAGTATAATTTGGGAAACTGCTATCGTTACGGGCGCGGCGTGTCTCAAAACTTCACGGAAGCGGTGCGCTGGTATCGAAAGGCGGCAGAACAAGGTCATGCCGAAGCCCAGTACAATTTGGGAAATTGCTATCGTTACGGGCGCGGCGTGTCCCAAGACTGCACGGAAGCGGTGCGCTGGTATCGGAAGGCCGCCGGGCAGAATCATCTCAGAGCTCAATGCGATCTGGGAATTTGTTGTTTTAATGGGAGAGGCGCAGCGCAGAACAGGGATGAGGCGGTGCGCTGGTATCGGAAGGCGGCGGAACAGGGCCATGCCGAGGCTCAATATCGTCTGGGCAATTGTTGCCGTTACGGGCAAGCCGTGAAAAAGGACTTCATGGAAGCGGTGCGGTGGTACCGGGAAGCCGCGGGGAATGGCCATGCCGATGCGCAGAAGACGTTGAGAAGGCTGCGCGGCAAGAGAGGATGGCACGAAGCTTTTCACCAGGGGAAAATAAACGTCAATAAAATTGACGACCAATCATTAATTAACTAATATGAAGGTTTTCATGAGAAAAAAGACGTTCTCTGCGGCGTTCGCCGTGCTGTCCGCCGTGTGCGCTTTGTCTCTGCCATCGCTATGCGATGCTGCGGAGACGATATCTCCGGATCAGCTTCTGGCCGTCCGGCAGGCGGCGCGACAGGGCGATGCCGAGGCACAGTACAATCTGGGAGTTTGCTATGCAAACGGGAACGGCGTGGAGAAGGATATGCAGGAAGCAGTACGCTGGTTCCGGAAAGCGGCCGGCCGGGGTGATGCCAAGGCTCAATACGAGCTGGGATATTGTTATGCTTTCGGGGACGGCATTGAGGAGGACTTTATGGAAGCGGTAAACTGGTGGCGGAAGGCGGCCCATCAGGGCGACGCCGATGCTCAGCTCGATCTGGGAGTTTGTTATCAATACGGAGCCGGCGTGGAGCTGGATGAGAAGGAAGCGGTGCGCTGGTACCGAAAGGCGGCGGAACAGGGCGATGCCAGGGCTCAGTACATTGTGGGATGTTGCTATGCTTCCAGGTACGGTGTGGAACAGGATAGGAGGGAAGCGGCACAATGGTATCGGAAAGCGGCGGTGCAGGGCCATGCCAAAGCGCAGTACGAACTGGGATGGTGCTATGACAACGGGAAAGGCGTGAAGCAAGACGAAAAGGAAGCGGTGCGGTGGTACCGGAAAGCGGCGGAACAGGGCGATGCCAAAGCGCAGTACGAACTGGGATGGTGCTATGACAACGGGAAAGGCGTGAAGCAAGACGAAAAGGAAGCGGTGCGGTGGTACCGGAAAGCGGCGGAACAAGGTTTCGCCCCAGCTCGAAGAGCCTTGAATCAGAAAGATGCCGAAGCCCAGTACAAGCTGGGACAGTGTTATGAATGCGGGCGGGGCGTAGAGAGGGATTACACAGAAGCGGTGCGCTGGTATCGGATGGCGGCCCATCAGGGACTTGCTCAAGCTCAGTACAATTTGGGAAATTGCTATAGCTACGGACGCGGCGTGGAGAAGGATGAAAAGAAAGCGGAGTACTGGTACCAAAAGGCGGCGAAACAGGGTTTCGCCCCAGCTCGTAGAGCCTTGAAACCAATATCTAAGTTCATAAAAGACCTCCCAAGCAACAGGGTTTCGCCCCAGCTCGTAGAGCCTTGAAGAAATCAGCCGCCGCTCTCCCGCCCTCTCCTGAATTTCTTCCCGGCTCAGAGAGCCACGGAAGTTCGTTCGATGTCGGAGACGCCCCGGAGAGCCGAATCAGAAAGATGCCGAGGCTCAATACAATCTTGGGAGAGTGTTATTATTTCGGGGACGGCGTAGAGCAGAATAAGAAAGAAGCGGCACGCTGGTACCAAAAGGCGGCGGAACAGAGTCATGCCAAAGCACGGGAAGCCCTGAGAGAACTGGGCGTCAAGTGAAGAAAGAGGAATGGACGCGGGGGACGGCTCCCGGCCGGAAGCGTTCCCCTTTTCAGGCAAGTCTTTCGCCGATTTCGTTCTTTCCCTGCCCTGTCACCGGATGACTCGCCCTGCCAATGCTCTGCCCTCCACGAATCGATGATGCGGCATTATACGCCTGTATCTGATACAATATAAAACAATACGCTCCCCTCGTATACTCTGTGGAAAACGCATCGTTCGATCATTCGCGGATGGTTTGTCCTGCAGGGTGCAGCGGCGGCGGCAGGGGTTTCAAGCGGGGATTGTTCCATGGAAGCGCAGAATTTACGATGGACATCACCCCTGGAATCTGCTAGTGTTCTCCCGTCGCGTCCGCGAAACGGACAATGTTCACCCTCACTCCCCCGACAAAAAATGGAAGAAGAATTGAATGCGGCCTTGTATCAGGAAGCCGCGGAACAAGGAGACGCCGAAGCTCAGTGCAGGCTGGGATGGTGTTATGATCTCGGAGCCGGCGTGGAGAAGGACAGGGAGGAGGCGGTGCGCTGGTATCGGAAGGCGGTTGAGCAGGGATTTGATCAAGCTCAGTACAATCTGGGAGTTTGTTATTATTCCGGGGAAGGCGTGAAGCAGGATTACACAGAAGCCGTACGCTTGTACCGGAAGGCGGCTGATCAGGGGCATGCTGAGGCTCAGTACCAGCTGGGACGGTGTTATTATTTCGGGAAAGGCGTGGAGAAGGATGAGCAGGAAGCGGTGCGCTGGTGGCGGAAAGCGGCTGATCAGGGGCATGCTGAGTCTCGAAGTGCCTTGCACGAGCTCGGCTCTGACTGAAAAAACGGAATGAACGCAGAGGCGAGCTCGGTCGGGCTCGTTCCGCAAGTGGCAAGCCTTTCGCCGATTTTTCCCTGCCCCTTCGGCGGCGGTTTGTCCTGCAGGGTGCAGCGCGGCGGCAGGGGGTTCAAGCGGGGATTGTTCCATGGGAGCGCAGAATTTACGATGGACATCACCCCTGGAATCTGCTAGTGTTCTCCCGTTGCGTCCGCGAAACGGACAGCGTTTACCCTCACCCCCGACAAAAAATGGAAGAAGAATTGAATGCGGCCTTGTATCAGGAAGCCGCGGAACAAGGAGACGCCGAAGCCCAGTGCAGGCTGGGAGTTTGTTATGCCAAAGGAAACGGCGTGGAGCAGAATAAGAAGGAA
>JAJQGU010000024.1:0-39215 GCA_021200315.1 Akkermansiaceae bacterium
AACCCGGCCGCTGACAGGCTGGGCGGCTCCGAAACGCGCTTGCCGTCTGCGGCGGAGCCTGCTACAATACGCCCCGTGAACCGCACGGGCTTGTCGCAGGAAATGAGGCAGGGGATGGTGGCGACGGCCTCCATGAGGCTCTTCATGCGCACCCTGCAGTCCTCCTCGCTCGAGCTCTCCCAATTGGTGCGCGAAGCCATGGCGGCCAATCCCGTGCTCGAGGAAGCCGAACCGCACGAGCCCGCGCGGGATTCCGACGGTCTGGACACCTTTGAACCGGCCAATCCCGAAATGGCCGCCCGGCGCGAATTCGCCCTCGACTCCCTGCACGCTTCGCCCACGCTGGCGGAATTTCTGCGCGAGCAGGTGAGGCAATCCGCCTTCGAGCCCGCCCTGGAACGGGCGCTGCTGATGCTGATCGGGGAACTTGACCGGCGCGGCGTCTTCGAAGAGGCTCCCGAAGCGATTGCCCGGCGTCTCGGCATCCCGCCCGGTCTGCTGGCGCAGGCTCTCGCCACCCTGCGGGAACTCGAGCCGGCGGGAGTGGGCGCGCGGGATCTGCGCGACTCCCTGCTGATTCAGCTCGAGCATCTCGGGGAATCGGACGGGCTGTCCGCCGAGCTCCTGCGCAGCCGCTGGGACGACCTCGTGCGCCACCGCTACGACTCGGCCGCGCGCGCGCTGCACGTGAGCGCGGACGACGTGCAGGCCGCAGCTCTCCGCATCGCCCGGCTGAACCCAGATCCCGGCTCGGGGTTCCTTCGGGCGGAAGCGCCCCCCGCCGTCCCCGACCTGATAGTCACGGTGGACGAGCGGGGCGAACCGGCGGTCTCTCCGGCGGAATCCTCCCTTCCCGCCCTGACCATGAACCCGCGCTACAAAGAAATGCTCGCCGAGCGTGCGGACAACCGCGAGCTGCGCAGTTACCTCGGGCGATGCTTCCGCGAAGGGCGCGCACTCATCCGCGCCATCGCCGCCCGGCAGGAGACGATCCTCGCCATCGGCCGCGCCATTGTCAAAAGGCAGAAGGAGTTCTTCCTCCGCGGGGCGGAAGCCCTCCTGCCCCTCAAGATGGACGAAGTGGCCGCGGACGCCGGGGTGCACCCCTCCACCGTCTCCCGGGCCGTAAACGGCAAATACCTCCTCTGCGGCCGCGGGCTCTTCGAATTGAAATACTTTTTCCAGTCCGGCGTATCGGCGGAAGCGGAAACGGCCGGGGAGGCCGCCCCGCTCGCGGCGGGCGCCGTGCAGGCGCAGATCAGAAAGCTCATCGACGCCGAATCGCCTTCCCGCCCCCTCAGCGACGCAAAAATAGAAGCCATCCTCGCCCGGCAGGGCGTCAATGTCGCCCGCCGCACCATCGCCAAATACCGCGGGCAGATGAAAATACTGCCCGCCAGCCTGCGGAAAAGAGGCTGACCGGCCTTCCTCCCCCCCCTCATGCGCGGCACGCCGTGCGCCTCATGCGGCGGGAGAGTCCCTTCGGCCGCGGCCGGGGGAGGGGGCGGACTCCGCACGGGTCTTGACCGGGCGCGCAGGCCTGCTATAATTTCCGCATGGCTTCCTATCGCCCCAATTCGGCTCTCATTTTCCAGCGGAGCGACGGCCGCATTCTCATCTGCGAACGCGCCGGGCGGGCGGGCGCCTGGCAGTTCCCCCAAGGCGGGGTGGACAAAGGCGAAACGCACCGCGAGGCCGCCGTGCGCGAAGGGTTTGAAGAGACGGGATTCCGCGAGAGCGACTACGACATCGTCGACGTACGCGGCCCCTACCGCTACGAATACCCGGAAGACGTCAAAAAGGCCGTGCGCCTCAAGCGGGGCGAGCCCTACGCCGGGCAGGAGCAGTTCTACCACCTCTGCCGCATGCGCAGCGACACGCTCGACCCCGAGGTGGACGGCCGCGAGTTCCGCGCCTTCCGCTGGATACGCCCCGCCGAATTCGAGATCGCCTGGCTTCCCCCCTTCAAGCAGGCCGTCTACAGGCAAGTGCTGGAGGATTTCTTCCCTTCAGGGCGATGAGACCCGTCGCGCACATCGAAAGCCCCTGCCGGGAAAAATTCGGCATCCCGCGGCAGAGCGGACTGGCTCCCGCGCTCGTCTCGCGCCTCGTCTTCGAGCCGGAATACCGCCGGGCCGAAGCGGTGCGGGGACTCGAAGGCTTCTCGCACATCTGGCTCATCTGGCGCTTTCACCTCAACGACGGCAGAGCCTGGAGCCCCACGGTGCGGCCGCCCCGCCTGGGAGGCAACGCGCGCATGGGCGTGTTCGCCACGCGATCGCCCTTCCGCCCCAATCCTCTGGGGCTCTCCGCCGTCGCTCTGAAACGAGTGGAGCCCGACGCCCCCGAAGGCCCCGTGCTGCTGCTCGAAGGAGCCGACCTAGCGGACGGTACGCCCATCTACGACATCAAGCCCTATCTGCCCTACGCGGACGCCGTGCCCGACGCCCGCAGCGGCTTCGTCGACGAGCACGCCAGCCCCCTCCTCGCCGTGCGCCGCGCCGAAAACCTCTCCCTGCCGGAAGCATGCACGCCCGAATGGCTCCGCACGCTCGAACAGCTCATCGCGCAGGATCCCCGCCCCGCCTGCCAGCGAAACACCGACCGCATTCACCACCTCTCCCTCGCCCCCTGCGAAGCCGCCTTCCGCGTCGAGGGCGGCACGGCCATCATCCTTTCCATCAGCCCGTCATGACACAGCCCCCCCCATTCGAAAACCTCGTCCGCGCCTTCGACGCCAACTTTGAACGGCATGGAGAAATCGGCGCATCCATCTCCCTGTGGGCGCACGGGGAAGAAATCTTCTCCCTGCACCGCGGTCTCGCCGACGTGAAGACAGGCATGGCCTGGAGAGAAGACACGCTCGTGCCCATCTACTCGGCCACCAAGCCGGCCTCCGCCGCCTGCGTGCTGCTGGCCCTGCACCGCAGGGGGCTGACGCCCGAAACCGAAGTGGGGGAATTCTGGCCGCGCTTTCCAGCGCCATTCCTTACCTTCGGCGACGTCCTCTCCCACCAGGCGGGGCTCGCCGCCCTCGCCCGCCCGGCGGACCTGTTCGACCTCGAAGACTGCGTCAGCGCGATCGAGGCCACGCGCCCCGCCTGGCTGCCCCCGATGCACGGCTACCACCCGCACACCTACGGCCCCATTCTGGACCAGCTGATGGTCAGCCTCTGCGGCGAGCGCATCGGCTCCTTCTGGGAGCGCGAAGTGCGCGCCCCCCTCGGGCTGGATTTCTACATCGGGCTGCCCGAATCGGAATTCCACCGCGTAGGCACGCTCTACCCCGGCAAGGCCGCCCCCGCCCTCCTGCACACGCCCTTCTACGAGCAATATTTCAAAAAGGGCTCCCCCATCCACCGCGCCTTCAGCAGCATCACGGGCCTCGGCTCCGTGCACCTCATGAACACCCCCCGCGCACGCACCTCCGCCTCGCCCGCCAGCGGGGGAATCGCCACGGCGCGGGGGCTCGCCCGCTTCTACCAGGCTCTGCTGGGCTACTGCGGCGGGCGCAAAGTCTTCCCGCCCGAAGTACTCTCATGGCTCTCCGCGCGCCGGGTACAGGGGAACGACCTCACTCTGCTCGAACAGACGGCCTTCTCCTGCGGCGCCATGTGCGACCCCGTCCTGCCCGACGGCGCGCCCCTGCGCACACTCTACGGAAGGCACGGCTTCGGCCACACCGGAGCCGGAGGCGCCCACGGCTTCGCAGAACCCGCCGCGGGATTCTCCATGGCCTACACGATGAACGCTATGGAAATCTCCGTACTGCCCGGCGAAAAGACCTCGTCCCTCGTCCGCGCAGCCCTCGCCGGCTGAGTCCGCCCCTCCTTCCCGTGCTCCACTGGCTCTACCCGCGCATCTGCGCCGTTTGCGGCGAACCCGCCGGCCGCGGCCTCTCGCTCTGCGAAGCGTGCCGCCGCCGCATCCCCCGCCTCAGAAAGCCCATCTGCCTGCACTGCGGCACACCCCTGAGCCGCGTCCCCGCACTTCCCGGCGCATGCGACGTCTGCCGCGGGTTCAGCGGCGAATTCGACTTCGCCCGCTCCGCCCTGCGGGACAGTCCCGAAGCGCACCGCCTCGCGGTCGATCTCAAATACCACCGCGCCCTGCACCTGGCGGACACGCTCGCCGGCTTCCTGAACGAACTGTGGGAAGAGAGCCCCCGGCTCCGCGCATTCCCGGACTGGCACCTCGTCCCCGTGCCCATGACGTTCGCCCGGCTTCACCGCCGCGGCTACAACCAGTCGGAGGAACTGGCCCGCGCCCTCGGCCGCCTGCGCGGTCTGCGCACCATCCGGCTCCTCGTCCACGACAAGAAAGACGCCCTCAGCCAGACATTCCTCGACGCGCCGGCCCGCGCACGCCACGCCTTCCAAGTCTACAAGGCATCCCCGGCCGCCGCGTCGGGACGGCGCACTCCGCCGCCCCGCCTCCTCCTCATCGACGACGTCTGGACCACCGGGGCCACCATCCGCGCCTGCGCCCGCAGTCTCAAGCGCCTTCCCGGCGTACAGACGGTCGGCGCCCTCACGGTGCTGCGCGTCGAGAAATCTTCCCGAGCGGGCGAGCCCTTCCCTCCCCCGCCCTGACCATTCCCTCCGACGTTCTCTTCCAGCGGAAGGACACGGAGAAACGCCGGAAAAAGTCTGCAGCTGTACGGGATTTCCTGCAGAGACGCTTTAGAGCGGGAAACTGCGCATGAATCCGGCGCCGCAAGCCTTGTCTTCTCCGCGCAGCTTCTCAGTACGTCCGAACAAGGAAAAGACAAGTCCCGATATCTGCTTGATTTTTTTGCATTTCAACGGCAAAGATCCCCGACCGAGGGCGCACGCCGGCGTCAATTGACCGACGGCTCGAAAGCGGAACGCACACCCTCCGCCCCCGAGGCTCCCCGCTTCCCTGCAGTATCCCGCATTCTTTACGGATTCAGACGATCTTCCCCAACTCTCTCGCCTCATCGAGTTTTGGATTTCCCTTGATGTCCCCCGCATGGAACACGCCGCCGCAGAGCACTTTGCCTTTGTCAGTCCAGCCGAGATGCACCATGACACGATCATACCAATAGAGAATCTCCTCGAAGCCGTCACCCTCCGCCGCCATCAGCAGAACGCACTCCTTCACGGGGTTCGCGTAGTTCTCACGGCACTCCGCAACAGCAAAAAGACGGTCGAAAGCAACCTTGAGCCATCCGCTGACCGTCCAATAATACAGAGGAGAAGCGAGAACCACCAGATCAGCCTCCTGATATACCGGGTAAATTTGATCCATGTCATCCTTCTGGACACAAGGGCTGTCGCCATTCTTTCCGCCGCAGCAACAGCCGAGGCACGGGCGGATGTTCATGTTACTCAGGTTAAAGCAAGTAACGCTGTGCCCTGCACTCTCCGCCCCTTCGGTGAACGCCCCGATAAGCCTGACGGTGTTGCCGTCTGCGCGGGGACTGCCGTTTAAAACGATAATTTTCTTTCTCATATCGAGTCTCTGCTCATTTCTTGACATCGTTCCATGTCTTCGCTACAATTATAGCGGTTACAATACTAAAGTCAAGTACTATCTTGAAAGATAGCGTCAAGAAAGAGCAGCTATGATAAAAGACTACATCGAAAATGCGAACTTTGAAGATACCGGCTTCAGTTACACCATGTCCCTGATCAGCGGCAAGCACAAGATGGTGATCCTTTATTGTCTCATGGAATATGCCCCCGTCAGATTCAACGAAATGCGCAGGTACCTGAAGAAAGTCACAGACAAAACGCTCAGTTCCAATTTGAAAGAGCTTGAATCCGACGGACTGATCAACAGAAAAGAGTATCCGCAAATACCGCCCAAAGTAGAATACAGCCTGTCGGAGAAAGGGGCTTCGCTCATGGCGATCCTTGACCAGCTTTGCATCTGGGGATTGGAGAACAGACCCGGGGGAAAGCTCCGGAAAAGCAACAGCAATCGCTGAGAGACTCCCGCCCCCGGGAGCGGAGCCCTCTTCCCGCCGCCCTCCGCCGGTGCCACGGGAGAGCGGAGCTCAATCCTCCGCCGAGCGGGGATCCAGCGCATCCCTCAAGCCGTCCCCGAGGAAATTCAGGGCAAGGAGCGTGAGAAAGAAGAAGAGCGAGGGAAAGAACAGAAGCCCAGGGCTGAGTTCCATGCGGTCGGCGCCTTCCTTGATCAGAGTTCCCCACGACGAATTCGGCGCACGCACACCGAGCCCGAGAAAGGAAAGAGTCGATTCGAGAAGCATCACGCCCGGCACGGACAGCGTAGTATAGACGACGACGGTGCCGAAGAGATTCGGCGCAATGTGAGCGAAGAGGATGCGCAGGTGGCCGAGCCCCAGCGAACGGGCGGCCACGATGTAGTCCTGCCGCTTGATTTCCATGGTCTGCGTGCGGACGATGCGCGCAAGGGTGAGCCAGCCGAGGGCGCCGAGGGCGATGAAAAGGGGCACGAGACTGAACACGGGCGCCACGGCGGCGCGGCTCCAACCGGTGGAGCGCACCACCCAGGCCGCCAGCGCGGCGGCGGGTTCCTCGATGCTGAGGGAGAAAACGATCACCAGCACGATGAAGGGGAGGGCGAAGAGCACATCCACCGCGCGCATGAGAAAGGCGTCGAGCCGCCCGCCGGCATAGCCTGAAACGAGGCCGAAGCTCACCCCGATCACGAGCGAAACGCCCGTGGCCGCCATCCCCACCAGCAGCGAAATGCGCCCGCCGTAAAGCACGCGCGCGAAAAGATCGCGCCCCAGCTGATCGGTGCCGAAGGGATGCGCCCCCGAAGGGGGGGCGGCGATCAGCCCCAAATCGACGGCGTTCGGATCGGGCACGAAGGGAAAGAGCGGCAGCAGGCAGCAGGCCGCCGCCACCAGAGCGAGAAAGGCCAGCGAAACCATCGAGGCGCGGCTGCGCATCAGGCGGCGGAGGGCGTCCCTCCCGAGAGAGTCGCCCCGAGGAAGAGTCTGTGCGGAGGGGGTGTTCATTCGCTTCTCAGCATGGGGTTGAGCAGGCTCTGGACCATATCCACGGCTATGTTGGCGGCCACGATCAGCACGCCGTAGCAGAAGACGAGGCCCTGAATGAGGAAATAATCGCGGTCGGCGGCGGCATTCACGAAATGCAGTCCCATGCCGGGAGCCTGAAAGCACGTCTCCACCACGAACGACCCGGTGATCAGCGCGGCGAAGGCCGGGCCGAGATACGACACGGTCGGCTGCAGGCCGCCCCTCATCGCATGCCGCACGAGAAGGCGCACGGGCCCCGCACCCTTCGCGCGCGCCGTGCGGATGAAGTCCTGCGACAGAACTTCGAGCATGCCCGCCCGGGTGAGGCGGGCGAGCGCGGCCGCGTTCACGAGTCCCAGCGTGAGAGCCGGCAGCACGAAGCAGCCCGCGTCGTCCCACCCGGCCACGCTGAGTCCGGGCACATGCATGCCCAGCGTGAGCCCGGCCAGCGGCGCCAGCACAAAGGCGGGGATGCAGATGCCGGCCATGGCCGGCGCCATGAGCAGGGCGTCCTGCCAGGTATTGCGGCGGCAGGCGGCCAGCACGCCGGCGGGAACGCCCAGCGCAAGCGCGATCAGCATGCCCGCCGCGCCCAGTGACAGCGACACCGGGAAGGACTGCCCGATGATCTCGGAGACCTGCACGCCCTCGCGCACGAGCGAGGGGCCGAAATCCCCGTGCAGAAGGATCCCCTTCCAATAGCGGAGATACTGCAGCCAACCGGGATCGCCGAGCCCGTAGAGATTCTGCAGCTGCTCCATCACGTGGGCGGGCAGCCTGCGCTCGCCGAGAAAGGGATTGCCCGGCAGACTGCGCACGAGGAAAAAAGTGACCGTCTCCAGCAGAAAGATCACCAGGACGCCCTGCCCCAGCCGCCTGAACGCCATGTGGATCATCGCCCGCCCCCCTCTCCGGAGCAGGCGCCGACCGAAACGGCGTCGAGAGGGTGCATATCCAGCAGAAGCGGGTGCCACCCCGTGACGCGCGGATCCTTCAGATAAGTGCGGCATGCCTGGTACAGCGGCGCGACGGGAGCCTCCTCCAGCAGCACCTTTTCCGCCTCGGCCAGAGCCTTCAGGCGGGCGGCGGAGCTTTCGGCGCGGCGGGCGGCGGCGAGCAGGCCGTCAAAGCGGGCGGAGCTCCAGCCCGTGTTGTTGTTGCCGCCCCCGCTCCGGAAGATCTCCACAAAAGCAGCGGGATCGAGATAATCCCCGGACCACGACGAGGAGGAAATGTCATACCGCATGTCCTGCTGGGCGGCCTTGTAGGCCGTCCACTCACAGGAGCGGATCTCCACATGCACGCCGAGATTGCGCCACCACATGGCTTGAACGGCCTCAGCCATGATTTTCTGCACCTCGCGGGAAGTCGTCATCAGCTCGAGCGGGGGAAAGCCCTCGCCCCGGGGATAACCCGCTTCAGCCAGCAGGCGGCGCGCCTCGGCCACGCGCTCGGCGTCGTCCTCCGGCGCGACCGGGCCGGGCGGTTCATACCCCGCGCCGGGCGGCGTGAAACTCCGCGCCGCCTGCCCCGCCCCGCGCACCACGTCGCGCACCAGCGCGCCGCGGTCCACCGCCAGCGAAAGGGCGCGGCGCACCCGCGCGTCGTCGAGCGGCGGACGCGTGGTATTGAAGCGGTAAAAAATCGTGCAGTAATACGGTTCCTGCCGGAAAGCTTCGGGCGCACGCTTCGCCGCCGACTTCGCGATCTCCGGCGGCACGTTGTTGGTAATGTGCATTTTGCCGCCGAAGAACATGCGCGTCTCGGTGAAGCCGTTTACCACAGGCAGAAAGCGCACGCCCCTGTTCCGCACCTCGGCGGCGCGGTAGTAGAGCGGGTTGGCGCGCACCTCCAAAAAGTCATTGCAGCGATGAGCCGCCAACACATAGGCGCCGTTGCCCACCCAGAGCCCGGGGCGGGTCCATTCGCTGCGGCGGTCGAGCATGCCGCCGTGCCGCTCGATATGAGCCGCAGGCAGCGGAAACCACGTGTAGTGCAGCAGCAGCAGGGGCAGATTCGGCATCGGCTCCCGCAGGCGCAGCACCAGCGTGCGCTCGTCCGGCGTCTCCACCCCCACGGCCTCCCAGGGCACGAGCCCGAGCTGATATTCCCGCGCGTTCTCGAGCGGATAAAGCATCTCGGCATAGCGGCCGCCGAACTCCGGGTGCAGAATGCGCCGCCAGGCATAGGCGAAGTCGCCGGCGCGCACCGGGCTGCCGTCGCTCCACCGGGCGGGGCGCAGATGAAACACCCAGCGGTCGGCGCGCCCGTTGCTCTCCCATCGCTCCGCCATACCCGGGTGCACGGCGGCGTCATCCGCCGCATCCGGCCTCACCAGCCCCTCGAGCAGGCATCCGATGATCCTGCCGTCCGCCACGGAGGTGGCTTTGTGCGGATCCAGACTCTGCGGCTCGGCGTTGTTCCCCGTCACCAGCACTCCCCGCGCCGATTCACGCTCCACCGCAGAACCGCCCTTTCCGCATCCCCATGTGAAGACGCAGCACATACAGGCGATGCAGGCGAGCCGATTCATTGCGGCACCCAGCCTACCACGCCCGCGCCCGCGGCGCAAGGCATGAATGCGCTCCGGCGCGGAGCCCGGGCGGCTCCCTCCCCCGGGCGAAAGGCGGGAGGGGGGGGATCTCCCTCCCGCTCACTTTAGGCTGGATTTATGGGACGGGGGCACTATACTCCTCCCGTATGCCAGACGCCGCCCACTTCACGCCCAATTCGCCGGAAGCCGATCTGATCGCCGTGCGCCGCGAAAAATTGGCAAGGATTCGCGCCATGGGGGTCGACCCCTTCGGCGGAAGATTCGACTGCAGCACCAATCCCGCGGACTTGAAAGCCTCCTTCGAGGAAGGGCGGCAGGTTTCTCTGCTCGGCCGCCTCGTCTCCATCCGCGACATGGGGAAATCCCAGTTCTTCACCCTGGCCGACGTGCGGGGGGCGATCCAGGGCTTCCTCTCCAAGCGCGACGTCCCGGAAGAGACGTGGCAGCTCTGGAAGCTCCTCGACCGCGGTGACTGGGTGGGGATCTCCGGCGAAACATTCACGACGAAAAAAGGCGAGCCGACCGTGCGCGTGCGCGGGCTGAAGCTGCTTTCGAAAAGTCTGCGTCCCCTGCCGGACAAATGGCACGGGCTGGCCGACCATGAACTGCAATACCGCCGCCGGCATCTGGATCTGATCGCGAACGCCGAGAGCGCGGAGCGCTTCGTCAAGCGTTCGCTGATTGTGGCCGAAACGCGCCGCTTCCTGCAGGAGAGGGGATTTCTCGAGGTGGAGACGCCCATGCTCCAAGATGTGGCCGGGGGCGCGGCGGCGCGGCCCTTCGAGACTTACCACAACTCCCTCTCCATGCCCCTGACGCTGCGCATCGCTCCCGAGCTTTTCCTGAAACGGCTTCTGACGGGCGGCTTCACGAAAGTGTTCGAACTGAACCGCAACTTCCGCAACGAAGGCATCGACCGACGCCACAACCCCGAATTCACCGTGCTCGAAGTGTACGAGGCCGGAGGGGACTTCGAAACGATGGCGGACATGGTGGAGGAGCTGATCTGCACGCTCGCCCGGAAAATCTGCGGCGGACTGCAGATCGAGCAGAAGGACGACGACGGCAATCCGCGCTACACCATCGACCTTTCCCGCCCGTGGCGGCGTGCACGCTACGAAGATCTGGTCAAGGAAGCGGCCGGGGAGGATTGGTTCAGCCTCTCCCCCGAAGAACGCCGCCGCCGCGTGGAGACCGGCATGCCCGAAGTGCAGCTGAGCGCGGACATGAAGGACACCGACGTGACCCAGCAGGTATATGAAACGCTTGTCGAGAAAAAAACGGTCAACCCCTGCTTCGTCACGCACGTGGCGAAGGATCTCGTGCCGCTGGCCAAGCGGAATCCGGAGAATCCCGACGTCGTCGACGTGTTCGAACTCGTGATGAACTGCCAGGAGATCTGTCCCGGATACTCCGAACTCAACGACCCGGACGAACAGCGCGACCGCCTGGAGCACCAGGCCGCCGGAGAGACCCAGAAGGTGGACTACGATTTCATCGAGACGCTGGAATCGGGCATGCCCAGCGCGGGCGGCATCGGCATCGGCATCGATCGCCTCGTCATGCTGCTCACCGGCGCCAATTCCATTCGCGACGTCATTCTCTTCCCCCAATTGAAACGGCGTTCCTGACAGCCGCGTCCCTGCCCCGGGAGGATTTGCGGACTCCCGCGGCGGGCGTCCGCGCGGCGGCCTTCCCCGTCCCGAACGGCGCGCGGGTGTAACACAAATGTAACGCGGACGCCAGAAGAAAACGAGCGGTTCCCCGGGGAAAAACGTTGACATGCCCGCCCGCGCCGATATTCTTATATAGTCCCGCATCGCTCCGGTAACAGCCTCTGGAAAGAGGATGCCGCTTGGCGGCTGCTGGTTCCCTGTCTTCTGTCATCGCATCCAGTTCAACCATGAAGCCACATCTTCCGAACACACTTCTCCGCGCCCTGAGGGCCTGCACGGCTCTTTCCGCCGTCACCGCCGCCGGCACCCTGCAGGCGGGCGTCATCCGCAACGACTACAGCCTGCAGCAGTACAAAGACTTCGCCCTCAACCTCGGGCAGTATCGCGCGGGCAATACCAACGTCACCGTCTACAAGACGGACGGCACCACCACGGGATACGCGATCCCGGTCATGCCGAATCTGGACTCGTACTGCGCCATCTGGGGAACCTCCAACGGCAACGGCGGCGGCAGCCTCTTCTCCCCGCAGTACGTGCTCACCGCCGCGCACCTGGGCACCCCGACGAGCGGCACGAAAATCAACTTCCTCTCGACCTCGGGCGACCAGACCTATTACACCGGGCTCACCTACAGAATGGCCGGCTACGGCACCTACGGGTACGACGGCATGACCATCCGCCTGACAAAGATTGTCACCGAGGTGGCTTACACCCCGCTCTGCACCGACACCTCCCTCATCTCCTCCCTCTCCAGCAGCAAGACCCTGCTGTTCCGCATCGGCAACGGAATTGCCACGCAGGCCAACGGCACGGGCTACAACGTCAGTAACATCAACCCCCAAAGCCCCCTGGGCGGCACGCTCCTTTCCACCGGCGTCACGCAGAACTACAGCACCACCGGCAACTGGCGCATCACCACCACGCTCAACCAAGGCCAGACCAACCCATTGGGCATCTCCAGCCACTCCGGAGACTCCGGCAGCCCGCTCTACGTCTACAACTCAGACACGGGGCAGTTCGAAATTGTCGGCGTCTGCTCCACCGGCACCACGGGCGTCGGCTACGGCTGCGCCACCAACTTCGAGTACAACCCCGGGGCCATCCAGAGCACGGTGGACTCGTACACCGACTATCTCACCCTGTCGGCGGACGGGGAGGATCTCTGCTGGAACTCGGACGACGACGGCACCATCACGCAGAGCGGCGACGAGAGCGTCTCCTACGCCTATCACGGAGAGGGGACCAGCTCCAGCCTGACCGCCACCAAGGGCGTGCAGTTCAACTCCGAGGCGGAGCACCAGAACATCTACCTCACGGCCGACATCGACATGGGCTACGGCTCCGTCGACTTCAACACCGGCGACTACACGCTCGCCTCCTCCGGCGGCGGCGACTACACCATCACCCGCAGCGCGGGATTCATCGTCGGTGAAGACGCGTCGGTCGAGATCACCCTCAACGGCCAGGGCGAGGAATGGCGCTTCGTCGCCGCCGGCACCGCGACCATCAGCGGCAGCGGCGACAACAACATCACGCTCAACGTCGGCGGAGGCGTCATGCGCTTCGCCGAGGACGGCAGCATCATCCACGAGGGAGAAGTGCGCCTCAACCGCGACGGCGGCTATGCCGCCACCGAGTTCACCTTGAGCGCGGGCGTAGCCACCATCGTGCTCATGCAGGACGGCCAGATCGCGGGCGAGGGCGAAAACTTCACCTTCGGCAACATGGGCGGCGTGCTCAACCTCAACGGGCAGGATCTCACCTGGAGCGTCATCAACCACAGCGACTACGGCGCGACTTTCTCGAACACCCGCCTGGCCGACGCGGCGGAAGACCACGAACAGGCCGTCTCTACCTTCACCTACACGGGAACGGGCACCTTCCAGGGCAGCTTCACGGACGGCGGCAGCGAGGCGGACGGGCTGCTCCGAGTCGTCTACCAAGGCTCGTCCTCCTCCGACTCCTGGTACCTCACCGGCGTATCCGACAACATGGGCGGCTACGTGGTGGAAGAAGGCACCCTGCACCTCCGCGGCTACCTGACGCTCCACGCCGGCAGTTACGGAAGCACCACGACCATCGCGCACGACTACACCTACGCCGTCATGCAGACGAGCACGGTCACCGTGAATGACGGCGGCACCTTCGTTCTGGACCACCACGCGCTCATGGAGGGAGACGTCGTCGTGAACGACGGCGGCACCTTCGTGATGAAAAACACGGTGGGCGCGGCGGCGGAATATATCGGCGGCAGCCAGGTCAAGCAGGACGTCACCGACTTCATCTCGCTGGCCGGCAACGTCGAACTGGCCGGCGAAACCTCCCTCATGCAGGTGGACACCTCGTCGAGCGTCGCCGTCAACTACTACGGCGACATCTCGGGGGCGGGCTCATTCGAGAAGACGGGCTCGGGCGACCTCGTCCTCGGCGGCACCAACACATTCACCGGCGCCAAGACGCTCACCGCCGGCACCATCTTCTTCACCGGCACGGCCGCCCTGGGCGACACCTCGGAGAACCGGTGGTTCATCGGCGAGCAGGGCGTCATGGTCGTGCAGGGAGAGAACGCGGACGACACCCTGAGCGGCGTCGACGCCTCGTCCGCCGGCGTGCTCGCGCTGGACGCCGACCAGCTGACCGCGCTCGACCTCAGCGGGCACACCGCCCTTCTCATCGGCGCGACGGAGGGCAGCACCATCCAGTACGGCGTCTCGGGGACCACGGAAACTCTGGAGGCGGTCGACGGCGCATGGCGCTTCGGCGGCGGCGGCGGCACGCTCCAAGTGAACTTCAAGCTCACGGGCGAGGGCGACCTCATCATCGGCAACGACTATTCGAGCGGAACCGTCTACCTCACCAACACGGACAACGACTTCTCGGGCAGCATCATCATCTCGGGCTACAACAACTACCTGACCTACGACTCCCTCGACGCTCTGGGCGACGCGCACATCAACATCGCCTACGGCAACTCCATGAACGTCCACGAACTGGCGGACGCCACCATCGCGATCATCGGCTCGGACTCGGATGGCGTCCTCGCCCTCTACTCGCAGAGCGGCACCGTGGACACGGACATCGACTTCTCCTCCGGCACCCACATCGCCAACGCATCCCTGGGCGCGGCGGACACCGTCCACTACACCGGCTCCATCACTCCCAACGGCGGCGACTACAGATTCGGCGGCACGGGCACCCTCTACCTCGACACGCAGCTGAGCGGCGGCGGCGTCCTGTACGTGGACGCGCAGGGCATGTCGGGCGGCGTCATCGTGCTGACGCAGGCCAACGAAGGCTTCACCGGAGCCGTGAACGTGGGCGGCAAGCTGGACAGCAGCTCATCCGCGGGCACCGGCACCATTACGCTCGAGCTGCAGAACGGGGACGCGCTCGCCAACGCCTCGGGCGTGATCTTGAGCAGCGGCGGCATCCTGGCGCTCAACGGGACGGACGCCCTCATCCACGAACTCTCCGCGGCGGGCGGCAGCATCATCAATTCGGGCACGACGCGGCAGACGCTCACGATCGACAACAACACGGACGCCGCCTATTCGGGCGCGCTGGGCTACGGCAGCGCGGCTCTCGACATTGTGAAGACGGGCTCCGGCACGCTGACGCTCAGTTCCAACTCCTCCTACCAGGGGGATATCACCATCCGCGAGGGCGCGATCTCCGTCACCGGCAGCGCAGGGCTGGGCTCCTCGGACAACACGGTCTCCATCGAGGAAGGCGGCACGCTCAACATCACCCTGAACGGCAACTTCGGCACTTACAACGTCAACAAGATCACGAGCTCCGTCATCTCCCAGAGCCTCACGGGCACGGGCACCATCAACCTCAGCGTGAATCAGACCACGACGCAGTACGCCGTCTCCATCGGCACCATCAGCTACACCAAGACCTGGTCCTCCACCAAGTCGGTCGTCGCCTTCACGCAGACGGAGGCGTTCGAAGGCACGGTGAACGTGCTCGGCAACTCGCGCCTGATCATCGGCAGCGGGCTGGCGGGCATGAGCAACCTCACGGCGCTCAATTCCGCCACGGTGAACGTGGCCGCCGGCTCGCAGGCCGTCGTCACCAACCGCCTGAGCAACTCCTCCTACACCAACTCGACGGTCTATTGCAGCACCGACTTCATCCTGAACGGGACCACCTACAGCGGCGGGTACGGCTCGGCCTTCAGCGGCTCCAACATCAGCCAGACCATCTACGGCGTCGACTACGCGGGATCCACGCTCGGCAACCACGGCGGCGCACTGCGCGTGGACTGCGGCTCGGTGCTGACCGGCACGGTGACGCTGGCCGCAGACTCCGCGATCTCCTCCGTCACCTCATCCGCCTCCACCGGCAGCGTCTACGCCTCCGCCTACGGCAACTCCACCTGGTCGGGCGGCACCCTGCTGGGCGCCATCCTCGGCGAAGGCAAAAGCCTGACGCTGGCGGGTAACGCCCAGCTCACGCTGAAGGCGGACTCGGAAAACACCTACGGCGATCTCTCCATCACCAACACGAGCGGCGTGCGCACCGCCTACGGCGCGGCGGCGGACACCGTCTCCACCGCCCTGGGCACGGGCACGGTGAGCATCAGCTCCGCCGCCGCGCTCACCTTCGGCAACGCGGAGACCGGGGGCACGGACATCGTCTACACCTACGCCAACGATTTCACGGTGAGCAGCGCCTCGGCCTCGCTCATCGGCGAGTACAACACTACGAAACTCACCGGCTCCGTCACCGTGACGGGCGGCGGCGTCACGCTCGGGGCGGAGTCCGGAGCCGCTCTGAGGCTGGAGAGCGGCATCACCGGCTCGGACACGGCCGTGACGCTGACAGGCGGCGGCACGGTGGCCATCGGCGGAGAGGCGGGCAGCTTCACCGGCACCATCACCGCCGAAACGGGCTCCGGCCTCACGATCCTCTCCACGGGCGCGCTGAGCGGCGTATCCGTGGACTACAGCGCGGCCGAGAACTTCACCCTGCGCCTGGAGGGCTCGGGGAGTTTTCTGCTGAACGCACTGACGGGAGCCGCCTCCGCGGACGACGGGGACGGCACGTCCTCGCTCTCGCTGCACTTCGACTTTTCCGACGGAACGGCAGGCAGTTCCCTGACGGTGGAGACCCTCACCGGCGTAACCGAGGTCTCCGTCTATCTGGATCTCAACTCCACCAGCGACATCGCGGCGGGCACGTACACGCTCATCGCCAACGCGGACGCGAGCTCGGAGCACTTCACGCTCGCCTCCGGGGATCTCGACGGGCGGCTCACCCTGTCCAATGACGACGCGGGCAATCTCATTCTCACCGTCGGAGAAGACGCCCGGCTCTTCTGGCAGGGCTCGGACGGCGCGGCATGGGACACCGAATCGGCCAACTGGAAAGCGGGCGGCGCGGGGGACGCCCTCGCCTACGCGGAGGGCCGGGCCGTCGTCTTCGGCTCCGCCGGCGCGGCGCAGAGCACGATCACCCTGGATGCGGAGATCGCGCCCGGCAGCGTCCTCGTGCGCGACGGCGAAAGCTACACCTTCACCGGCAGCGGGCGCATCAGCGGGGAGGACGCCTCGCTCACCGTGGCGGACGGCGCCTCCCTGCGCCTGGAAACGGCCGGCAACACATTCGGCGGCGGCGCGGCCGTGACGGACGGCGGCACGCTGACCGCGGCCGCCGCCGGCGCGCTGAGCTCCACAGCCGTCTCCCTGGAAACGGGCGGCACGCTGGAGCTCGCCGCAGCCGGAGCGCTGACGGACGTCACCATCACATTCAACGGGGGCGGCCTGCGCTTCGGCGCGGACGACATCACCGTGAGCAGCGGCACGCTGGCGGAGGGAGAATCGGGCGTCTCGCTCGACCTCGCCGGCCACTCCGGCCTCGTCATCGAGGCGGACTCCTCCCTCGCCGCCGCCGGCTTCATCTTCGCCGACAGCTCCGGCGCGGCGGGCTCCATCACTCTGGGCTCCAGCGACTCCCGCTTCACCCTCAGCGCCGGCTCCGGCCTCTCCATCGGCGAGGGCGCGAGCGTGACCCACTACGCGGCCGGCGGCACCATCAGCACGCTGGAGGGCGGCGGCGACTTCGCGCTCTATACTTCCGCGGCGACCACCATCGCCGACATGAGCGCCTTCACCGGCACCATCACCAAATCGGGCGGCGGCACGCTGACCGTCTCCGCCATCTCGGAAACGGCCGACTGGGTCTTCTCCGGCAGATCCTGGACGAGCTCGACGAAGGGAATGAATTTCAACGAATACGCAGCGGACGGGGCGACCATTACCCTCATCGGCGCGCACGGCGGCACGGGCACGGGCTCTTACTTTTCCACAGGTACTCTCACCTTCAGCCAGAATTTCGTGCTCGTGGACGGCGAGGACGGCTTCGCCCTCCGCATTTCCAACGGCTCGTCGAGCGGGGTGATCACCTTCGCCGGCCGGATCTCCGGGGGCGGCACCCTGCTGCTGGAGAGCCAGAAAGTGACGCAGGGCATCCGCTTCACGGGCGATCTCTCCTCCTTTACGGGCGGCCTGACCGTGAGCGGGGTGACCGCGTCATCGTCCGGCAAGATCGCCCGCTTCATCCTCTCCGACGACGAAGGGTCGACCACCTACGACGACAACGACAGGGCGGCCGGCACGGGCACCATCTCCATCAGCCACTCGTCCTCGACGGACGCCTGCGCGCTGGAGCTCGACTACGCCGCCGACCACGGCCTGGCCAATGCCATCACGGGCTCCGGCAACATCGGCAAGGAAGGCGCCGGAACGGTCACCCTCACGGGCGATCTCTCCGGCCACACCGGGGCGGTCACGGTGACGGAAGGCGGCCTGGCCATCAGCGGCACCGCCTCCCTCGGCAGCAGCTCCCTCTCCGCCGCCGCGCAGGACACCGCCCTGTCGGTGTCGGGTCTGAGTTCCCTCGGCTGCGCCGTCGACGCGGCGGATGGAGCGCACGTGACGCTGACGGACAACGCGGAAGTGACCTCCTCCATCACGCTCGGGGCGGGCGCTTCGGCGACGCTCGCGGGCACCCAGATCTTCTCCGGCACGCTGAACGCGGCGGAGGGCAGCTCCGTGACGCTCGACGGCAGCCAGGAGATCACCGGCTCCATCAGCACGGCGGGCGGCAGCGTGACGGTGACGGGCACCGCGGCCGTCGCGGACGGAGGCTCGATCACCGCCGCCTCCATCGAAGCGGCGGACGGGGAAGACGCCTCTGCGGCCGTCATCCGCGTGACATCCACGGGCTCCCTCTCTCTGGGAGACGCGGTGCAGGTGATCGCCAGGGACTCCTCCTCTCCGGCCGAACTGGAGAACGTCCGCGCCGGCGGCACGGAGATCTCGTCGGCCGGTGACGGCTCTTACGGCGCCGTCACCAACGGAATCGTCGTCATCTCAGACGCCTCTTCCGCCGTCTCCGCCGCCGCGGAAGACACCGCGGAAACCGTGGCCGAAACCGTCTCGGCGAACTGCACTCTGGCGGACATCGACATCGTGAGCAGCGATATCGTCAACGCGTCGGCGGGAACCGTGACCCTCAGCGACGTCTATGTAACGAGCGACTCATCCGTCTCCAATCTCGGCACGGGCTCCGTCATCGTGACGGACTGCATCTTGGAGACGGGCGGCGCGTTCTTCACCCTCAACGGGACAACGGGGCTCTACAGCCTGGAGCTGGACAACTTCTCCGGGGTCGAACTCGCCGGCTCCCTCACGCTGGAGCTGACGGAGATCACCATCGGCAGCGCCTACGCCCTGGATGACGGCGCCGCCGCGAATCTCGACATCAACCTCTCGGGCACGACCTTCGGCACGGCTCTCACGTCCGTCTCGCTCACGGGCTCGTCGCTGTTCGACTACACGATCTCCGGCGTCGACGTCGATACGCTCGGCGGAACCACCACCATCCACCTGGTCTCCACCGTCCCGCTGCCCGAGCCCTCGGCATCCCTCCTCGCGCTGCTGGGCGCCGGTGCCCTCGCGCTGAGGCGCCGCCGCACGCCGGCGGCGGGCGTCCTTTCCCCGCGAACCGTCCGCCGTCCTGAAAAAAAATGTTGACCCCCGCCCGTGAAACCGGTAGAATCGCCCCCGCAAGCTCCGCTTAAGTGATTGTCGGTTTCATTGGATTGATGGGAGTTCATCGGTGATGAGCGCCGGGGAGCCCCGGGGCGGCAGCGCTCCGGGGCTCCTTCACGCACGGGCCGCCCGCTCCGCCGGCGGGGGAATTCTGCCTTCGCGCTTGACCGGGGGGCTCTCTTCTGATACCCTTTGCGCGTTATGGCAAAAGTCCCAGTGATCAACCTCCGCAAAGGCCATGCGGTAAACTACAACGGCGATACCTGCATTGTGGTGAGCATGGAACACAAATGCCCGCCGCGCATGGCGTCGTACGTGCAGATGAGCATACGCAGCATCGCCACCAAGAAGGTATACAACCTCCGCCTCACTTCGAACGAATCGCTCGAAGGCGTCAATCTGGCCCGCGAGGAATACGAATTCAGCTATGTGGACGGCATGGGGTACCACTTTCTCGAACCCAACACCTACGAGGACGTCATCGCCACGGAGGACATCGTGGCTCCCGTAAAGGACTACCTCATGGAAGGGAACGTCTATATCCTCCTGTTCACGGACGGCGTCGTCTGCTCCATCGAACTGCCCGCCTCGATCACCATGACGGTGGAGGAGGCCGCCGACGGCGTGAAGGGCGACAGCGCCAACAACGTCTACAAACCCGCCAAGATGACCACGGGGCTCGTCGTCCAAGTGCCCCTGTTCATCAAACCCGGAGAACGCATCTCGGTGAAGACGGAGGACGGCACGTATCTCGGCCGCGTGAACAATTGACGCAAAACGCGTCTCGGTCTGGAGGCCGCCCGGACGGGCGGCCTCCCGCCGCGTTCCTCTCCACGGGCCGGAAGTGCCGCGCTTTTTCGTTGATTTCGCCGAGGGGGGCGCTATACTGGCTTCATGCAATATGATCTGATCGTGATCGGCGGGGGGCCCGCAGGGTATGTGGGGGCCATCAAGGCCGCACAGGCGGGCAGGAAAGTGGTGTGCGTGGAGCGCGAACGCGTGGGCGGCACCTGCCTGAACTGGGGCTGCATCCCCACCAAGGCTCTGCTCAGGAACGCCGAAGTGTATGACACCATCGCCGGGCACGCCGCCGAATTCGGGCTGCGCGTCGAGGGTCTCTCCGTGGACTGGGCGGAAGTGATCGGACGCTCGCGGCGCATCAGCGAACGCCTCAGCGGCGGCATCTCCTTCCTGTTCAAGAAATACAAGGTCGACTCCCTGGAGGGGGACGCCTCCATTCCCGCCCCCGGGATCGTGCGGGCGGTTCATGCGGACGGCACGGAGGAAACGATCGAAGGCAGCCGCATTCTCATCTGCACGGGAGCCCGCACGCGGGAGATCCCCGCCTTCCCCATGAACGGGAAGACGATCATCGGCTCCAAGGACGCCCTCACGCTCCAGCGCCTCCCCAAGAGCATGATCGTGATCGGGTCGGGAGCCATCGGCTCCGAATTCACCAGCATCTACAGCACCTTCGGCACAGAGGTGACCCTCATCGAGGCCATGCCCCGCATTCTGCCGAACGAGGACGACGAAAGCAGCCAGGCTCTCGAACGCGCCTTCCGGAAGCGGGGGGTGAAATGCCTGGCCGGGGCAGCTGTCAAGAGCGTGCGGGATCGGGGCGGCTCCGTGATCGCCGAGGTGGCCGACAAATCCGGCAAAATTCTGGAAATAGAGGCGGAATTGTGCCTCTCCGCCGTCGGGGTGCAGCCGGTCGTTCCGCAGGCGGCTGGGCTCGAACTGACGGAGCGGGGCTTCATCCGCGTCGACGAACGCTACCGGACCAGCATCCCCGGCGTGTACGCGGCGGGGGACTGCATCGGCGGCGTTCTGCTGGCGCACACGGCCTCCTACGAGGCGGTGCAGGCGGTGTCCGGGATGTTCGACCCGGCCTTCACCCCCGGGAAGGCGGAGTTCTTCCCGAGCTGCACCTACACCCACCCGCAGGTGGCGTCCGTGGGCAGGACGGAACGCTCCCTCAAGGAAGAGGGGGTGCCCTACCGCGCCGGCAAGTTCCCCTTCCAGGCGAGCGGCCGCGCCGTGGCCGCCGGCGAAACGGAAGGCTTCGTGAAACTGCTCTACGGCAAGGAGGACGGCGAGCTGCTGGGCGCCCACATCGTCGGCGCCCAGGCCACCGAGCTGATCGCCGTGCCCGGCCTCGGCATCAGCTCCGAATTGACGGACGAAGACTTCCTCCGCGCGATCTTCGCGCACCCCACGCTCTCTGAAGCCCTTCACGAGGCGACGCTCGCCTCGTCGGGGAACCCAGTCCACGCCTGACGAAACCGCCCGGAGCCGGACGGAACGCACACGCCCGCATGCGATACTACTACGACGACGGCGAAGGCCGCAAGGGGCCGGCGAGCGCGCGGGAACTGCGGCGTCTGCTGGAAGAGGGCGGGCTCACGCCCGATTCATGGATCCGCCCGGAGAACTCCGCCACATGGCGCCGATGGGCGGACACCGAGTTTGAAGAGGACGAGGCCCCGCGCCCCGGCGGCTTTCTCTCCCGGCTTTCGGCGGCGCAGAAGGCGGCTCTGGCGATCGCCTGCCTCCTTCTGCTGCCGCTCGCCCTCGCCGGGCTGCTGTTGTTTCTCGCTCTCAAGGCGCTCAGGGGGCTCTTCCAGCCGGCGGGAAGGGCGGGCTGACGCCGCGCGGGCGCATTTTCTTGAGTCCGTACGAGCTTTTAGGCTTGAAACAATGGCTTTTCAGGAGGATAGTTCCACTCAGCCACATGTCTGAACCACAGCATCGCAAAACTCTCGACGAGCGCAGCCGGGCCACCGATCTGGAACGCCTGCGGCATTCCTGCGCGCACGTCCTCGCCACCGCTCTCTGCCGCCTCTGGCCGGACGCCCAGCTGGCCGCCGGCCCGGCCATCGAGAACGGCTTCTACTACGACGTCGAGCTCGGCCACAAAATCTCCGCCGGAGACTTCGGCAAGATCGAGCAGGAGATGAAAAAAATCGTCAAGGAGAACGCTCCCTTCGAGCGAAGCGTCGTCACCCGCGCCGAAGCCGTCGCCCTGGCCGAATCGGGCGCCCTGGGCTCCGTGGGGCCCCGCTCCGTGCCCTCCGTCTTCAAGCTCGACATCCTGCGGGGCATTCCCGAAGATGAAGAGATCTCCCTCTACCGCAACGGCGATTTCACCGACCTCTGCGCCGGCCCCCACGCGGCCCGCACAGGCAACTGCAAGGCGTTCAAGATCATGAGCATCGCCTCCGCCTTTTACAAGGGGGACAGGAACCGCCCCATGCTGCAGCGCGTCTACGGCACCTGCTTCCCGACCCGCGCCCAGCTGGACGAACACCTCGCCCGCCTCGAAGAGGCGCGGAAGCGCGACCATCGCCGCCTCGGGCGCGAAATGGGGCTCTTCTCCATCGACGAAATGGTCGGGCAGGGACTCGTGCTCTGGAAGCCCAAGGGCGCCATCATCCGCCGCCAGCTCCAAGCCTTCATCACCGAAGAGCTCGACCGCATCGGCTACTCGCAGGTCTACACCCCCAACATCGGCAAGCTCGATCTCTACAAGACCTCCGGGCACTGGGAGCACTACAAGGAAAGCCAGTTCCCGCCCATCCCCGACCCGGACGACTTCAAGAGGCTGCGCGATGAAAAGGCCAGCTGCGCCGATCTCTTCAACAGGCTGGACGACGGGACGATCGCCGGCTTCATGCTGAAGCCCATGAACTGCCCGCACCACATCCGCATCTACGCGGGCGATCCCCACTCCTACCGCGACCTTCCCGTGCGCCTCGCCGAATTCGGTACGGTCTACCGCTGGGAGCAGAGCGGCGAGCTGGGCGGCATGACGCGCGTGCGCTGCTTCACCCAGGACGACGCGCACATCTTCTGCCGCCCCGACCAGATCAAGCAGGAAGTGCGGCAGTGCATCGGCATCGTGAAACACATCCTCGGCACCCTGCACATGAACGGCTACCGGGTGCGCCTCTCCCTGCGCGACAGCGAATACGCCGATCCCAAGTACGTGGGCGGCCGGGAGATCTGGGAGCCCGCCGAGCAGGCGCTGCGCGAAGTGCTGTCCGAAAGCGGCTTCGACTACACCGAGGCCGAGAACGAAGCCGCCTTCTACGGGCCGAAGATCGATTTCATCGTGAAAGACGTGATCGGGCGGGACTGGCAGCTCGGCACCGTGCAGGTGGACTACAACCTGCCCGAGAGGTTTGACCTCCAGTACACCGGTTCGGACAACAAGCCGCACCGCCCCGTGATGATCCACCGCGCGCCCTTCGGCTCGATGGAGAGGTTCACCGGGCTGCTGATCGAACACTTCGAGGGCAAATTCCCCACGTGGCTCGCCCCCGAGCAGGCCCGCGTGCTCCCCATCTCCGAAAAGACGGCCGACGCGGCGGAAGCTCTGCGCCGCCTGCTGGCGGATCGGGGCGTGCGCACGACGCTCGACGCCTCGTCCGACAAGATCGGCGCCAAGATCCGCAACGCGAGGCTCGACAAGGTGCCCTACATGCTCGTGATCGGCCCCCGCGAGGCGGAAGAGGGCAGAATCTCCGTCCGCCACCGCGATCTGGGGGATCTCGGCGCCTTTGACACGCAGGCGTTTCTCGCCGCGCTCGGGGAGGAAATCGCCGAGCGTCTCGTCGCCCCGAAATTTGAGGTTGCCAACGCGGAGGGAACCCGCTAATATACACTCCAGTGCCAAAGCCACCTACGAACAGCATACAGAATCGCCGGCGCTTCCGATCCCGCGACGAACAGATTCGAGTCAATGAACGCATCCGCGCGCCGAAAGTCCGCGTGATCACCGCCTCGGGCGAACAGCTCGGCATCATGTACACCCGCGAAGCCCTCGAAAAGGCGAAGGCCGTCGGGCTCGACCTCGTCGAAGTGGCGCCGAACGCCGATCCCCCCGTCTGCCGGGTGATCGACTACGGCAAGTACAAGTATCAGCAGTCCAAGCTCCAGAAAGGCAGCAAGAGCCGCGCCGTCCGCATGAAGGAGGTGAAGCTGCGCATCGGCACCGACGTCAATGACTACAACGTCAAGATGTCCCACTCCGAAAGCTTTCTCGACCACGGGCACAAGGTCCGCTTTCATCTCCGCTTCCGGGGGCGCGAAAACGCACATCAGGAGCTCGGCATCGAGCTGCTGCAGAAAGTGGCGGGGGATCTCAGGACCATGGGGCAGATCGACCAGCAGCCCCGCCTCGCCGGCAATACGGCCAGCATGGTGCTCTCTCCCCTGCCCGCCCAGCAGCGCGTCAAGAAATTCACCAGATACGACGACGACTTCGACGCCGAGTCCGAAGAATTCGACGTCGAGGAATAGCGGGGGGGGGAAGAGGCGGCCGCCTGTCCGCCCCGCCGCCGGGCGGCGTTTCAGCGAATTTCGGGTTTCATGCTCAATCTTCCGAACATCATCACCTTGTCGCGCATCGCGCTCGTCGTCGTCTTCACGGCGCTCCTTTCTCTGAAGGGCGGCGCGGCGGAGAACGCATTCGCCTCGTTCGCGGGGAGCGCGTTCCCGGGGGGCTCCCCCTTCGCCGCCCTCGCGCTCGCCGCCTTCATTCTGGCGGCCGCCTCCGACTGGCTCGACGGCTATCTCGCCCGGCGCCTCGGCCAGGTGACCACCTTCGGCAAGCTCATCGACCCGCTGGCGGACAAGATCCTGGTTTCTACGGCCTTCATCTACCTCACCCGGGCGGGCTATTGCCCCTTCTGGGTGACGGCGCTCATCATCTGCCGGGAGTTTCTGGTCACGGGGCTGCGCCAGATCGTGCAGAGCCGGGGGCACGTCATGGCGGCGGATCGTCTCGGGAAGTGGAAGACGGCCTGCCAGCTGGCCTACTGCATCGCCTGCCTCCTGCACCTCGCCTGCGGCGCATCCGCCGGGGCGGCTCCGGCGCTTCTGATCGACGGCCCCTCCGCCGTTCTGCTCCGCGGGTGGCTCCTCGCCGGGGCCACGCTCCTCACTCTCTGGTCCGGCCTGAACTACTGCGTCTCCGCGCACCGTCTTCTCAAAGGCTAGCGGCGGCGCGCCCCGCCGGGCGGCGCACGTGAAACGGGCTTGCCTCGGCCGCGGGCCGGTGGCAGAATAGGCGCCAGCCGGAAGATCGGTTCCTCTATGCTGAACATCGAAGCCATACGCAGCCAGTTTCCCATTCTCGCCGTCAAGGCGCACGGCCAGCGGCTGGTCTATCTGGACAACGCCGCCACCACCCAGAAGCCTCTCCGCGTCCTCGACGCCTCCCGCGCCTACTACGAAACGGCCAACGCCAACGTGCACCGCGGGGCGCACTACCTGAGCGGACTGGCCACCGAGGCGCACGAGCGCGCCCGCCGCACGGCCGCGGACTTTCTCCGCGCCCCCTCCCCCAACGGCATCATCTTCACCTCCGGCTGCACCATGGGCATCAACCTCGCGGCGCAGACGCTCGCCGCCTGGAAAGGCGTCCGGCGGGGCGACGAAGTGATCATCAGCGCGGATTCCCACCACTCGAACATCGTCCCCTGGCAGATTCTCTGCGAACGGCGGGGTCTGACGCTGCGCGTCGTCCCCCTGACCGAGGAGCTCACCTTCGACGAGGACGCCTTCGCCGCGATGCTCTCGGCAAAGACGAAGGTGGTGGCCCTGCCCCTCATTTCAAACGCCCTCGGCCTGGTGAACCCGCTGAAGCGCGCATTCGCCGCCGCGAAGCGGGCCAACCCGCGCGCGGTCACCCTCGCGGACGGCGCCCAGGCCGCCGCCTCTATGCCCGTCGACGTGCAGGAGCTCGGCTGCGATTTCTACGCGTTCTCGGGGCACAAGATGTACGCACCCATGGGCACGGGCGTGCTGTGGGGGCGCGAAGAGCTCCTCGAGGAGCTCCCCCCCTGGCTGGCCGGCGGCGAAATGATCCGCGAAGTGACGTTCGAGAAGACGACGTTCAACGCCCTGCCCTTCAAATACGAGGCGGGCACCCCCGACGTGGAGGGCGCCGTCGCCCTGGCCGCCGCCATGGATTTCATGCGGGAGATCGGCATGCAGAATATCCACGGGCACGAGGCCGCGCTCACGGCCGCGCTCTTCGACGGGCTCTCGGCGCTGCCCGGGGTGCGCGTGCTCGGCCCCCGCGCCCCACGCGGCCCCCTGGTCTCCATTGCCGCGCAGCGCGCGCACCCCTACGACATCGGCGCCCTGCTCGACCAAATGGGCATCGCCGTGCGCACGGGGCACCACTGCTGCCAGCCTCTCATGCAGCGGCTCGGCATCACCGGCACGACGCGCTTCTCGCTCGGCGTCTACAACACCGAAGAAGACGTCCGCGCCGCGCTTTCCGGCACGGAGCGCGCCCTGGCCATGCTCGCCTAGCTTCGGGGTGGACATCCCGCGCTCCTCGTGCTATCCTCCCTCTTTTCCATACCGTCATTCTCCGCACATTCCATCCGCACCAGAAGAACACGCCATGTCTGACAACGACCGCATCACCAAAACGCCCGAGGGCCTGCTCGTGCCCGACCATCCCACCATCCCCTTCATCATCGGCGACGGCTGCGGGCCCGACATCTGGGCTGCCGCCTCGCGCGTCGTGAACGCCGCCGTCGCCGCGGCCTACGGGGGCGCGCGCCGCATCGCCTGGAAAGAACTGCCCGCCGGGCGCAAGGCGTTCGACGCGCTCGGCACCTGGCTGCCGGAGGAGACGCTGGCGGCCTTCCGCCGCTATCTCGTGGGCATCAAGGGGCCTCTGGCCACGCCGGTGGGCGGCGGCATCCGCAGTCTCAACGTGGCTCTGCGCCAGGGGCTCGACCTCTACTGCTGCGTGCGCCCCGTGCGCCATTTCCCGGGCATCGAGACGCCAGTCAGGCATCCGGAGAAAGTCGACATGGTGATCTTCCGCGAAAACACGGAAGACATCTACTCGGGCATCGAGTTCAAGGCCGGCACGGCCGAGGCGCGCGCCTTCTTCGACTGGCTCGCCGCCGCCCACCCGGAGCGCGCCGCCAAGGTGCGGTTCCCCGCGAGCAGCAGCTTCGGCGTCAAGCCCGTCTCCCGAGAAGGCACCGAACGCCTCGTCCGCGCCGCCGTGGAATACGCCCTGGCCAACGGCCTGCCCAGCGTCACGCTCGTGCACAAGGGCAATATCATGAAATTCACCGAGGGCGGCTTCCGCGACTGGGGTTATGAGCTCGTCCGCCGCGAATTCGGCGGCGAGCCCGTCGGCGGCGGCCCCCGGCTCAGGCTGCCCGGCGGGCTCGTGGTGAAGGACTGCATCGCCGACGCCTTCCTGCAGGAGATCCTGCTGCACCCGGCCGACTTCGACGTGATCGCCACCCTCAATCTCGACGGCGACTACATTTCCGACGCGCTCGCGGCGCAGGTGGGCGGCATCGGCATCGCGCCCGGGGGCAACATCAACTACGCCAGCGGCCACGCCATCTTCGAGGCCACGCACGGCACCGCCCCCCTGCTGGCCGGGAAGGATCTCGCCAACCCCTCCTCCCTGCTCCTCTCCGCCGAGATGATGCTGCGCTACATACAGTGGGCGGAGGCGGCCGATCTCATCCGGCGGGCGCTCGTCCGCACCATCGGGCGGAAGACGGTCACCGCCGATCTCGCGGAGATGATCCCCGGCGCCGCCGGGCTGAAATGCTCGGAATTCGCCGACGCCCTCATCGCCCAGCTGAGCTGAGGGTTCTCCCCTTCTTTCTGGAAAAGCCTTTGCCGCGCGCCGCGGCGGCGGGCGAAGGTCGGCCGCTTTTGGGTCAGTCTGATTTAAGGGTATGATCCGATTATAGCTGCCATCTTCACGCCGCCCATCGTTTCATAGACAGAAATGAATTCTCAAAAGGCTTCAGCTGCGTGTTGAAATGCCGGCCATAAGTGTGCTTTAATCATTGAAGGCGTTTCCAAACGCAGGGCGCGCGCATAAATATTGGCCATAAAAAGCAGCCGCATCTCTGCCGGCGCATCTGCGGGCTGCCTGGGCTGCGATACAGGCGCTCTTCGCCGAATGGTGTGTGACGGAAAATAACATTGCCTGTTCTATGAGCTGAGAGGGCTGTACAATAAATAATAAAATGGTAGAATTGTCAGGAGAAAAACGCGATGGACAATCAGATTCATAATCAGATAGTAAGCTTTATATGGGGAATCGCGGACGACTGCCTGCGCGACGTGTATGTGCGCGGCAAATACCGCGACGTCATTCTGCCGATGACGGTGATCCGCCGTCTGGACGCCATGCTGGAAGAGACGAAACCGGCCGTTCTGGCCATGAAGAGGCGCTTGGACGCAGCGAAAATCGATAACCAGTGGCCCGCGCTGTGCCACGCGGCGGGGCAGGCTTTCTGCAATGCGTCTCCCTTCCTGCTGAAGGATCTGACCAGCCGCGCCAAACAGCAGACATTGAAGGCGGACTTCATCGCGTATCTCGACGGCTTTTCTCCCAATGTCCAGGTGATACTGGACAAGTTTAAATTCCGCAGCCAGATCGACACCATGGCGGATGCGGATATTCTCGGCGCGGTTATCGGGAAGTTTACTTCTTCAGATATCAACTTAAGCCCGAATCCGATATATAAGGACGAGGCAAAAACCATCCTCAAATATCCCGGCCTCGACAACCACGGTATGGGCACCATCTTTGAGGAGCTGATCCGCAAGTTCAACGAAGACAACAACGAGGAAGCCGGCGAACACTGGACGCCCCGCGACGTCGTCGAGCTGATGGCAGATCTTGTGTTCATGCCGATTGCTGACCAGATTAAAGATGCCTCCTACTCCTGCTATGACGGCGCCTGCGGCACGGGCGGGATGCTCACGGTCGCGCAGGAGAGACTTTTGACGCTGGCCAGAAGCCGCGGCAAAGAGGTCGCCATCCATCTGTTCGGGCAGGAAATCAACCCGGAAACTTATGCCATCTGCACGGCGGATATGCTGCTGAAGGGCGACGGCGAGGAAGCCGAGCATATCATGTACGGCTCCACGCTTTCTGATGACCGGCACGCCGCCCGCCGGTTTGACTTCATGCTCTCCAATCCGCCCTACGGAAAAAGCTGGAAGACCGATGCCGAGAAGATGGGCGGCAAAAAGGAAATCCTCGATACACGCTTCAACGATCTGGAGGGCGGCGGGGTTATGCCGATGATCCCGCGCACCAGTGATGGGCAGCTTTTGTTCCTCCTGAATAATGTCGCCAAGATGAAAACGGACACGCCGCTTGGCAGCCGCATTGCCGAGGTGCACAACGGCTCTTCTCTCTTCACGGGAGACGCCGGAAGCGGTGAGAGCAATGCCAGAAGGTATATGATTGAAAATGACCTCGTTGAGGCGATTATCGCCGTGCCGGCCAATATGTTCTACAACACGGGCATCGGCACTTTCATCTGGGTTCTTTCCAATAAAAAAGAAGAACGCCGCAGGGGCAGAATCCAGCTGATTGACGCCACGGCCATGAAGTCGCCGCTCCGCAGGAACATGGGCAATAAAACTGCGGAATTCACGCCGGAGATCCGCACAGAAATCCTGCGCATCTTCCTTGAGATGGAAGAAAATGAAAATAGCCGGGTTTTTAATAATGAGGAGTTCGGTTACTGGGCAGTAACGGTAGAACGGCCGCTGCGTCTGCGCGTCTGCCCGGAAAGAAAAATCCCCGACGGCGTTTTGAAATCTGCGGATGCCAAGACCTACGCTTCCGCAATTTCCGCTCTGCCGAAAGATGCCGCCTGGAACGACTGGACGGCATTCGCGAAAGCCACAAAATTGAAAGCGGGCATCTTGAAGAAAGTGCGCCCGTATATCACAGAAAAGGATTCCTCCGCTCAACCCATCATCGGAGAATCAGATACCGAATTGCGCGATACGGAGATTGTCCCGTTTACTTACGCGGGCGGCATTGACGCTTTTATGAAGAACGAAGTGCTGCCCTATGCGCCTGATGCCTGGGTGGATGAAAAGAAAACTTCTGTCGGTTATGAAGTCAGTTTCACGAAGTATTTTTACAAGCCGACAGAGCTGCGGGCAATGAGCGGGATTCTTGCGGAGCTGTCCGCACTGGAACAAGAGGCAACTGGCATGATGGCGGGAATTATGGAGGGGTTACAGTGATGACGGCGTATCCAAACATGAAAGCAAGCGGCGTTTCCTGGGTTGCTGCCATGCCGGCTCATTGGGAAATGAAAAGAATGCGGGAATCATTCAGTTTCAGAAAAGGCCTTTCAATTACAAAGGCCAATCTCGAAGCAAGAGGAATACCTGTTATTAGTTATGGGCAGGTACACTCAAAATCAAACTCTGGCGTTGGGCTCTGCGAGAAATTGTTGCGTTTTGTTAATCCGAGTTACTTGGATACAAGCGCAAATGCACTCGTGGCAAAGAATGATTTTATCTTTGCCGATACCTCTGAAGATTTAGCGGGGTGTGGAAATTGTGCTTTTATAGATAGTGATAAATATCCCATCTTTGCTGGATATCATTCGGTGATCGCACATCCACTATTAAATGGTAACATCAAATATCTCGCCTATTTGTTTCAATCTGAGTCATGGAGACATCAGATACGAGAAAAAGTTAATGCGGTCAAGGTATATAGTATAACTCAAAAAATACTTAAAGATATTTTTCTTTTATTGCCGCCTACAGATGAGCAAGATCAGATTGTGCGGTTTCTGGACTGGAAAGTGTCAGGGATAAACAGGCTGATCAATATAAAGAAAAAAGAGATTGCAAGGCTTGGAGAACTCAAGAAAACGATCGTGAATGAAGCTGTAACACATGGAATAAACCCGAATATTCCCATGAAATCCAGCGGCGTGGAGTGGCTGGGAGATATTCCTGAGCATTGGAACACACTAAAACTAAAAAGGATATCCAAAGAAAGGAAAGAAAAACAACTTTACACTCCGAATACAACAGATAAATACATTGGTCTTGAAAATATTAAAAGAGATTCTGAACAGCTTATCATAACAAAAAGTGAATATGATAAATCAATTCAGAATTTTTGTCATAAAGGAGATTTACTGTTTGGCAAATTGCGCCCTTATTTATCAAAAGTAATTGTTTGTCCCTACGATTCTTGTTGTACAAATGAGTTGTTAGTCTTATATTCATTTGCTGGGAATATTCACTTTTTACGTTATGTTATGGTGAGCAAATCGTTTATACAAATCGTGGATTCTTCTACATATGGCGCAAAAATGCCTCGAGCTAATACAAATTATATTATGAATATGTTTGTTCCGCTGCCACCAATTGAAGAACAGAATTTGATTGTAAAATATCTTAATAAACAAATAGGGAGAATAGATTCCATAATTGATAGGGTTATAAAACAAATCAGCCTATTACAAGAGCTGAAAGCCCGCCTTATTTCCGACGTCGCAACTGGTCAATTAGACGTCCGCAATATCGAGGTGCCTAAATATGAATACGTGGAAGAAAATTCAGATGCGGATCCAGACAGTGATGACGAATCAGAAGATGTAACTGATGAGGAGGATTAACCATGGCTTTTAGCAACACGAAGGAAAACGGTCTTGAAACCTTAATCGTGAAATGGCTGGTTGAGCAGAACGGGTACGAGGAAGGCTCAAACGCCGATTATAACAGGGAATACGCAGTGGACGAAACGCGCCTGTTCCGTTTTTTGCAGGACACCCAGCCGAAGGAAATGGACAAGCTGGGCGTGTTCAAGTCCGAGACGAAAAAGCGTCAGTTCCTGAACCGGCTCTCCGGCGAGATCGCCAAGCGCGGCATTATCGATGTGTTGAGAAAAGGCGTGAAAGACTATCCGGCTGACCTCATCATGTTCTATCTGGCGCCGACTGAAAATAATCGGCAGGCCCGAATCATGCATGAGAAGAATATATTCAGCATAACCCGACAGCTGCGCTATTCACAGGATGCGGGAAAGCTGGCGCTGGATGTCTGCCTGTTCATCAACGGCCTTCCGGTCATCACGATGGAGCTTAAGAATCAGCTCACGAAGCAGAATACGGAGAACGCCGTGCGCCAGTATAAAGAAGACCGCGACCCGCGTGACCTTCTGTTCTCGTTCAAGAGGTGCATGGTTCATTTTGCCGTGGATGACGCGACGGTTCAGTTCTGCACGAAGCTCGCCGGGAAAGACAGCTGGTTTCTGCCCTTTAATAAGGGAGATAACGATGGCGCGGGCAACCCGCCGAATCCTGAGGGGCTGATGACGGATTACCTTTGGAAAGATATTTTTACAAAGAGAAAACTCTCCCGCGTCATCGAGAACTACGCGCAGCTCATCGAGGAAGTGGACGAGGATACCAAAAAGAAAACCATCAGGCAGATCTGGCCGCGTTACCATCAGCTGGACTGCGTGGAAAAACTGCTGGCCGATGTGCGGGAGAATGGCGTCGGCAAAAAGTACCTGATCCAGCACAGCGCGGGGAGCGGCAAGTCAAATACCATTGCGTGGCTGGCGCATCAGCTGATCGGGCTTGAACAAGACGGCCGCCCGATGTTTGATTCCGTTTTTGTGGTGACGGACCGCCGCATCCTGGACAAGCAGATACGGGACACCATCAGGCAATTCATGCAGGTCAACAACACGGTAACGTGGGCGGAGCATTCCGGCGAGCTGCGGAAGGCGATACAGGACGGCAAGCGCATCATCATTACGACGATCGAAAAGTTCCCCTACATCGTACAGGATATCGGGCAGGAACACAGGAACAGCAAGTTCGCCATCATCATCGACGAGGCGCATTCCGGCCAGAGCGGGCGCAATTCCGCCCATATGAATCTGGTGCTTTCCGGACTTAATTTGCCAGATGACGCAGATTATGAAGACGCGCTTAACGCCATCATGGAGGGGCGCAGGCTCGTGGAATCCGCCAGCTACTTTGCTTTCACGGCGACTCCGAAGAATAAGACCGAGGAGATGTTTGGCGCCGCCTATGACGAAGACGGCGAGATCAGACATCGCCCGTTCCATGTCTACACGATGAAGCAGGCCATTCAGGAGGGCTTTATTCTGGATGTGCTGCGGAATTACACGGCCATCGACAGCTGGTACAAGCTCATGAAGACGGTCGAGGATGATCCGATGTTCGATAAGAAGCGGGCGCAGAAGAAGCTGCGCGCTTTTGTCGAAGGCGATTCCAAGGTTGTCACCCAGAAGGCCGCCATGATGGTGGAGCACTTTCATGAGCAGGTTATCGCAAAAAAGAAAATCGGCGGCAAGGCCCGCGCCATGGTGGTCACGGCCGGCATTCCGAGGTGCATTGAATATTGGTATGACATCAATAAATGCCTCTCCGAAAGGCACAGCCCGTATAAGGCAATCGTGGCGTTCTCCGGCGAGCATCCGTATCACGGAGACGGGCCGGCATTGACATCGGCAGACCTGAATAAGTTCCCTGACGCTAAGATCCCGAAAGAGTTCAAGAAAGACCCCTATCGGATATTGATCGTCGCCGATATGTTCCAGACGGGCTTTGACGAGCCGCTTTTGCAGACGATGTATGTGGATAAGCCGCTCTGCGATATTGCGGCGGTTCAGACGCTCTCCCGCCTGAACAGAGCCTGCCCGGGCAAGGATGAGGTTTATGTGCTGGATTTCGCTAATAAAACATCGGTCATAGAAAAGGCGTTTTCAAAATTCTATCGGACGACGATTCTCTCCGGAGTGACCGATCCAAACAAGCTCCATGACCTGATCGCGCAGATGGAAAGCTATCAGGTATATGATGAGAAAGATATTGAGAAGCTGGTGGAGTTATTCCTGAGTGGAGAGGAACGCGACAAACTCGACCCGATTCTCGATGCCTGCGCGGCCGTTTACAAACAGCTGGAGTTGGATGCCCAGATTCAATTCAAGAGCGCGGCAAAGTCATTTGTGCGTACATACGGTTTTCTCGGCTCGATTCTGCCCTATGGGAATGTGGAGTGGGAGAAATTGTCTATTTTTCTGAACCTGTTGATTCCGAAATTACCGTCGCCTCGCGGCGACGATTTGTCAGAGGGAATACTTTCCGCAATCGATTTGGACAGCTACCGCAATGAAGCCCGGGAAGCTGTTGCCATCCAGCTGGAAGACGCCGATGCCCAAATTGCTCCGGTGCCGACCGGCGGGGGCGGACATATTATTGAGCCTGAAATGGACGTGCTCTCCAAGATTATCACGGTTTTCAACGATATGTTCGGAAACATCAGCTGGAAGGATGCCGATAATGTGCGGCGGCAGATTCAGGCCATTCCGGAAATGGTATCCAAAGATAAGACGTATCAGAACGCCATGAAAAATTCCGATGAGCAGGAGGCGCGCACGGAGAGCGAGCGGGCTTTGAATCAAGTCATCCTTTCCATTATGGAAGACGACGTGGAGCTGCTCAAACAATTTCAAGACAATCCGTCTTTCAAGAAATGGCTCTCTGATATGGTATTTCGCCTGACTTACAATCGGGAGGGGAAACCATACGTCATGCCTGGGGCCGATAGAGGGCGGAAGGCCGCCATATATGAATCTTCGCAGGAAGAGTTATTGCTCGCCGTCGAAGATACAGTCCCATACGGGACGAAGAGAAAGTAAACGAAAACTTAATGAGAGAGGTTCTATTCGTCCCCGCGTGAACGGCGTCTGCCGCGCGGGTTCCTGCTGAATGGCGGGAAAGAGACCGGGGGCCTCCCGGCCCGGCGGTGAGGGACACGCCCCGCGCCCGACGGGGCGGAGGGGAGAGGGGCGTCTCATCCCCGCTTCTCCTCCGGGGCCGGGGGAAGCGGGGAGGCTTCGTCAAGGCAGCCACGGGCGGCGGCGGGATCGTGGCCTTTGGCGTATGTGAAGAGATCGCGGTGGAGGTATTCCCGGAAAAGCCCGCGCTCTTCGGGGGCGAGGCGCCCGCGGACGCAGGCGTTCAGCGCGCGGGTGACTTTCAGCATGAGCTTGAGCGTCAGCCGGCGGCCTGAGCGGGCTTTCTGCACCTGCTTGTGGGTGAGCTGCTCCGGGGAGACGGAGACCAGATCGTGGCTGCCGATGCCCAGCCGCTCCATGAGCGCGCCGATGGGCTGGGGGCCGAAATTGAGCGTTTCCTGATCCTTCATGACGGGAGAAATGCGCAAAAGCCGCACCCTCCTTTCCGAACACAGCGGCGGAAGGGAGGGTGCGGGCAGTGAAAGCGCGGTCAGGCTTCGGGCTTTTCCTCGATGTCCATCTTGGAGATGGCCTGATAGAGATTCCAGCGGTGCCTGATGTCGCTCTGCTCCAAGGCAATGAGCCGCTCGAAGCCGGCCTTGTTGGTCTTGGCCAGCAGGCGGTAGCGGTTTTCCCCGAGAAGAGCCTCGCGGACGTCGCCCTGCGGTCCCTTGCTCTCGATGACGAGCGGGTTCTTGCCCTTCTTGGCGAGATCGGGGTTGTAGCGGTAGAGCAGAATGCGGCCGCAGTCCACGGCGGCCTTCTGGCGCTGCAGCCCCTTGGCCATGTCGATGCCGTGCGCGATGCAGTGCGAGTAGGCAATGATGAGGGCGGGGCCGTCATATGCCTCGGCCTCGACGAACGCCTTGAGAGTCTGCTCGTCCTTGGCGCCGAGGGAGACCGCGGCCACGTAGACGTTGCCGTAGGTCATGGCCATGAGGCCGATGTCCTTCTTCACCACTTCCTTGCCGCGCGTGGCAAACTTGGCCACGGCGCCGCGGGGCGTGGACTTCGAGCACTGGCCGCCCGTGTTGGAGTAGACCTCCGTATCGAGCACGAGCACCTTCACATTCTTGCCCGAGGCGAGAATGTGGTCGAGGCCGCCGTAGCCGATGTCGTAGGCCCAGCCGTCCCCGCCGAGAATCCAGACGGATTTGCGGACGAGATAATCGGCCATCGAGCGCAGGCGGGCGCACTCGGGGCGGCCCTGGACGGCGTTCTTGAGCTGTTCGACGAGCGCGCGCTGCTCCGCGATGTCCGCCTCGCTCTGCTGCGGGTTGCCGAGAATCGCGCCGACGAGGGCGTCGCCCGCGATCGGGGCGGCCTCCTTGAGGAGCTCGACGGCATAATCCCGCTTCTTGTCGAGAGAAACGCGGAAGCCGAGGCCGAATTCGGCGTTGTCCTCGAAGAGGGAATTGCACCAGGCGGGGCCGCGGCCGTCGCGGCCGTGCGCCCAGGGCGTGGTGGGAAGGTTGCCGCCGTAGATCGACGAGCAGCCCGTGGCGTTGGCCACCACGAGCCGATTGCCGAAAAGCTGGGTGAGCATCTTGACGTAGGGCGTTTCGCCGCAGCCGGCGCAGGCTCCGGAGAATTCGAAGAGGGGCTGGAGGAACTGCATCGACATGATGCTGTTGGTCTTCACCTTGGTGCGATCCACCTCGGGCAGTTTCTCAAAGAACTTCCAGTTGGCGGCCTCGGCGCCGCGGTGCACGGCGGCGGGGCTCATGTTGATGGCCTTCCTGCCCAGTTCGAGCTTGTGCTTGGCCGGGCAGACGTCCGTGCAGAGCGTGCAGCCCGTGCAGTCGCCGGCCGATACCTGGATCACGAACTTCCTGCCCTTCCAGTCGCGGCTCTTCGCGTCCGCGCACTTGAAGGAATCCGGCGCGCCGGCCAGCTCTTCGGGATCGAACACCTTGGAGCGGATGGCCGCGTGCGGACACACGGCGGTGCACTTGCCGCACTGGATGCAGGTATCCGGATCCCAGATGGGCAGGTCGAGCGCGAGATCGCGCTTCTCCCACTTGGTGGTGCCCGACGGGAACGTGCCGTCGTCCGGCAGCTCGCCCACGGTCACGGAATTGCCGTTGCCGGTGATGATCTTGCCCAGCACCCTCTTCACGAAATCCGGAGCCTCGTCCGGGAGAGGCGGCTTGATCTCGTGGCCGTTGACGGGCTTGCCCTGCGTCTCCACCTTGTGGAGATTCTCGAGAGTGGCGTTCACGGCGGCGATGTTCTTGTCGATCACCTCCTGCCCCTTCTTGGCGTAGGTCTTGGCGATGGCCTGCTTGATGTACTCGATGGCCTCGCCGGCGGGAATGACGTCGGCGAGGGCGAAGAAGCAGGTCTGCATGATCGTGTTGATGCGGCCGCCCATGCCCGTCTTGCGGGCCACGGTGAAGGCGTCGATCGTGTAGACGGAGATCTCCTTCTCCTGAATCTGCCTCTGCATGCGGGCCGGCAGAGTGTCCCAGAGGCGATCCGCCGGAGCGGGGCTGTTGATCAGGAACGTGGCGCCGTGCTTGGCGTTCTTCAGGAAGTCGAAAGTATCGAGCAGCGTCGGCTGGTGCAGGGCGATGAAGTTGGCCGAGGTGATGAGGTAGGTCGAACGGATCGGGCGCGGACCGAAGCGCAGGTGCGAAACTGTCGTCGAGCCGGATTTCTTCGAATCGTACTCGAAGTAGCCCTGAATGTGGAGCGGGGTGTGCTTGCCGATGATCTTGATGGAATCCTTGTTGGCGCCGATCGTGCCGTCGGAGCCGAGGCCGTAGAACATGGCGCGCGTCACGTCGTCCGCCTCAGTGGAGAAGGACGGATCGACGGGCAGGCTGGCGCCCAGCACGTCGTCCTCGATGCCCACCGTGAAGCCGGCCTTGGGGCGGTCGAGGGAGAGATTGTCGAAGACGGCCTTGGCCATGGCGGGGGTGAACTCCTTGGAGCCGATGCCGTAGCGGCCGCCCACCACGAGGGGCGCGGCGCCGGGCAGCGAGCCCTTGGCCTGCGCCTCGAACAGCGTCTGGATGACGTCCTGCAGCAGGGGCTCGCCCAGGGAGCCCGGCTCCTTCGTGCGGTCGAGCACGGCGATCCTGCGCACGCCCTTCGGCAGCGCCTTCACAAATTCCTCAGCCGGGAAGGGGCGGTAGAGATGGATGCGGACGACGCCCACATCATTGGAGCCGTCCGCGTTGAGCGCCTCGATCGTCTCGATGGCGGTTTCGCTGCCGGAGCCCATCATCACCACCACGCGGGTGGCCGTTTCGGGCCCCGTATACTCGACAAGGCTGTATTGGCGGCCCGTCAGCCCGGCAAAGCGGTCCATGGCGGCCTGCACGATGCCGGGCACGGCCAGGTAGTATTTGTTGCCCGCCTCCCGGCCTTGGAAATACACGTCCGGATTCTGAGCGGTGCCGCGCACCACGGGTGCGTCCGGAGTGAGGGCGCGGCTGCGGAACGCCTCGATCCATTCCTCCTTGATCATGGCGCGGAGCACATCGTCCGGGATGTCGGCGATCTTGCCGACCTCGTGCGAGGTGCGGAACCCGTCGAAGAAATTCACGAAAGGCACGCGGGATTCGAGCGTGGCCGCATGGGCGATGCAGGCCATGTCCGCCGCTTCCTGGGTGGAGGCGCCGCAGAGCATCGCCCAGCCGCAGGAGCGGGTGGACATCACGTCGCTGTGGTCGCCGAAAATGGAGAGCGCCTGTGCGGCCACTGCGCGGGCTGCCACGTGAAAGACGCAGGGAGTCAGCTCGCCGGCAATCTTGTACATGTTCGGAATCATCAGAAGCAGCCCCTGCGACGCCGTGAACGTCGTCGCCAGGGAGCCCGTCTGCAATGCCCCGTGAACAGTGCCGGCTGCGCCGGCCTCACTTTGCAGTTCGACAATGGATGGCACCGTGCCCCAGAGGTTGGGGCGGTCGATCGCGGACCACGACTCCGACGATTCGCCCATGGGCGAAGAAGGCGTGATCGGGTAAATGGCCGCGACTTCCGAATAGCGGTACGCCACAGAGGCAACCGCCTCGTTGGCGTCTATGGTGCTGTATGTGGTACTCATGAACGTATGATTTGTTTGAACAGTAACAAGGAATGCCCTTGCCCGAGACGGCGAATTCCCCCTTCGTCAATCTCTTGTTGAATGCGGGTATGATACCCCTTTCCCCCTCCTTTGGCAATCATAAAGCGAGGAGATTTGAAAAAATGGACGCGCGCGCCCCGGGCCCCCCCCGCCCCCGGGCCCCGCGGGGCGAGCCCCCACCCCCCCCCAGAAAGCCAGGTGATTGCCCCCCCCCCAGCTCATATTAACAAAACCCCG
>JAJQGU010000024.1:39225-48384 GCA_021200315.1 Akkermansiaceae bacterium
TATTTTTGGGGGGTTGGTTCTTTTTTTTATCACACCCTGCCCCATTTTTTTTAAAAAAATCTGGGGTTTTTTTTAAAAATTTGGCCGGGGGGCGGGGGGCCCCGGGGCGGGGCCCGGGAGAGGCTGGGAGAGCCCTCAGCCCCGCAGAGACTGCATGGTGATGGCCAGCCCCTCCTCAAGCGTATACTTGGGCTTCCAGCCGGCCGCGAGAAGCTTGTCAGCGCAGGCGCGGGAATGCTTCACGTCGCCGGGGCGCTCCGGGGCGTGCACGATCACCGAGGCGGAGCCGGCCGCATCGATGATCCGCCGCGCGAGGTCCTCGATGGTGATCCGGCCGCCGTATCCGGCGTTGAAGACGCCCGTGACTTCGGGATGCTCGGCCGCGAAGGCGAGAGCTTCCACGATGTCCTTCACATAAATGAAGTCCCGCGTCTGGGCGCCGTCTCCGAAAATCGTGAGATTCTCCCCGCGGAGGGCCTTCTCCATGAAGATGGGCACGGCGGCGGCATAGGCCCCCTTGGGGTCCTGGCGGGGGCCGAAGACGTTGAAGAAGCGTACGGCCGCCGTGTTGAGGCGTCCGGTGGTCCGGAACATGTTGAGATAATATTCCCCGTCGAGCTTGGTGATGGCGTAGGGGCTCTTGGGCTCGGGATACATCGTCTCGACCTTCGGCACGGCGGGGTTGTCGCCGTACACGGCGGCGGAGGAGGCCAGAACGAGCTTCCCGACGCCCGCCGCGGAGGCGGCCTCGAGCACGTTGAGCAGGCCGCGGCAGTTGATCTCGATGGTTTCCTCGATCTTGGACATGGACTCGGGCACGGAGACGAGGGCGGCCATGTGGAAGATGTAGTCCACCCCCTTCACGGCTTCGGCCACGAGAGGCTTGTCGGTGATGGAGCCTTCGATGAGATTCACCTGCAGCCCGTCGAGGTTCTTCCTGTAACCGGTGCGGAAGTTGTCGAGCACGCGGATTTCATCGGCGATGCCCTGGTAGCGTTCGGCGATGTGGGAGCCGATGAAGCCCGCCCCGCCCGTGATGAGAATTTTCATGATACGATGAAGTAATGTATGGTTCTGTGAAAAAAATCAGGATTTCTCCGGAGGAGGGCTACGCCTGCTCGACCATTTTCTGCATTTCCGGGAGCAGGGACTCGATCGACTCGACGAGCGCCATCTGCGTGCGGCAGCGATCCAGATTGTGCTCCGGCCGCTTGATCTTGAAGTAGACGTCGCCGGACAGATAATCCGTCAGGAACCGGATGCCGCATTCCATCGTCAGCAGCTTGCCGGAGAAAGGCAGCAGGCTCTTCTCCAGCGGCGTGATGAAGGAACGCGCCGAGTCCAGATAGCCGCGGACGAGCGCCTCGAACATGAACATGCGGCAGGTCACCAGCGAAACGTCCTTTTCATCCTCCGCGGCGGGAGATGTCGCGGTGCGCACCATGTCGCCGAAGTCATAGACGGCGGAGCCGGGCATCGTCGTGTCGAGATCGATGACGCAGATGCCCTCGCCCGTCACGTCGTCAAGCATCACGTTGTTGAGCTTGGTGTCATTGTGCGTGCAGCGCAGGGGCAGCTCCCCCGACGCGAGATAGTTGGTGACGACGTGGCAGTCCTCTTCCCGGGCGAGGTACCAGTCTATTTCCCGCCGCACCTCTCCGGCGCGCCCGAGGGGATCGGCGGCGATGGCCTCCTTCAGGGCGGCGAGGCGCTTGGTCGTGTTGTGGAAATCCGGGATGGTCTCGAAGAGCGGCTCGCCGGGGAGATTGGCCGTGAGTTTCTGGAAATTGCCGAAGGCGCGGGCCGCCTCGACGCACTGTCCGGGCGTCTCGATGGCGTCGTAGGTGCGGGCGCGCTCGATGAAGGGATACACGCGCCAGACGTTGCCTTCCTCGTCCTGGGCATAGGGCTTGCCGTCCCTGGCCGGAATGAGCGTGAGGGTGCGGCGGCGGGCTTCGGGGCAGCCTTCTTTCAAGAGCTGCTCCAGCGCGTGGTCCGTCACGCGCTTCACGTTTTTCATCAGCGGGATGGGCTGTTTGAACACATTCTGCGCGAGGCGCTGCAGAATGTAGCGGATGCGCTGGCCCGCCTGGTCCACCCAAATGCAGTACGTGTCATTGATGTGGCCGCTCCCGTAGGAATAGCCCTGCACGAAATCGGCGCGTATCTCGAAGAGATCGGTGATTTGACGGAGGTCGTACATGGAGGTCAGGCGAGTTTTTCAGGGTAGACGCCCTGATTGATGAGTTTCCGGATACCGGCCACGACGGCGGGCTTGTCGGAGGGATACGTCACGCCGAGCCAGCTGGCCGACGTCCGGAGCACCGCGCAGTCCGCCGCGCCCTGCTTGATCAGTTCATCCACCACGGTCGGGATGAAGCATTCGCTCTTCGCCTCCTGTCCATGGGCGGCGAGGAAGCGTGTGAAATGGTCTTCGATCCTGTCGATGAACGAGGGACTGAACACCCAGAAATTCATCGAGACCAGCTCGTCGGGGTCGACGGGCCTGCGTTCGCCGGCCAGATTGTCGCCCCGCACGACTCCGTCCTCGTCGGCCTTGATCTTCACATATTCCTCCACATCCGTGAGGAGGCCATCCCTGATCGAGCAGATGCCCCGGTTGACATCGCCGTTTTCGGAAAGGGTGTTCCTGAGGGGGTAGCCGATCATGCCGTAATGGGCTTTCGCGGGCTCGTCCCGCACGGCCGCGAGAAAGCGGGCCGCCTGCGCAAAGGCGTCGCTACCGTAGAAGTCGTCCGCGTTCACCACGCCGAAGGGCTCGTGCACCACACGGCGGGCGGCGCGCAGGGCGTGCGCCGTGCCCCAGGGTTTCTGCCGCCCTTCCGGCACGGAGTACCCGTCCGGGAGGTCGTCCAGGGACTGGAACGCGTAGTCCACTTCGATCCTGCCGGCGAAGCGGGCGCCCACCTGTTTCTTGAACACCTGTTCGAAATCGCGGCGGATGATGAACACGACCTTGCCGAAACCGGCGCGGATCGCGTCAAACACAGAATAATCGAGAACGACTTCGCCGTTCGGCCCCATGGGATCGAGCTGCTTCAAACCGCCGTAACGGCTGCCCATGCCTGCCGCGAGAACCAAGAGTGTGGGTTTCATCATACGGGCGCCATTTTCCCCCATTCCCCGCCGATTGCAAGCACAAAACACGGCAGGCTCACTCTTCCGCCGACATTCCCTATTGGACGGGCGCCATGAGGCGGGCGAAGCTCGCCGCGGCCTTCAGGACGAAGCTCCGGGATTCCCAGTCTTCCGGGCGGAGGGGGACGGAGTGCTCGAAATCCCGCAGGAGCATCTCATGCACCTGCCCGGCCATCTCCTCGCTGCACATGAGCGCGGTGAGCTCGAAGTTGAGGCTGAGCGAGCGGTTGTCGAGGTTGGCGGTGCCGACCGTGCAGATGTCGTCGTCCGCGAGGGCGATCTTTTCATGGAGAAAGCCCTTGTTGTAGGCGTACACGCCTATGCCGTAGGGCAGAAGCTCGGGAAGGAGGGTGAGCGAGGAAAGCTGCACGAGGCGGTGGTCGCACTTGCGGGGAACGAGGATGCGGACGTCCACCCCCCGCAGAGCCGCCATTTGCAGGGCGTTGGCGACGACTTCGCTCGGCACGAAGTAAGGCGTGGTGAGCCACAGGCGCTTGTGGGCCGTCTCCGCCAGGAGCACGAGGGCGGTCTGCCACACGTTGAGGGAATCCACCGGGCCGGAAGGCAGGAGCATCATGGGCACATCGCCCGCCGCCGCCGCCGCGGACTCCCAGTCCAATTCCGGAATATCGCCGTAGGTGGCCCAATGCCAGTCCTCCAGAAAGGAAAGCTGGGCCTCAAGCACGGCGGGGCCGGAGAGGCGCAGAAAGGTATCGCGCCAATAGCCGAGATGCCCCTGCCCGAGATAATCCACCCCGATGTTGAGCCCGCCCACAAAGGCCATTCTGCCGTCCGCGAGCACGAGCTTGCGGTGATTGCGGAAGTTGAGCCGCACGATGTTGGTGAGGAAGAGGCGTTTGCCGTTGAACGGGACGATGCGCACGCCGGCCTTCTTCATCTGCCGGATATGGCCGGGCAGGAGCTTGTGCGAACCGATCTCGTCGTAGATCACGTAGACGCTCACGCCCGCCCGGGCGCGCTCGATCAGGAGGTTCTTGATCATGCTGCCGGCCCAGTCGTTCTTGATGATGTAGAACTCGAAGAGAATGTACCGCTTCGCCTCGCGGATGGCGGCGATCAGCTCGTCGTAGGTCTCTTTGCCGTCCACCAGCAGGCGGGCTGAATTCCCCTTGCAGATGGGGAGGTTGACGAGATTCTGCAGCCCCCTCAGCCGCTCGTAGCGCCCGGGAGGCAGGAGCCAGGACAACGGAGCCAGCCTTTTCTGGACGAGAGCGGTGACCGAGGCCAGCTGGGAATCGCAGCGCGAGGAACGGCGGCGCGCCTCCACATATCCGCTGAAACGCCGGGAGCCCAGGGCGAAATAGAGAGGGATGCTGACGTAGGGGAGCAGCGTCAGGGCGAACATCCACGCCAGCGACCCCTGCGGGGTGCGCGAATCGGCCATGGCGCGGAGCGCCAGCAGGAGACCCCCCGCATGCACCGCGAGCAGCAACAGCACCCCCCAGGTCATTGTTTCATCAGACAACATCACGCGCCCGGCGGCCGAAACACCGGGATGCATCGCCGCCGACAACAGCATGCATTATACCGCCGGCGGAAACGGCCGTCAACGGCAAACTCTCCTCCGCCCCGTTCGCCGCGCTCCGCGCCGCGGAGGGAAGAGCGCGCCGTGCCGGCCCGGCGGGCAGCCGCGTCTCCCGCGGGAGGATTCCTCGTCAGGGCTCTGTTGGCTCTGTTTGGGCTTGCGTTCCCGCCGGGAAGGCTCTATGATGGGTTCATGAAAATTGTGCTGCCGCTCCTGGGGGGAACGTTTGCCCTGCTGCTGTCGTCCTGTGGTTCCTGCTCGTGCAATTCCTACGACAGGGATCTTCTCTACGACGTGAAGCCCACGACGAGCAAGTCATTCTGATCGGGCCATGTTCGAAATCCGCGAGCGGATGCGGCAGGCCGAGCGCGCCTTGCTCGTCTCTCTCTGCCTGCCCGGGGACTCCCCCGGAGAGAAGGAGGCGATGCTGCGCGAGCTGGCGGCTCTCGTCTCCAATCTCGGCATCGGCGTCGCGGACGTTCTCTTGACGCGCACGCGCGATATGCAGGCGAAATACCTCTGCGGCAGCGGCAAAGCTCTCGAAGTGGCCGGCCATGCCGCCCGGCTCTCCGCGGACTGCGTGATCTTCGACAACATGCTCACCCCCTCCCAGCAGCGCGAGTGGGAAGCCCTCACCCATGTCACGGTCATCGACCGCGAAGAGGTGATTCTGGATATTTTCGCCAGGAGAGCCCGCACGCGCGAAGCGGTCATGCAGGTGGATCTCGCGCGCATGCAGTACGCCCTGCCCCGGATGGCCGGCATGTGGAAGCACCTGGATCGCCAGCGGGGCGGCTCCGGGGGCGGCAGGGGCGGCGGCGCGGCCGCGCGCGGAGAGGGAGAAAAGCAGATCGAAGTGGACCGCCGCCTCGCCCGCGGACGCATCGAGACGATCCGCCGCGACCTGGAGGAGGTGCGCCGCCGGCGCCGTACACAGCGGAAGGAACGCACCCGCCGGGGGATCCCATCCGCCGCGATCGTGGGCTACACCAACGCGGGCAAGTCCTCTCTGCTGCGCTGGATAGCCGGCGCCGACGTGCTCGCGCAGAATATCCTCTTCGCCACGCTCGACACGACTACGCGCAAAATCGAGCTGCCGGACGGCCGCCCCCTGCTGCTCACGGATACCGTGGGCTTCATCCGCAGCCTGCCCCATCGCCTGGTCGAAGCCTTCAAATCCACCTTGGAAGAAACCGCGCTGGCGGATTTTCTCATCCACGTCGTGGATGCGTCCGATCCCGAGGCTCTGCGGCACTATGAGACGACGCTCGAGGTGCTGGGCGAACTCGGCGCGGCGGACAAGCCCATGTTCGTCGTCTGGAACAAAACCGACCTCCTGCCGCCGGACGAAAGCGGCGCGGCTCTCGCCCGGCTTTCCGCCGCCGTCGCGTGTCCCTCCATCGCCCTGTCCATTTCAGAAAAGCGGGGCAGGGAATCCTTTTTCCGCGCCTGCGCCGAGATGCTCGCCGCAGGCGTCGAGACCGCCGCCTACCGCATCCCGCTCGCCGAGAGCGGCCTCATCTCGGCCATGCACCGCGGCGGCAGCGTTTCATCCATCGAATACGAGGGGAACGACGCGCTCGTCACAGCCGTGCTGCCCCGCGAATTCGCCGCCAAAATCGCACGCTACCGCGTCTGAAATTTCCCTCTCCGCCGGTGAAATGCAGGGAATACACGACATCCGCTTGACTCGCACGCACGAACCCTATATAGTAAAAGGCGCAGTCGGGGTGTCCCCCCGCGCGGAGAGCCTCCTGTTGAAGAACCCGTCATGGATACGAAGAAAAATCTTTTGTCAATCGTGAGCAAGATGCTTCTGGCTCGCGGGGAAGAATTCGAATGGATCACCATGCCCGATCGCTCCGACGAGAAGATCGGGCTCGCCTATGTTCCCTTTGCGCTCGATACGCCGTGCAGCTTCATGTTCACCGAAGTGAAGTCGCCCTCCAGCCTGACCCTCGACGTGCTCTTCGCCACCCGCGTGCGCCCGGAGGACTATCTCGAACTGGGCATCATGCTCCAGAAGCTCAACGCGGATCAGCGGGAAGGCTCCTTCGTGCTCGACGTCGACGCCGGCTATGTCTACTTCCGCCAGACGCTCCAAGCCGAAGGCGTGGAGCTCTCCGATGCGCAAATTGCCCAGACCATCGTCAACATGGAGGGGATCGGCATGCGCACCACCCAGGTGTTCGCACGCGTGCTGGCCGAGGAATTCCGCCATGCGTGATCGCCTACTTCATTCTGAAACCACAACCATGTCTCAAGCAAAACCACTCGAAGGGAAGGTCGGCATCGTCACCGGCGTCGCCAACAAGCGCAGCATCGCCTTTTTCATCGCCAAAGCGTGGCATGAAGCCGGCGCCAGGCTCATTTTCAACTATCAGGGAGAGCGTCTCAAAGAGGGCGTGCTCAAGCTCGTCCATGAGACTTTCGGCGAGGATACGCCCGTCTGCGGGCTCGACGTCAGCAGCGACGAATCCATCGCCGCCTTTTTCGACTATGTGCGCGCGCACACGGACCGCGTGGACTGCCTGCTGCACGCGATCGCCTTCGCCCCGAAGGACGGCGGCTCGCTCGGCGGGCACTTCTCCGAAACCACCCGCGAATCCTTCCGCATCTCGCTCGACATTTCCGCCTTCTCGCTCGTGGCTCTTTCCCGCGCCGTCGCGCCGCTCATGACCAACGGGGGCAGCATTGTGGCCATGACCTACCACGGCTCCCGGAAGGTCGTTCCCAACTACAACCTCATGGGCGTCTCCAAAGCGGCTCTCGAAGCCTGCACGCGCTACCTCGCCGCCGATCTCGGCAAATCGGGCGGCATCCGCGTGAACTGCATCAGCGCCGGCCCCATGCAGACCCTCGCGGCGCGCGGGGTCTCCGGGTTCGGGGAAATGCTCAAGATCTACGGCGCCAAGGCGCCGATGAGCCGCTCCTGCACAGGCGAGGAACTCGGCGCCGCGGGCGTCTTTCTCGCCTCGGACGCCGCGGCCAGCATCACCGGCCAGGTGATCTATGTGGACGGCGGCTACTCCATCATGGGCATGTAGCCCCGCCGCCGTCACTCCCCTCTGTGCCCCGTCCGCGCGGGGCAGGCTCTTCCCGCTCCGCGGCGCGCGGATGGGAAAGAAAGGGGGTGCAGACAATTTTTCTTCGGCGGAACGCCGCACATTCTATGACGCTCGGCGGAGCGTCCGCCCGCTCCGCCATGAACAAGCCCCCATCGGCGATGAGCGGAAAGCTTCCATGAAAAGAATGATGTTCCCTGCGGCGATCGCCGTGTTATCCGCCGCGGGCTTTGCGCTGCTGCGGGCATGCGTCGTCAGGAGAATGCACGGGATTCGGCAGAGGGCGGAACGGGGAGACGCCGAAGCCCGGTACAAGCTGGGGGCCTGCCATGCAGACGGAGAAGGCGTGGAGCAGAATTTCACGGAAGCCGTGCGCTGGTACCGGAAGGCCGCCGAGCAGGGGTTCGCCCCGGCGAAGGTCGGGCTGGGGATGTTTTATCGATACGGGCTCGGCGTGGAGAAGGACGAGCGGCAGGCGGCGCACTGCCTCCGGGAAGCGGCCGCCCAAGGCGATGGCGCGGCCCGATACGCCTTGAAAAAGCAGGGCGGCGCGTGAACCGCGCCCGAAAAACGGGCGCTCCGCTCTTTCATGCCCCCCCTTGCGCCGGAGCTTTCCTCCCCTGCCCCTCGGCGCGAATTCCTCTCCGCCGTGTAAAACCGCCGGCGGCGCCCGGCGGATTTTGAATCCGCTGTCAACCTGAAAATTCAGATTTCTTTCAAGAAAAAACGTTTGCGTCTCATTTCCATTTCGTGAATTTCGGCCTGAATTTATATAATGACGTTATGTATTTTTAGTAAGAAACGTTGTGTTCAGAATGGATTGCATACGAATTTCAGGGAGCGTTTCTGCCTAGCGGATTCAAAATCCGCTATGCTTTTCCCGTCCTTTGGGCGCGGGGAGCGGTTTTCTCCCCGCTCTCCCTCCTCCGCCGCGGGATGCGGCGCGGGTGCGCGGACACTCACATAACCCCATCCCAATAAAAATTAACTCATTTATGAAGAAGTCCATTATTGCTCTCGCCCTCCTCTCGTCCGCCGCCCTGGCCGCCGAGATCCCCACGACTACTGACATCACCAACTATACGGAGGCCACCGGACACGGCACCGTCAGCTGGACACCATCCCTCTCCGGAGATGATCCAGACTCTCTCTCCACGTGGGCGTTTTCATTCACGGTGACCGTGAATTCCACGACTACGGGTTCCAAAGCGCTCATCAGCATGACGTCAGCCAGCACCGGCGCGTCCGGACTCAGCGTCGTCTCGTCTGACGGTACCTACACGAAGCTCGCCATCGGCAGCGCTGGCGCCCCGCAGGGCAGCGGCACGATCGAGGTCACGGACGGCGCCACCTATACGCTCGCCTATGACGCGTCCACATACACCGCCT
>JAJQGU010000048.1:0-23219 GCA_021200315.1 Akkermansiaceae bacterium
TGCCGATTGGCGAGGACGTTTTTTGCCGCTGCGCCCTGCAGGACAAACCTTCCGCGAATGATCGAGCGATGCGTTTTTCCACAGAGTATATGAAGGGGGCGTATTGTTTTTATATTGTATCAGATACAGGCGTATAATGCCGCATCATCGATTCGCGGAGGGCAGAGCGTTGGCAGGGCGAGTCATCCGGTGACAGGGCAGGGAAAAAACGAAATCGGCGAAAGACTTGCCCGGAAAGGGGCGGAGTGGTAAAATAAACATTCACGTTTCGCATTTTATTTCGCCTTATGATCTCTGTAAATATACCACCTTTCCATGAAGCGGCCGCTGCGGAGGCGAGGAAACGGCAGTTGCGGCTGGCGAAACTGCCTGGTTCTTTGGGGGCGCTTGAACCTCTGGCCGAACAAATCGCCGGGATGACGGGCAGCCCGGCGCCCCGCCTGCGCGACAAGGCCGTAGTGCTTTTTGCCGCTGATCACCACATTGCCGATCATGGCCTCAGCCTGACGAATCGCGACGTCACTCATATCCAGGTGCGCAATTTCCTCGCCGGCGGCGCGGCGATCAATGCCTTTACACGCAATGCAGGAGCGCGTCTGAGCGTGGTGGACGTGGGTGTCGATTACGACTTCGGAGACTGCCCCGGACTGATCTCGCGCAAGGTGATGCGCGGGGCGCGCGATTTTTCCCGAGGACCGGCCATGACGCGCGATGAGGCTGAGCGCTGCCTCGATATCGGCATCGAGATGGCCCGCGCCGAGAAGGCGAGGGGACTTGATCTCGTGGCTGCCGGCGAGATGGGCATTGGCAATACGACCCCCTCATCGGCATTGATTGCCGTGCTGACGGGGCGCCCTGTGGCCGAAGTGACCGGGAGGGGGTCGGGCGTCAAGGCCGGGATTATCCGCCGCAAGATCGAGCTGATCGAAGAGGGGCTCCGCATCAATCGCCCCAACCCCGCCGACGCTCTCGATACGCTCGCCAAGGTGGGCGGCCCGGAGATCGGCGCTATGGCCGGTCTGATGCTGGGAGCGGCCGAATTGCGCATACCCATCGTCATTGACGGATTGATCGCCGCCGCCGCCGCCGCCGTGGCGGCGGGCATTGCTCCCGCCGCGGCGCGTTATTTCGTCGGTTCTCATCTGTCTGCCGAGCCGGGGCACCGCCTCGCGATGGAGCATCTGGGCGTGCGCCCCCTTCTCGATTTGGGGCTGTGCCTGGGCGAGGGCACGGGCGCCGCTCTTTTCTTCCCCGTGCTCGATGCCGCGACGCGGGTGCTCTCTGAAATGAAAACCCTCTCCGAGCTGGGTATTCACGTGCCTTCCTGATGTCATGCAGCGCACGATTCGTTCTCTGCGTTCGGCCTTCGGCTTTCTGACGCGTCTGCCTGTGGGTGCCTGGCCTCTGCAGAAAGATCTGGACGGCGTCTCGATGTGGCTGCCCTTGGTGGGGGCGGTGGTCGGCGGACTGGCGGGAGCGGTCTCCTGGGCGGCGTGGGCTGTGTTTGCTCCATGCCCGCTTCTGCTGCCGGGAATCATCGGCTGTGCCGCCTGGGCCATGGTGACCGGCGGACTGCACCTTGACGGCGTGGCCGATTGCGGCGACGGGCTGCCGGCGGAGGTTTCGCGGGAAAGGCGCCTTGAAATCATGAAGGATTCCCGCCTGGGAACTTTCGGGGGGATTTTCCTTTTCTTCTGTCTGATGCTGAAGGCGGCAGCCATAGGGACACTGTTCCTCCGCGCGGCGGGCGGCTGGCGGTTCATGGCTTTATGCGCTCTGGCGGGGCTGCTGGGGCGCGTGCAGATCTTTGCCGCGATGCGGATGCCCGGAGCCCGCAAGGGCGGTATGGGCGAAGCTTTTTGCCGCGGTACGCGCACTCGGCATGCCGTGGCCGCTCTGGGCGTTACGCTGGTGTGCTGCGCTCTGGCGGGGCTGCCGGGTCTGCGGGCTCTGCTGTGGGCGGCGCTGGCTTCGGCTTGTGTGCTTTGCTATGCCCGGAGGCGTCTGGGCGGCGTGACGGGCGACGTCTTCGGTTTGTCCGTCGAGACGACGGAATGCGCCGCGCTGTTGAGTTTTTGTCTCCCGCCCGCATAGGATCGGCCGTGAACGAACTGTCTTGAGCCGGCGGCCGAGCTTCTCCCGGCGCGGGCCTCCGGCTTTTCAATGAACCGGGGGCGGGAGAGTGGTTTCAGCGATGGGGAGAACGGGTGTTCTTTTCAATTCTGATACTGTCGGCGGGAGTCCGGGCGTCGCGCTCACAGTCGTCCTGCGTCCATGCGGGGCGATTGGTGGTGTTCCCTGTGACCGTGAGACCTCTGCATTTTTTGAGAATGAACGGTTTTTTGCCCCATCCCGGGTAGGCGTCCGTATATTGCACGCGGTTGCCCGCAAAGGAGAGGTTTTCGGCGGAAATGGCGGAGAGCAGGGGCACGTCGTGCGTAATGAAGCTGTTGCCCGTGATGTCGATGTGAGAATGGTAGCAGCTCTTCTGCTTTTCGATTTGTGAGACGGAGGGGTGGATGGAAATGATCGCGTCCGTGAATTGGTATCTCCACGTCAAATTGTGGATGAATCGGTTGTTCCTGATTGTCACCTTGCGGCAGGCTCCGCTTTCATACCAGTTCTGGGCGTCCCCGGCCAGCAGAATGGCTGAACCTGAGGAATGGTCGAACAAGTTGTCCTCTATAAGCGTCTCGCCGGGCGTGGTGATGAGGATGCCGCGCGCCCGGTTGTTGCGCACGATGTTGCGGCGGAAAATGACGGAGGGATGCCAATCCGCGTTTTCGACGGCGTCTCCGGCGCCGATGCCCGCCGGCACGGGACGATCGAGCGTGATGAGCAGATGGCTGCTGTCGAGCTTCCGCACGGATGTCACTGCGGCGGTCTCTCCGTTTTCGAGCGTCTTTCCGGCGATGAACGTCAATTTTTCCCCCGGAAGGAAGATTTCGAATCCTACGGCCTGCCGATGCATGTAGCGGCATAGAATGGTTCTGTCGCCTTTTACCTCCACAATGCTCAGACAGGTGGCGTGTACGTTGGCCGCGTCGTCCATCATCCCTTCAAACAAGGCGCCTTCAATGCGAATGAGCCCCTTTGTGTTCGAGAAATGCGCCGCGTCGGAATCCGCCGTGTGGACGGCGGCTTTGCCGGGAAGAGAAGCGCAGCCGCCGCCGAGTATGGTGACGTTTTCCGAACGCTGGGCCAGCAGCGCCTTGCCCATGCTGCCCGCAATGAACACGTTGTTCAAAACGGTGTTTCGGGCGCGGTAGAGCATCACCCCGGGCGAGGGGATGGCGTAGCTGCGCAGCACCAGCACATCCCCGGGAGCAAGACGCAGGCTTTCCGCGTCAAAGCAGGGAAAGCGGAAAGTGCCGTCCCGCAATGCCTCGACCGTCGAATTCAGGGGAATATCGGCCGCTGCAATCCGTCCGGTGTCTTTCCTGAACGCCGCCATCACGCAGGAGATGCTCTCGCTCCATCCTTCTCCTCTGTTGAAGAGGCGGCCGCCGCGTATTTCGCAAGGAAATGCGTCCGTATCGATGGAGACCGTGGCGCCGCCGCCTTCAGCGCTCACGATGACCGCTTCACCGCCCCAAGGACGGGACAGGGCGATGGAAAGATTCGAAAGCGTGATACACTGACTGTCCATGACGAGGACGGGCTGCGACATCCCGTGGATGATGAATGTGGAACCTCCGCCGTCAATTTCCACATTCTCCAGATCGACGAGAGGGACGGCGACAGGGCGTATGGCCGGCTGATCGTGGTTCGACGCATAGAAGCTCATGCGCAGAGCTTCCGCCTCATGGAAGTGGTATTCTCCCTTTTTGAGGACGATTTTTACTGAACCGCGCTTTTCCCGAGCCGCGTTCAGCATGGCTTGCATGGCCTTTGTCGCATCCTCCTCTCCGGGAGTGAGGCCGAAATCTTCGCCTTTCATCTGCACAGGCTCGTCAGCCGGGGGAGGCGAAGCGGGGGCTCCCGCCTCCCATTTCAGATTCACCCAGTCGGCGGGCGCCCCCCCGTCTTCCGTGGCTTCGGTCACGAGATACAGTCTGTGCGCGCCTTGCGGCACGGTCACTTTGAATTCCTGCACATGCGCGCCGCGCTTCATCTCGGGCGAGCTCCAAAGCACAGAAGAACCGCTCAAGACGCGGAACACCACGCCGCCCGCATCCTGTCCGGCGCCGTCATCCACGCCGCAGGCGCCGGAAAGCGCCGCGCTCTGTTCCGGCACGGTCAGCGGCACCATGCCCGCGGCGTATGTTCCAATGCCTTCGGCATACCCATCCCCCGCCACTCGGAGCGCTTCTCCGTAAGCCGAACGATTGAGCTCGGCTGCGCCCCGTTCCTGCCTTGCCGCCAAGAGATCGGCATCGGAAACATGCCATCCGCCCCATGCCGCGCCTGTCCCCAGGACGAGCGGAATGAATGCTTTCATATGCATATACGGAATACGCGCCCTCCCGGCTAGATCTTGCAGCGGAGATATTGAAAGATCGACCGGCATGAGAGGGTGTATTTCTTTTTCAGTGACGTGGCGCCGGTCGATGGGGATGAGTGGATTTGACGTGCACCATCCTTTGCGCATGGCGTAAGCGTACAGGGCGGAGAGTGCGCCGAGTGTGTCGTTGAATACTGTGGGAGAGTGGCAAGCGCGGTTCAACGCAACCGAGATCTGCGCCGTGGAGAGCTCAGAGAGGGGAGAAGCCTCGATGCCGGGATTTTCTCGGAAGAAGTGAGCAAAACGACTGGTACGGGAGCGAAGAGTGTAAGGTGATTGATGGCGTTTTGCCTCATTCATGGCCTCGAAGGCGGTGCGCAGGGAAAGCGTCTCATGAGGCGGCGGCGCGGAGCTGGCATTTCGCACGCTCCCTTTTTCTTCATTAAATACGATGGCGTTTGCCACGGAACCGTGCAATTCCGCCAGACGGCTCACATTATTTGGGCGCACTGTAGAGGATTGATTCCTAATGGTTCGAGGATGGATGCGGCCTGGGATGCGTCACATGTTTCCGCGCGTGTCAATATGGAATGCGGATGTTCACCGTATTCGGTTGCCTGGCCGCGCAGTTTGGCAGCGAATTCGTGAGCCTCCGCTTTTGTTCTGAAGCGTCTGTAGATCCGCTTGCCGGAGGCTGACAACCGGCGCGGCACGACCACAAGCCAGGGTGATCGCGCGTGTCCTTTGTAAGCATCTCGAGTTACGGACAATTTCACGCCGACAGAGACTAACACAGAGGCAACTAACGGGCAACCAACCCCCCCGACTCGCTGCGCCGGCTTGTGACCTCTCGCGCCGCCTGCACTTATTATTTGTTGTTATTATTTTTCACTGAAAATCAACAACTGTTGAAAACATGTCAAAAACAATGGCGATTCCTAGTAGCATTGCGAATGCTACACCTCGAAATTCATATATAGTTGCCTACAGACAAATAGAATGTGAAAAATCAACTCGTTCGCTGACTCCGGAGGATTCCAGAAAATGCTTCACCGGCCGAAATGCATAATAGCATTAAAATGAGATTTTCAATAAAAATTATGCTTGATACAGCATTCGCAATGCGATAGATTTCCCTGCGGGGAGAGCCCGTTGCCTCGGCGGCTCTCACAGCTTCATGACAGGAACGACAACAAGGCTTCTGTGGGTGGACGCTGCCAAGTGCATCGCTATATTTTGTGTACTCTGGGGGCATTGTATCCAGCACCTGGCTGAGGGAGAGTGCGGAAAGAATTCCGTGTTCCTTTTCATCTACAGCTTCCACATGCCCCTGTTCATGATATTGTCCGGATTCTTTGCCGACAAACTGCTCAAGAGGAGGTTCCGGCAAGTGTTCACCGCAAAGTCGCTTCAGCTCGTTTTTCCTGCCGTGGTATGGGGGGTGGCGCTGTTCCTTGTATGGCGGCTTTTGTTCCCGGACGGCCCGCATTCCGTGATCAGAGTTCTGTGGTATTCCTTCTGGTTCCTGAAAAGTCTTTTCGTCTGTGTACTGATCTTTTATGTGGGAGCCCGCATTTTGTGTCCCCGGGTTTGGCTAGGTCTGTCGCTTGTGTTCCTTGCCGTTCAGCTGGTCGATTTTGAACCGCACCTTAGCATCCTTCAGATCCGATACATGTTTCCATGTTTCCTGCTGGGCTATGCCTTCAAGCGTTTTCAAACGGAATTTGATCGGTGTGCGGCTGCTGTGGCTCTTACCAGCGGCGTCTGTTTTCTGCTTTTGCTCCCAAGTTGGAATCAAGAATTGATGTGGCCGAAAATCAATTTTTTTAAAATGTTGGTCTTTCCCGGATGCGATACAATTCGCGGTCAATTGTATACGGTGTATTATAAATTGCTGATCGGCGCTGCGGGAGGAGTTTTCGCTCTCGCATCCATCCGTCTTCTCTGCGCGAAGCTTCCCGGTGCCTTTCTGGAGAAAGCGGGAGCGATCGGGAAGCACACACTTGGTATCTACATCCTCCAGACGTTTATTCTTGAAGTGCTTATCAGAGAATATGCGGATTTCTCCGGAACCGGTATTTATCTCTTCAGTTTAGTTTATGCTCCTGTCCTCTCTGCCGCCGTGCTGTGGTGCTGTGTGGAAATCTGCCGGTTCTGTGAAAGGAGCGGCTTGGGGTGGCTCTTTGATTTCAACAAATTCAACCGGGGAAGACATTCATGACGCTTTTCGCGGTCAGCTTCATGGTTTCCGTCCTCCGACGCGGCGTGGTGTCTGCCGCGCCGCATCGGGAGTACCCGAGTGTATATTATATCTTGTCGGATGAGAATTAATTCTAATGAATAACGTGTGATTTTTATTAGGTGTAGCATTTGTAATGCTACGTCAAGCATATTTTATTGAGAAAAATTTCATTTTTAACGGCTTCATTCACTTCGGCCGGTGAAGCTTTTCGGGAATTCTCGAGAATTCGCTGGCGGATCGGTTTTCATATTTCATTTGTTTGAAGTTAATTATAGATATATTTCAAAGATAGCATTACAAAAGATATACCCTTTCCTCAAGGGAATATTCCTTCCCGCCCTTTGGACGGGCGGCGAGTCTATTCCCGGCAATACAAAAATAGTATCAACATAATGAAAACGTTCATGACAACCGCGCTCGCTGCGGCGAGCCTCATCACCGCAGCCTCGGCAGAAGACACCGAAGATCTTCTCGACGATCTCGCTACAGGCACCGGGCAGTATACTACAGCCAGTTATAACTTCGGCTCCCTCACCGGGATCACCGCAGACAGCGTAGTCTCTTGGCTTCAGAGTGAAGCCACAGGTTACATCCACCCCACCGCCATGAACGGGGGAGCGGGCAAGCCGCAGCCCTTACTTTCCAAAGCGGACGGAGTCTACACGCTGTCTTTCAATAACCGCGGGGCTTATGCTGGTTCAGTGATCGGATTCGCCAGCACCATTGACGCCAGCTTGGACACGGTCTCATCGCTGACTTTCACGTACACATTTACATCGGACTGCACGGAAGACGTCTCAGGTGAAATCGCCCTTGTTTACGAGACGGCGGACGGCTGGCAGATCTCCGCGAGCAGCTTTACAACGGCAGTGGGAGATACTGTGACCGTCACCGTGACGGATGCGCTGGTCAGCTCCACGGTCTATGCGGTGGTCGCCACAGAGGACGGGGATAACGCCAGAGGCACGATGACGGCAGGCACCATCTCCCTGACCGCCTCTGTTGTGCCCGAGCCCGCCTCGGCTGCGCTGAGTCTGCTGGCTCTCGCCGGGTTGGCCGCCCGACGCCGCCGCAAGTAAAAGCGATTCCCTTCGCGCTGCCCGGACGGGCGCGGCAAGCCGGCGGCTTTGAGTGCCTGCTCTTGGTATGGCTTTCACGGATGGGCGCGTTTAACTCGCGCCCATCCGTTTTTGCAAATAGGGCGTCTGTGGGCGCCGCCGCGGAAATCCCCTGTGCGCCCGATCGCTTTGATGGTGGGCTGGCTGGCTCGGGTTTTGGATCTGAAAATGGTTGATGTATGCGGGGAATCCGCCGTGGATAAAGAAGCGCGCCGCCTAGGCGCCTCGCCGGCCTTTGGAGGCAGGAAGGCGGAGCAGAAATGCCCGCAGGGCGGGGGATGGCAGCAAAGGAAGCCCTATCATTTCCGAAGGCGGCGCCGACGGAGAGCGTCGGCGGGCCGCCGTGCGGCTTCCCCTCCCCTTGCGCAGGCGCCGGGAATCTACGCCCTGCGGGCATTTACGAACGAGCCGGCAAGACGGAAAAGAGCGGATGTCAATTAATTGGCCGTCCGCCTCTCTGGGCGCGGAGGCCGGATGACAATTTCCCCCGCTTTGGCCAAGTTGGAGCGATCGCGGGCGATTTGCTCGAAATATTCCGGATCCTGCATCCAGACGAATTCATCATGCGCGCGCCTCATGTCGGCCTGTGTGCGGCGCAGGGCAGTTTGTGCCTCCTCTCTTTCCTGTTCAATCTGGCGCAGCTCGACAAGAGGTTTGAGCACGATCAGAGAAACGAGAAAAATGAGCGAAACCAAGAAAATCATTCCGAAAACGGACAAAATGGAACCGATGCCCTCCGTCCGTTCCCGGCGGAGAAGATCCAGCTCATCGCAGCGCCGACGCTTTGACAAGCTCAGGAAAGGACGGAAGAGCATGGTTCGGCAAGTATGCTTTCGAGCGGGCGCTCAGAGAATGCCCAGCGTACCGGCGAAAATGGCGTCTTTACCCAGCTGCTGCTCGATTCGGAGCAGCTGGTTGTATTTGGCGAGCCTGTCGGAACGGCTCAGCGAGCCCGTCTTGATCTGCCCTGCGCGCGTAGCGACGGCGAGATCGGCGATCGTCGTGTCTTCCGTTTCGCCGGAGCGATGGGAAACGACGGCATGGTAGGAATGATCCTGAGCCATGGCGATTGCGTCGAAAGTCTCTGTCAGAGAACCGATTTGGTTGACCTTCACAAGAATGGCGTTGGCCACCTGCTCGGCGATGCCCCGGCTGAGGAATTCCGTGTTCGTCACGAAGAGATCGTCCCCCACGAGCTGCATTTGAGAGCCCAGCTGGGTGGTGAGGAGCTTCCAGCCTTCCCAGTCGTTTTCGGCGCAGCCGTCTTCGATGGAGAGAATGGGGTAGGAGCCCAGGAGATTGCGATAATACTCGACCATCTCCTCAGCCGTCTTGCTGCCTTCGCCGCTCTTCTTGAAGATGTAGCGATCGGTTTCAGGATCGTAGAATTCAGAGGACGCCACGTCGAGCGCGATGCCCACGTCTTTGCCGGGCTGGTAGCCGGCGCGTTCGATGGCCTGCATGATGACGTCGAGAGCGTCTTTCGTGGAGTGGAGGGAAGGAGCGAAGCCGCCTTCGTCCCCCACCGCCGTGGAGAGACCGCGATCGTGCAGCACGGCCTTGAGGGAGTGGAACACTTCGGCGCCCCAGCGCAGGGCATCGGCGAAAGTGGGCGCGCCTTTCGGCATGATCATGAATTCCTGGATGTCGATGGGCGCGTCGGAGTGGGCTCCGCCGTTGAGGATGTTCATCATCGGCACGGGAAGAATCTTGGCGTTCGGCCCGCCGAGATATTTGTAGAGGGGCAGCCCCACGGCGGCGGCGGCGGCATGAGCCACGGCCAGGGAGGCGCCCAGCACGGCGTTCGCCCCCAGATTGGCCTTGTTTTTGGTGCCGTCAAGCGCAAGCATCACGCGGTCGACTTCCACTTGGTTTGTCGCATCCAAGCCTACGAGAGCCGGCGCGATTTTTTCGTTCACATTGGTTACGGCTTTGAGCACGCCGCGTCCGCAGTAACGGCGGGGATCCTTGTCCCTCAGTTCCAAGGCTTCGTGTTCACCGGTGGAAGCGCCGCTGGGCACCGAGGCGCGCCCGACGACACCGCCTTTCAATACGATTTCCGCTTCGACGGTGGGATTTCCGCGCGAATCCAGCACCTCGCGCGCCGAGACAGAGACGATTTCTGTATGCATGGGGATTAGATACCACATTTCCGCGCGGATTCAAAGCTTTTTTCCGGAATTTCCCGCCGCCGCGCCGGCGGAGTCTTCCGCTTTTCCCCGTCCGCCCGCTGGACGGCGCGCCCTTCGCGCGGGCAGCCCCATGGATCTTCGGCAGCCTCGAGATCCGTCTCGTCCAGCGCGCCCTTCGCGCGGGCGGCCCCATGCCGGGCCTTTCCGTTCAGCGAGCTGAAACTGCTGATGAAAAAGGGGGAACCGGCGGGCGGCCGGTTCCCCGGAAATCAGGGCACGGAATGGCAGGGCTACAAATTCGGCCCCAATTCGATGATGGAATATTCTCCGTCGCCGAGGCGGTACACGATCTGCAGCACATTGCGCCGCGCGTTTCTGTACAGGACAAAGGGTTTGTCCGTGAGCTCGAGAGCCATGATGGCCTGCTCCTTGTACAGGGTCTGCAGTTCGTAGCCTTCGCGCTGGATGCGGACGGGCTTGGGATCTTCGGCCGCGTCCACGTCGTAGTCCAGTACGTTTTCATCGTACACGACTTCGTCCAAGTGCCGGATGCTTTCCGAGCGGTGCGGCCGGAAAGTCTTCATCAGACGTGTCTTGTGCTTGCGCATGCGGCGCATGATTTTCGTGACCGTTTCGTCGATGGCCGCGTAGAGATCGAGGCCGGCCGTCGACGCCTGGATCGTGATGTGATCGGCGCAAAAAAGAATGATTTCAGCGATTTGGCGGCCCTTCTGGACATCGACGATGACACGCGCTTCGACAATCCGCGGGTAATCAATGTTGATGGATTCGATCTTCTTGGTGGCGAAGTCGCGGATTGCCTCCGTCACTTCGATGTGCCGCCCCGTTACCGTAATGTTTGGATCCACGTTGGCTGTTTTCATGGTCTGGTACCTCTTTCTAATTTGTTCTTATTGCGAAAGACTCGCCGTTCGCTTCCGCGATGATAGCCGTCGGGCCGCGTTCTTGTCGAGAAAAAAAAGTTTTCTGACAAGAAAATTGCCAACGGCTCTTTCTTGTGCCATGATGAGGCCATGGAACGACAAGATGGCCGTTTGGCGGACGAGCTCCGCAAGATTCAATTTATTCCGGGGATAGCTCCGCATGCGGCGGCTTCGGTGCTCAGCTGTTTCGGCGGCACCCGCGTGATTTGCGCCGTGACGGTCGAGGAAGATGTGCCCCGATGGATGAAGGCGCAGCGCGTGGAAGGCGGCTGGCTGACGGCGGAGTACTCCATGCTCCCCTATTCCACGCTCGACCGCAAGAGACGCGATATCGCGAACGGCAGACTCGACGGCCGATCGAGCGAAATTCAGCGTTTGATCGGGCGGTCGCTTCGCGCCGTGGTCGATTTGAAAAAACTGGGTTCCCGCACCGTGTGGGTCGATTGTGATGTGCTCGAGGCCGACGGAGGAACGCGCACGGCTTCCATCACCGGCTCCGCCGTGGCGGCCTCCCTTGCCTTCGAGAAACTCGTGGCCGAAGGAAGACTCGCCGAAAATCCCCTCCGCGGGATGGTGGCCGCCATTTCCGTGGGGATGCTGAAGGGCGCGCCTCTTCTCGATCTCTGTTATGAGGAGGATCGGGATGCCGATGTGGATATGAACGTGGTCATGACGGAAAAGGGCGAATTCGTCGAAATCCAGGGGTCGGGCGAAGAGGCCGTGTTCACCGGGAAAGAAATGGAGGCCATGCTCGCCCTGGCCCGCAAGGGCGTTGCCGAACTCGTCCGCATTCAGCGGGAAACGGTCTCTCTGACCGCGCGCCCGGGTGCGGAGGATCTGGCCTCCCTGGCCTCTTTCTTTGCAAAAAAATGAGGTCTCTTTGTTACTTGATGCTTGCGTGAATGAAAAAAATCTGCTAAAAGAAAACGTCAATAAGCCTTGTGCATCTATGAAAGCAAAATTGATCCGCAAACAAAACCGCTCCGGTTTCACCCTGATTGAGTTGATGGTGGTGATCGCCATTATTGCCGCCATCGCAGGCGTGGCCTACCCCATTGTTTTGAATCAGCGCAACGCGGGCGACCGCAATGTGGCGCAGTCCAACCTGACCAATCTCCATAAGACCCTGATGAGCTTCTCCAATGATTACGGCGCCTACCCCTGCGATACATTAGCGGAGCGCTTTCTGGAGGATGAGAAGAACAACGACATCGACTACGGCCCGATCACCGGCAACACCTCCAATTGCTACCTCCGGCAGCTTTTCTATTTGAATGCGGTGGAAAGCGAAGAAAACTTCTATGCCAAAATCAACGGTTTGGGGCGCATGAGCAGGCAGCCGGACAATAAGATCGCCAAAGGGCATGCCCTTGAAAAGGGCGAATGCGGGTTCGCCTACGTGATGACCAAATCGGATGAGGAGGGCGCCGACGTCAAGGGAAGCGTCACGGCCATGAACGCTCCCCTGCTCATGACGTCCGTAGCGGGGAGGACGCCCATGTCCGGAGGCGATGTGGTGTTTGACGGGGAAAGTTTTCAGATGTATGCGCTGGTTCTCTTCAATGACGGCAGCGTCAAGACGAAGGAATTGACGAGTGATCCTTCGGATGACCGCAAGGGGCGTTTGAAGGATCTTTTCCCTGAGAACAAGAAGACGGGCGTCAGCCAGGCGGATCGCTACGTCGTGCTGCCCCCGGATTTGTAAAGCGCATATCGCCGATGTCCGTGAAAGCCGTTCCGTCCGCCTGCGGGACGGCCTTCTCATAGCCGCCGATGAACGCCGCGCGGCGGAGATATGGCCGGCGGAATATGCCGGGCGAGGGGTTCTTGTCAGGAAAGATGCGGAGCGACGGCGCCCCCGGAAGAGTTGTGGTTCACGGCCGGGCTTTTTTTCTCGCCAAACGGGCTTCTTCCGCTTATACTGGCTGAGATGGATGCCGTTTGTTCCATTTTTGTCCATTATTCCCGTCCGGATGCCTCGTTGATTTGTCTGGAGCGCATCCTGCGGCAAGAGCGCCCCGTACAAAAAATAGTCGTCGTCAACAACGGCTCTCCGAGCGATCCCGTCCTCCGGCAATTTGCGGATTCCGCCCGCCGGCACGGCCGGGAGGGCGATCTTCATATCGTGCAGATGCCCCGTAATGCAGGTAATGCGGGAGGGTGCGCCGCGGGTCTCGATTACGCCTTCAATCTCCCCGGCGTCAATTACGCGTGGGTGCTCGACGACGATTCCTGGCCTCGCTGCGATACGCTGCGCCGCCTCACGGAGGCGCCCTCGGCTCTGCCCGGGGAAGGCCGTCCTCTGATCCGCATGGCTCTCGTGGTCGATCCCGCGAGAGATCATGAGCTCACCTGGCCGCTCACCGCGCGCTCCACGCACGATGACGCCGAGCCCTGGCAGCATTTCTGCAGGCGGGACTCTCTTCCCGAACAGGCGTATATCCCCAGCAGAGGCGGCTGGCTCGGGGCTCTTTATCCCAGGGAACTCTGGGAGACCGTAGGCGCTCCGACTCCGGGATTGTTCATTCGGGGCGAAGACGAAGAATATCCCTGGCTGGCCTGCTCGTCGGGCTTTCGCACCATTACCGTGGCCGGGGCTTTGCTGGAGCATCCCTCCCCGCCGCAGGCGCTGATTCGCTACGATGTGGGGGGCGGTTCCTTTTTTTACGAGCCGGGCATCCCCGTTTCGCGCTTTTACTACAAGACGCGCAACTGGGCGTGGCTCCAAAAGCGCAAGAGGCCGGGGCGGTCCTTGTATCTGTTCGCCGCGTGCGGCTGCTGCGCTGTTCTGGCAATGAACGCCATGCTGCAGACCGGAGAAATCTCCGCCGAAAGGTTCGCGGCGCTCCTGTGCGCTCTCTGGAACGGGGCCCGCGGCAAGCTTCGCCCTTGGGGGCGGCCGGGTTCCGGAGCTGAAGCCGCGCCTTCTGCGGACGCGTCTGCCGGGGCGTGACCGCGGTTTCCCCGGAGCGTTCCGCCGGGCCGGCTTTGATATTTTCCGCGCCGGATCCATGTTGGGGCTTGCAATCGGGCGGAAAATGCAGTAATAAAAGGGCGCACAGACGATATTGATATTGCACTTATGAACGCTATTGTACAAACAGCCTGTAAGTTCGTCACGTCTTCGATTGGCCGCAAGATTATTGTGGCCGTCACCGGGGCGTGCCTTCTCGCCTTTCTCGTGGGGCATCTGATTGGCAACCTGACCGTTTACGGAGGGCGGGAATGGATCAACAATTACGCCTTCGGCCTTCACGCCATGCCCTCCTGGGTGCTGTGGAGCATTCGGCTGGGGCTGCTTGCAGTCGCTCTGATCCACGTGATCTACACGCTCGCGCTGCAGTATGAAAATCGGAATGCGCGGCGTCAGTATGAGTACAGGAACACAATCCAGGCCACGCTCTCCTCGCGCACGATGCTCGTCAGCGGCTGCATGATTCTCTGCTTCGTGCTTTTCCACCTGTTTCAATTTCCCGCTCAAGTGGAGACGCTCGACGGCAGGCCGGACTGCTATGCCCTGATTGCGGGCGCCTTCGCGAATCCTTTCTGCTCGGCCTTCTACATCATTGCCATCTTCTGCCTCGGCTGCCATGTGTGCCACGGAGTGGAATCCGTGATGCAGACAGCAGGCTTGAGCACGAAAAAAATCCGGCCTCTCTACAAGATCGCGTCCTGGTGCTATGCGGTCATTGTCTGCGGCGCCTTCATCTCGATCCCCGTCAGCGTTCTTCTCGGCATTATCAGCAATAACTAAAACCACCTTAAATTCCATACAGCCATGATCGACTTCCCCACCAGCGACGCGATGCCGTCCGCCTGCATTCCCGAAGGACCCATCGAACAGAAATGGACAAAATACAAGCGCGACGCCAAATTGATCAATCCGAACAACCGCCGCAAGTATACGGTGATCATCGTCGGCTCCGGGTTGGCGGGCGGTTCCGCCGCGGCCACTCTGGCCGAGCAGGGCTACAACGTGAAGTGCTTCTGCTACCAGGACAGCCCGCGCCGCGCTCATTCCATCGCCGCTCAGGGCGGCATCAACGCAACCAAAAACTACCAGAATGACGGCGACTCCGTCTATCGCCTCTTTTACGATACGGTGAAAGGCGGCGATTTCCGCGCCCGCGAGGCGAATGTCTACCGCCTCGCGGAGGTGTCCGCCAATATTATCGACCAATGCGTCGCGCAGGGCGTGCCGTTCGGGCGCGAATACGGCGGGCTGCTCGACAACCGCTCCTTCGGTGGGGCCCAGCTGAAGCGCACGTTTTATTCCCGGGGACAGACGGGGCAGCAGCTGCTGCTCGGGGCTTATCAAGCCATGGAGAAGGAGATTGCCCAGGGCCACATCGAAATGTTCACCCGCCACGAAATGATGGATCTCGTGGTGGTGGACGGGCACGCCAAGGGCATTGTGACGCGCAATCTGGTGACGGGTGAGATCAAGTCCCATGCGGGCGATACGGTTCTGCTCTGCACGGGGGGCTACGGCAATGTGTTCTTCCTTTCCACCAACGCCATGGGCTGCAACGTGACGGCGGCCTACAAAGCCTACAAGCGCGGCGCCTATTTCGCCAATCCCTGCTTCACGCAGATTCACCCCACCTGCATTCCGGTGAAGGGCGACTATCAGTCCAAGCTCACGCTGATGTCGGAGTCCCTTCGCAACAGCGGCCGCATCTGGGTGCCCAAATCGCGCGAAGTGGCCGAAAAGATCCGCAGCAGGCAGATCAGACCTTCGGACGTTCCCGATGAAGAGCGTGACTATTACCTCGAACGCAAATACCCCTCGTTCGGCAACCTTGCGCCGAGGGACATTTCCTCCCGTGCGGCGAAAGAGGCGTGTGACGACGGCCGGGGCGTGGCGGTCACCGGCAAGGGCGTGTTCCTCGATTTCTCGGATGAGATCAGGCGCATGGGGCGGGAGTGGATCGACGGCCAATACGGCAACCTCTTCGATATGTACGAGGAAATCACCGACGACGACCCCCACGAAACGCCGATGATGATCTACCCCGCGTCGCACTACACGATGGGCGGCCTTTGGGTGGATTACAACCTGATGTCGAGCATCCCCGGGCTGCATGTGCTGGGCGAGGCCAATTTCTCCGACCACGGGGCGAACCGCCTCGGCGCCTCGGCTCTCATGCAGGGGCTCTCTGACGGCTACTTCGTGATCCCCGCCACGCTGCCCACTTACCTCACAAGCGTCAAACCCGGCGCCGTCACCACGGCGGCTCCCGAATTCAAGGCCGCCGAAGACGCCGTGAAGGAGCGCATTCAGAAGTTGTTCGAGGTGAAAGGCACGAAGACGGTCGACTCCATCCACCGGGAGCTCGGGCACGTGATGTGGGAAAATTGCGGCATGGCCCGCACGGAGGAGAGCCTCGAGGCCGCCATCAAGCGCATCCCCGAAATCCGGGAAGATTTTTGGAAAAACGTGCGCGTGACAGGATCTGCCGACGGGATCAACCCCGAGCTTGAAAAGGCGTGCCGCGTGGCCGACTTTTTGGAATTCGCCCAGCTGCTCTGCTATGACGCCCTGGCGCGCGAAGAATCCTGCGGCGCCCATTTCCGCCTCGAATACCAGATGCCCGATGGGGAAGCCAAGAGAAACGATGAAAAATTCGCCTATGTGGCGGCCTGGGAATTCACCGGGGTGGACAGCCTCCCCATCCTGCACAAGGAACCGCTGACATTCGACAACGTCCATCTCGCCATTCGCAATTACAAATAATCTGCTCCGTATCATCATAAAACCCAATCAAAAGATCATCATGGCCAAAACTCTCAATCTTACGCTGAAGGTCTGGAGACAGGAGAGCGCCGAGGCGCAAGGGCGCATGGAAACCTACGCCGCCAAGGACATCCCCGAAGACGCCTCCTTTCTGGAAATGCTTGATATCGTGAATGAGGGTCTCGTTTCCGAGGGAAAGGAGCCCATAGCATTCGATCATGATTGCCGGGAAGGCATATGCGGCATGTGCTCGCTCACGATCAACGGCATTCCCCACGGGCCCGAAAAGAAGGTCACCACCTGCCAGCTGCACATGCGCAAGTTCAAGGACGGCGACACGATCTGGATCGAGCCGTTCCGTGCGAAGGCGTTTCCGATTCTGCGCGACTTGATGGTGGATCGCTCGGCGCTTGATAAGATAATAGCCGCCGGGGGTTACATCAGCGTACGCACGGGTTCCGCCCCGAATGCCAACAACATCCCCATCCGCAAGAGCACGTCCGACGCAGCCTTTGATGCTGCCGCCTGCATAGGCTGCGGAGCCTGCGTGGCATCATGCAAGAATGCCTCCGCGATGCTCTTTACTTCGGCCAAGGCGGCGCATTTGAACCTGCTGCCCCAGGGTAAACCTGAGAAGAACCGGCGTGTGCTGGCCATGGTGCGCCAGATGGACGCGCTGGGTTTCGGCAACTGCACCAATCAATACGAATGCGAAGCGGCCTGTCCGAAGGGGATAAGCGTGGACAACATCGCCAAATTGAACCGGGACTACATGGCTGCCTGCGCGGCGGAGGCCGTCGGGGTGTACTGAAAGGCGAAGCTCTCGTTTCAGAGGAGAGGCGTTCCGCCGGGGGCGCCTCTTTTTTCGCGTCGGGCGGGTCGGCCGCCCCTCAAAGGGAAAGCGCAAAGCCGCGCCCGTTTTTACGTACGGTGCGGGAGAACGCGGGGGAGAGCCGCCGCGTCTTCTTTCCCTATGGCCGTGTGCGTATGCGGCGCGCAATACTTGATCACACATTGCCTGACACCCTTGCGGGACAGTGTTTATATTCTCGGACGCACGAGCATTGCAAGGGAGCGGGCGATCTTTGCCGCAGATGCCTTTCTGAACGATGCAGGATTGAAATTCAGTGAGTAGAACCGAACTCGGCCTACAGCTCTGCGACGAAAGAGCGGGGAGATAAAAAAGGCTCTCCCTCTCAGGAGAGCCAGGATTAAATGCTTTTGAAGCCGATGTGGCGAAGCCAGGGAAACGGTCTGCATTTCAAATTTTGTCTTGAATCCGCACAAAATATATGATAGATAAAACGAAATGTCAACATCGTCTTCTCGAAAACTTCTTTTTTCTTTCGATATAGGCTATTCCTCCATCGGGTGGGCTGTAATTCAGATGGAATCGGAAGTGGAGATCATAGGTTCTGGGGTGGTGCTTTTCCCGAAAGATGATTGTTTGGCCTCGCAGAGAAGAATGTATCGGAGAATGCGCAGAACCATACGCGCCCGCCGGCAACGCATCGATCGCATAGGGAAGATTCTTGAACATTATGGTGTGCTCACTCCCCAAGAGCGCCGCATGCCGGGGCACCCCGCCCCATTCGTTCTTGCTGCTGAGGCATTGTCCGGAAAGAGAATCCTTACGGGACTGGAAGTCTGGCACCTGATGCGCTGGTATGCACACAATCGTGGTTATGACGGGAACGCCCGTTGGGCAAAAACCACCCAAGACCGCGAGGAAGAGAAAGAAGAGGCTCAGAGAGTGGAGACGGCCAAAAAGAAGATGGAAGAGATGGGAACGGCGACTATGGCGGAGACGATGGCTGCTCTCTTGGGCCTGAAAGATGGGGAATGGGATTCAAGGAAAGCCTTCAAGACGCTCAATATGGCATTTCCCCGCAGAATTGTCCAAGAGGAGGTGAGCCGCCTCTTGGCGGCGTCTTCTCTATCGAAGACTGTGCAGTCGCTTATTGCCGGCGATTCTTCTGAACATGCGGATGAGCTGAAAGCCTGCGGTGTGGTTCTGCCGCGCCGCTTTCATGGATCTGTGCTTTTCGGACAGCTTGTCCCCCGATTCGATAACCGCATCATTGCCCGCTGCCCCGTCACTTGGGCGAAAGAGTATGCCGCCGCCGTGCGCGAGGGAATGGATGAGAAGATGGCCAAGGCGCGTGCAGATAAATATGCTAAGGTGCCGAAAGCCGATTGCCGCGAATTTTATGAGTATCGCTTCGCGCGTATTCTTGCCAATATACGGGTGGACGGAAAACCATTGCCGGCGGAGGCGAGGAGAGAGCTCATGACTCGGGCGCGCCAGCGCGGCAAGTTCGGGAAAAAGGATTTTCGTGAGAGTGTCAGAAGTATTGCCGGGGGAAAAGATGATAATCTGTGCAACTTCTTTCAGATCCATCCGGACAGTGAAAAAGCCCTCGTCCTCGTCCCAGGTTCGGAAAGAGAAAAAGCCACGGGCCGTGCTCCTTATGCCAGACCCGTTTTGCGCCAAGTCGTGGAAGAAATCCTGAGAGGTGAAGACGCCACGCGTCCGGCTCTCAGTTCAAGGCATCCTGAAGGAGAGAAGAAGGCGCAGGACGGGATTCTCTATTCGCTGCTTGATCCCGAATCTGAGGTGCATCGCCTTCAAGCCTCTCGTCGCGTGGAGGAAATGAGCAACAATCATCTTGTCAGGCACAGAATGCTCATTTTCGGGCGATTGTTGCGCGATATGATCAGCCTGTATGCTGATGGCGAGCCAGAGCGAGTGAAAGTTTGCTGCATTGAGGTGGGACGAGAGCTCTCTGAGTTTTCCGGCAAGACTTCCAAGGAAATTTCAGCTGAATTGGGGAAGCGGATGGAGAATTTCCGCTCCGCTGTCAATTACTTGCAGAAGAACGCTCCCGATCTTTCTCTGTCCGCCGGATTGATTCGCAAGTGCCGCATAGCGATGGATCTGAATAGGACATGTCCGTATACAGGTGCGAAGTATAGTGCGTATAACCTTCCGGAGCTTGAGCTTGAGCATATCATCCCTTTCGCCGATCGAAATTCCAACGCCTTGTCCTCCTTGGTGCTCACGTGGCCTGAAGTCAACAGAATGAAGGGAAAGCGAACCGGGCTTCAATTCGTGGAAGAGGATATGGGGACGCCTGTTCCGGGCAGAGAGAACCTCACGATCATTACGCCCGGGCGATACAAGGACTTCGTCCAAAAGTTGGATGACAGAAAAGGAGCACCGGACGACGTCAGGCGCAAGAAGACCAGAAAACGGCTCATGCTGGTGGGCGCCTTGCCGGTTCGAGGTGCACGGGATGAGAACATAGGTTTTACGGAAGGCATGATGACGCAGAGCTCCCACCTCATGAAGATTGCCGCTCATGTCATGCGTGGTGTGTGTCCCAATGTGCGTTCCATCATGATTCCCGGCGCTGTGACCGCCGCCGTTCGTGCGTCATGGAAGGCGTGGGACGCCCTGGCCGGTGTTTCTCCCGGCATCGTGGGCGACGACGGGAAACTTCGCGAAAAGGCGGAGATACGAGACATTACGCACTTACATCATGCTTTGGATGCTTGTATATTGGGGCTCATACCGCTTCTCATCCCGGCCGGAACGAATGGCATAGTCTGGAAGGCTCTGGCTATGAGGCGTTTGTCATCGCAGCGGCAGATTGATGAGCTGCGTGGTGAACTGCATCTGCTTGGCGGCCGCAAGTCCTTCAAGATCGATGCTGACGGGAGATTGCATCTCGATCCGATGCCGGAAAGTGTACGCAGCTCCCTTGCCCGCGCATTGAAAGAGGAACGCGTGGCTTTCCACGTGCCGTCCGATATGAGCGGAGCTCACTTGGAAGAGACGACCTGGGGTGTGATCGGACGAGAAGAAGGGGGCAAGATGATTCAGCTGCGTCAACGACAGATTAAAGGGCTGAAACAGAAGACTGAATCTTCTGAGAAGCTCGTGGGGATTTCGCCGCATGGAAAATCTAAATTGCGCGAAATCAAGGGAGTGCGTATTATAGCGGACAACTATGGTTTGGCGCTGACGCCCAAGCCGGTCGTCATTCCTCATCACAACGTCTACAGTCGCCTCAGGGAATATGGGAAGGGCGTCAAGCTCATTCGCAATGGGCAGCTCATCAGGCTTACGAAACACAAGGACACCAGGCGGAACAGGGTCTGGAGGGTTGCTTCCGTGAAGAATAATAAAACCGGGCTTGCGCTGGATTTGCAGATACCGTCTTCCGCCCGCCCCGTGGGCAAGACTTGCCCCGACAATTGGAGGGAAGTCAAGGTAACTTCATTGCTGCAAGCCGGGATGGTCGTTCTGTCTGTTCCTTACACGGGTATTCCTGCCGACAGCAAGTGATTCATGTCTTACCACATCATTTCCATCGATTCACCCCAGAGTGCCGTCACCTGTTCCAAGGGGCGGTTGATCGTGGACTCTGCCAATGAGAGTCATTCAGTGCCGATGGAGGATGTGGCGGCTGTCGTCATCACTTCGTTCAAATGTACATTGACTGGCAATTTCCTGATAGAAGCCTCTAAACGGCGCATGGGCGTCGTCCTCTGCGAACGGTTCAAACCGGTCGCCGTGCTTCTCCCTGTGGAGAAGGGGACGGATACGGAGGCGTTGCGCAATCTTGCGCGCCTTTCTCCGCAGCTCAAGAGACGTCTTTGGGAGAAGACCGTGGATGCCAAGTGCCGCAATCAGGCGGGCCTGGCTCTGCTCTGGAACCCTGAGCATCCTCTTGCGGAGAAAATGAGGGACATCGTGCGCGCATCCGTCCCCGCACGGGAATCCGATACGGCGCGCGTGTTCTGGGCCATTTTTGCTGAAACATTTGCGGATGAGAACTTCACACGCGGAAGAGAAGCGGGCGGCTTTAATGCGCTTTTCAACTATGCCTACGCGATCCTTCTTTCCACGATGCTGCGTGACTTGCTGGCTTACGGGCTGGATCCGTCGTTCGGCATTTTCCACTCGGCGCGCCCTCACGCTGCTCCCTTGGCTTATGATCTCATGGAGCCTTTTCGCCCTGCGTTCGACGCCAATGTCGTCCGCTGGATATGTTCCCAACGTGGCAAGGGAGCGGCTGAGAATTCCATTGCTGAGGTGACCGGAGAGTACAGGAAGCATATTGTCTCTACATTGCATGCCTTGGTTTCTTACCTTGGCAGGGAGATGACCTTGCGCTCCGCCGTCACGGCGGTTGTTGCATCTTTTCGCTCCGCTGTCAGGGAACGGCAAAGCGGTCCTTATGAACCATGGAAAATCTCAAGTATAAAATGGGTTGGCTAGTCGTTTTCTTCGATCTTCCGGTGGGTACCGCCGAAGAGCGCCGTCGGTATGCCGACTTTCGAAAAGCCCTGCTGCAGGACGGCTACATCATGATCCAGTTCAGCGTGTACGCCCGTGCATGCGTTACTTACGACAGGGTGTTGACGCATTCCCGGAGAGTGAAGACTTTCCTGCCTCCGGAAGGGAATGTTCGATGTCTTTATGTTACCAATATTCAATGGGAGAAGACATTTATCTACTATGGGAGAAGCACTCCTCTGATCGAACCTGAAAAGCTCCCGGAACAGCTTCTTTTGTGGTAGTCCGTTCGCTTGAAAGATTCGCAATGCTCTTATTATGAAACTCGGGCATGCTACCTATTGTAGCATGCCCGAGTTTGGATTCAAGGCAAAACGGCGGCGAAGTACGCGAGCGAGGCACTTCTATTGTAGCATGCCCGAGTTTGGATTCAAGGCAAAACAAACAGTGAGCCAGGTCGACCGCGAGATGAATTGTAGCATGCCCGAGTTTGGATTCAAGGCAAAACCGCGGCGGCGCCGCTCTTGTGGGCGGCGGCATTGTAGCATGCCCGAGTTTGGATTCAAGGCAAAACCGCGGCCCGGGGACCTGATAATCCAACTACATTGTAGCATGCCCGAGTTTGGATTCAAGGCAAAACGGTAGTCTTTTTGGCCGACGGCGTAGACGTATTGTAGCATGCCCGAGTTTGGATTCAAGGCAAAACAATTAATATTGGTACTCAATGCCTTGCGGATTGTAGCATGCCCGAGTTTGGATTCAAGGCAAAACCGCGCCCACGCGTCGGCGATGTCGGTTGAAATTGTAGCATGCCCGAGTTTGGATTCAAGGCAAAACGAAGTTCATTCAGATGTATTGCACGGAGGAATTGTAGCATGCCCGAGTTTGGATTCAAGGCAAAACCGTCAAGAATTTTGACGCGCGAACACCTGAATTGTAGCATGCCCGAGTTTGGATTCAAGGCAAAACGGCGTAGCCGCCGCGCATCGCACACCATACATTGTAGCATGCCCGAGTTTGGATTCAAGGCAAAACGGGAGCCGCCGTTGATCACTACCCCAGGGGATTGTAGCATGCCCGAGTTTGGATTCAAGGCAAAACTGTCGCCCCGAAAGGGGAAAACAACAAAATTGTAGCATGCCCGAGTTTGGATTCAAGGCAAAACCACGCGCACGGCACCCAGCTGGGACGCACTATTGTAGCATGCCCGAGTTTGGATTCAAGGCAAAACGATAATAACACCCCGCCCGACGGCGGGCGAATTGTAGCATGCCCGAGTTTGGATTCAAGGCAAAAC
>JAJQGU010000048.1:23319-43095 GCA_021200315.1 Akkermansiaceae bacterium
ATTGTAGCATGCCCGAGTTTGGATTCAAGGCAAAACGCAGGCCGGACGTATCTGATGTCGGCGCAATAGGGAGTTCCCCGGCGAACCGCGTGCCGGGAAAACTCCGGAGTGCATGCTCCCGACAGGTGCCGTCCACAGAGTTTCTTCTTGATCGACCGCGGAGTGGGGGGTATAGTTCACTCAACACCTTTGCGCGGTTATGAAGGTGAGTTTCATGAATTGTTCTGTTATACGCCTTGCTTCCTGCATGTCGCTGCTGTTGGCAGCGGGCGCCCCCCTTGCCTGGGCTCGAGTGCCGGCGGTTTCGAGCGGGCTCTCTGCGGGCAATGGTGAGAGAAGCCCTTCCGAACTCTATCTGAATGCGTATCGTCTCTGCGAAGAAGCCGAATCCCTGGCGCTTCAGCAGAGTTATTCCGAAGCAATTAAAAAAGGAGCCATGGCGGAGAGAATCCTCGCGGGCATTGTACGCGACTTCCCCAAATGGAAATCCAATATCGTGAGTACGCGGCGCAATATATTGGCGCAGAATATGGAAGAGTATCGAAAAAAAGCGCGTGAGGCGGCCATCCCGACTGGGAGGAAGCCTGGAAGCAGACTTGATCGTGTGCCGGATATAATTGAGCGTCAAAATGATGCGCCGTCTCTCCCCTCGTATGGAGAATGGGTTTCCGGGCAGGAAAGAGCCGTTTTGAAGCGGGGAAGCGCCGCCGATGCCGTTGTTTCCCGTGCGAAGGAGCCATCCATGACACCCGTGGGATATGATGAGATTTACGAACAGCTTCAGCAAACCAGACTGGAGCTGAAAACAATGGTCAACGCCTACAATCAGATGCAGAAGGAGCTCAACGCCACAAAGAGACAATTCATTGTGGCCGAAGACAAGCAGAAGGCGCACAAAGCCGCCTATGACCGCCTCAAAGGCCAGATCGATACGGAGAGAGCCGCCGGCAATGAAGTAATGCGCTCTCTGACAGAAAGACTCACTCGGATGGAAGAGGAATACCGCCTCAGCGAAAGCCGGCGCACGGCGGCGGAAGCCCGCATCTCTCAGCTTGAGCGGGAACTTGAGCAGACGAAAGGCGCACTCGATGCCGTAACCCGAGAGCGCGACGATTTGGCGGAAGAATGCCGCCAGCTCCGTGCCATTGTGGAGCTCAATAGCCCGGAAAAGACGAAAGCTCTTCTCGACCAGAATCTTACTCTTGCATCGCAGCTTCAGCAGGCGAAGAGCAGAATAGCCGAACTCGAAGCGCAGGCAACCGCTAATGCCGATCAGACAGAACTGCTGCAAAACTCCCTGAATGAATCTCGAGCTGAAATCGTCCGTCTGAAAGAGGAATTGACGGCGCTCTTCGACGAGAACATGGGCTATCGCCGCCGCATTTCCGATCTGAACAACCAGTTGTCCAGCCTTGAAGCCGACTTGAAGAAAAAGGCCGATGAGCCTGAGCTGGATCCTGTCTTGATCGAGGAAAACAAACTTTTGAGAGAAATTGTCGCCAAGCAGAAACGCACATTGCAGACCCAGCAGCAGGGACGCAGACTCCTGATTGAAACCTATGCCGGGCAGAACCAGCAGGATCCCGCCATGGTTGAAGTCATCAAACGCATGGAGGAGGAAAGCACTGTCGAGTTGACGGCGGCCGAGCAGGAACTCATCATTGCCGTGGCCGGCAATGATGCCGTCGAGCCGGACAACGAACAGAAAATTGCGGATCTGGCTCAGAGAAGCGGGCAGGCCGTGCGTGAAAGCATCGAAATCGAGGCTTTGGGGAAGGGGGCGGAAAGCGCGTTCTCCAAAGGGCGCTACAGCGCGGCCGAGCAGCTATACCGCACGTTGTTGGAAAAGCGCCCCGATCACCTTCCTTCACTTGTCAACATGGGTACTATTTTGATGCAGCGCAACAAACCGATGGAGGCGATCGAGGTATTCAGGCGGGCCATCGCTCTCGCTCCGGATCTGGCTGTGCCGTATTATTTGTGCGGGAGCGCCATGTATCGGGCGAACCAAGATGACGAAGCAGTGGCCATGTTCCTCAGGAGCGTGGAGCTCAATCCGGCTCATGCCGACTCTTTTTTCTACTTGGGCAATCTGGAGGGACTGCATGGCGAAATAGACAAGGCGCTATCCCACCTGGCCGCCGCCGTGCGCTTGAATCCCGAACTGTCGGATGCGCACTACAACATGGCGCGTCTCTATGCCGAAGCCGGGAAAATCCCGGATGCCTGCCGTGCCTACGATCGCGCCATCCATGCCGGCGCTGAGCCCGATCCGGAGTTTGACAATTTTCTGCGCACTCATCCTGATCGCGATCTTGCGCCGGGCGCCGATCTTGTGGCCGCTCCGGAAAATGCATCCGCAGGCGGCGTGAGTAAACTCGAGGTCGCCTCTTCCGAGACCGCTGATAAGAGCGTTGCCGCGCCAAGGAATCCCGAATGGGGAATTCCCGATGAACGGGGTGCCGAAGCCCGGGCGCCTCAATATAAAACGGTGCAGGTGCGCATACGAGGAAAAAAGAAGAGAGCGACACTCCGGCAAAGGCTTCGCGAGCCTCGCCGCCTCCGCATGCGCTCCGGCGATACTTACATCCTGAAAGAGGAGCCGCAAAAGCAGGGGAGCAAAAAGGGATCAAAAAAATAAACGCGGCTCTTGCCGCCGGACAACGGGCGTTCTCGTCTCCGGAACGCGCACCGCTCAGAAAAATTGATGCAAAAAACCGTGGACGCCAATCGCAAATTTTCCTTTCCCGCCGTATGGAGGGAGGGATGCCGCGTGCTGATTCTGGGCTCGCTGCCCGGGGATGAATCTCTTCGGCAAGCGCGGTACTATGCCCATCCGCGCAATGTATTCTGGCGTTTGATGGGGGATCTGTTCGGTTTTGATCCTGTCGCTGATTACTCAATGCTCCTCAGCCGACTGAAGACAGGAGGCGTGGCGCTGTGGGACGTGGTGGCCGATGGCTGCCGGGAAGGCAGCCTCGATCAGCACATCGAGGGAGAACGCCCCAACGATATTCCCTGGCTGCTGGACAAATGCCCGACGATCGCTCTCATCTGCTGTAACGGCACAGCCTCCCATCGCTTCTTGAGAAAATATTTTCCGGAGATCTGGCAGAGGGAGAGCATCCGCATCAGCAGGCTCCCTTCTACGAGCCCTGCGGCGGCACGCCTCTCATATGAAGAAAAACGCCGGATTTGGTTCGATGAACTGTTCCCTGTTCTGCGCGGGGATTTCATTATGACACACGGGAGGATTGCAGAGGGAAAATAGGGAAAGTAAAATCCCGCCACATGCAAGGTTCCCCATGGAGAAGAGTTGCCACCATCAACCGGATAGAAAGCTGGTCTTGGCGGTATCGTGTGCCGCACATTGGGGAATCCTCCGTGCGCCGATGAGGTGCGTTCGTGAGCAGATGGTCTTGAAACCGCTTTGATTCCCCGAAGGAAACAAAGCGGTTTTTTTCTTTACCGCCTCCAGAATCAGTCATGTCCAACATTATCGAACTCAAACAGACCAGCCGCAGACTGGGAGCCGATACGCAGACTCCCATCAGTCTTTTCCTGCAGATCATGCACACTCAGCCGGACGCCCTTCTTCTGGAGAGCGCCGAGGTAGACGGACGATGGGGACGCTACAGCGTGATCGCCTGCGATTACCTGCTCTCGCTCTCCTGCCGCCGGGCAAAGCTGCATCTGGAGATTGGGGATGAACGGCTCGTTCCGTTGAGCGAGGTCGAGGGCATGCCTTTTCTGGAGGGGCTGCGCCAAGTGATCGGCCGCCTAGATCTCCAAGGACCGAGCGGCCAGCCTCCCATCACCCGCGCTCTCTACGGTTATTTCGGCTATGAAACGGCCGCTCTCTTTCAACCCAAGCTGGCCGAAACACTCGACACGGACGATGCCGAGGCTCGTCTCGTGCTGCCCGGAACGGTATTCGTTTTCGATCATCTCTACAATCACCTTACGCAATTGAGTCTGGGTTCGGTGCGCGGACTGCCCCGAGCCCTGCCCGCGCCGCACGGCGGTCTGCATGTCGGCGACATCGAACGCCGTCCCGGCCGAGAGCGGTACGAAGATGCCGTGCGCCATGTCCGCGAACTGCTTCGCCGGGGGGAAGCCATTCAAATCGTGGGTTCCACGCAATCTTCGGCTCCTTTCGAGGGCGATGCCTTCGAGCTCTACCGCCGCATGCGCAGTCTGAATCCCTCGCCATACATGTTTTATATGGGCTTCCCGGATATCCGCCTCTTCGGCTCCTCGCCGGAAGTGATGGTGCGCTGTACCGACGGACTGCTGCAGCTTTCACCGATCGCCGGTACTCGCCGAAGGGGCAGCACTGAGGCGGAAGATTCGCAGCTGGCCGCCGACTTATTGAGGGATCCCAAGGAGCGCGCCGAGCATGTGATGCTTGTGGATCTGGGACGCAATGACTTGGGGCGCGTGGCGCAGGCGGACTCGGTGAAGGTGGAGCGCCTGATGGAGGTCGAACGGTTTTCTCACGTGATGCACATGACTTCGCGCATCACCGCTTCTCTTGAGCATGGGCGCGACGGGCTGGATATTCTTGCCGCCACGTTCCCCGCCGGGACTGTGAGCGGCGCGCCCAAGGTGCGCGCCATGGAGATCATCCACGAGATCGAGGAGGCACCCCGGGGACCCTATGCAGGCTGCCTGGGCTGGCTCGGACTGGACCGCGCTGCCGTCCATCTCGATATGGGCATCACCATTCGCAGTATGTGGGAGCGCGGCGGGCGCATTTACTGGCAATCCGGCGCCGGACTCGTTTACGATTCCGACCCCGCCCGCGAATGGCAGGAGTGCTGCAACAAAGGAAGAATCATGGAAACTGTTCTTTCAATGCCCGCTGAAAACAATTAAAATCCCGCTCGGACATGTTCCTCTTTATCGACAATTACGATTCGTTCACCTACAATGTAGTTCAAGTTTTCCAGGGGCTGGGGCGCTCGCCCGTTGTGCTGACGAACGACGACCCCCGCGTGTTGGAGCTGGCCGTTTCTCCCGAGTTGGAATGCGTGTGCCTTTCTCCCGGCCCGGGGAATCCCGCGACTGCGGGCTACTGCCTGGAATTTCTCTCGCGCCTGCCGAAGACGGTACCCGTGCTGGGTGTGTGCTTGGGACACCAATGCTTGGGAGCATTCGCCGGGGCGCGTGTGATTAAGGCGCCTTCGGTGATGCACGGCAAATGTTCCGATATTGCGCACAATGGGAAAGGTTTGTTCGCGGGCATCGAGAGCCCCGTGCGCGTGGGCCGCTACCATTCTCTCGTGGTCGAGTCTCCCGAGGATAGCCCGAACCCTCTCTTTGAGGTCACGGCCCGCGCCCCGCAGGGGGAGGTGATGGCCTTGCAATACAGGGACAGACCCTGGGTGGGCATCCAGTTTCATCCAGAATCCATTCTCACCCCCGAGGGACGCCGAATGCTGGCCAATTTCCCGAAGGCACTTCAGACCGCAGACAATGAGATGTTTGCAATACCCTCTATTCTCGATGCGGTGGCGCGGGGCGAAAATCTCGGCGAAAATATGGCGGCAGCGGCTTTTTCGGCTCTGATGGACGGCCGCATGACGGCGGCTCAGGCGGGCGCCTTCCTGATGGGGCTGCGCATGAAGGGGGAGACAGCACTGGAAATCATCCAAGCCGTGAGAGCCGTTTTGGCCCGCTCGCTGCGTGTGGACGGCATCGAGGGCGACTGCATCGACATTGTGGGAACCGGCGGCGATGGAAAACATACGTTCAACTGTTCGACCGCCGCGTCGTTCGTCATGGCCGGCATGGGATACCGCGTGGTGAAGCATGGCAACCGCGCCGTATCCTCATCCTGCGGCAGCGCAGATGTGCTCGAGAACATGGGCTACCCTCTCGATCTCCCGCCCCGGCAGGCGGCGGAAATGCTGAATCGCTGTAATTTCACCTTTCTTTTTGCGCAGAAATATCACCCCAGCTTCAGGAATGTGGGTTCCGTGCGCCGCGAGCTCGGAATCCGCACTTTCTTCAATCTGCTCGGTCCCATGCTGAATCCCGCTCGTCCCTCTCATCTGCTGATGGGCGTGGCGAAACCTGATCTCGTGCCGCTGATCAGCGAAGTGCTCAGCGCGTCTCATTTCCGGCGGGCTCTGGTAGCCTGCGGAGCAGGGGGCTATGATGAAATCACCCCGCTCGGTCCGGCGGTGCTGCGTCTGATCGACCACGGCCGCATTGATGAGTTGCCGTTTAATCCGGCGGATTATGGCTTCATGCCGCCCGCCGATGAGGCGGAATACCGCGTGAAAGACAGGGAAGAGGCTGTGAAAGTGCTTCGTCAGCTGCTTGCCGGAGAGGGCTCTTCCGCGATGATGGACATGGTGGCTCTCAATGTGGGATTGGCCATTTTCCTGATGGAGCCCCACCGCGATCTCGCTTCGTGTCTGGCCAGAGCCAAAGAGGCCGTTTACAGCGGTGCGGGCGGACATGTGCTTGACAAAGAGACAAGTCGTCCATGAATCTGCAGCGTTTCATTGAAGCCAAGCAGGGAGAGCTCAGAGCCCTGCGCCGCGCCGCTTCCCGGGGGTGCATGCCCCTTCCGCAGCCGATCGGCGTGCGCCGCCGTTTCCGTGCATCACTGGAAGCTGCGGCCGCTTCGGGCGCGCCGCTGCATGTGATTGCGGAATTCAAGAAGGCATCACCCTCGCTTGGAGCCATTCGCTTGGATGCTGCGCCTGCCGAGGTGGCGCGAGCGTACGCCGACGCCGGCGCAGCGGCCATTTCAGTGCTCACCGAAGAAAAATGGTTTGGCGGCTCGGTGTCCGATCTCGCGGCCGCTTGGCCGGCGGGGCTTCCCTTGCTGCGCAAGGACTTTATTTTTGATCCTCTTCAGGTGGAACAAACGGCCGCCACGCCTGCGTCGGCACTTCTCCTGATCGCGGCGCTCACTCCGGATGCGCACCTGCTGCAAGATCTGCGCAGCCAGGCTGAAGGGTACGGCATAGAGGCCGTGGTGGAAATCGTCTCCCGCGAAGACCTCGAACTCGCCCGCGAATCCGGCGCCTCGCTGATTCAAGTGAATGCGCGCAATCTTGAAACTCTCGCGACCGATCGCTCCATGTGCCTCACCCTCGCCGGGGAAAAGCTCCCCGGGGAAACGTGGATTGCCGCCAGTGCGATGAAGACGCGCAGCCATCTCGCCGAGGCCGCGTGCGCCGGCTACGACGCAGCCCTCGTCGGCTCGGCTCTCATGCAGGCTCCCGATCCCGGAACAGCATTGAAGAAACTTCTGCAGCACCCATGAATGCAGCGCCTTTTGTCAAAGTCTGCGGACAGACTCATCTCTCATCCATCGACGATGCCATTGCGTTGGGTGCGCACATGTGCGGTTTCATTTTCCATGCGGGAAGCCCGCGCTCCGTCTCGCCGGCCCGCGCCTCCCTGCTTGAGAGCGGCACATTGAAGCGCGTCGGCGTCTTCGTGAGGCAGAATGCCGATGAGATCCTCAGCGTCATGTCCCAAGCGCATATCGACTATGCCCAGCTCCACGGAAGGCAGGACGTTGCCTGCGCCGCCCGGATCGGCTCGGATCGGGTTATACGCGTTCTCTGGCCCGAACAGCACGAGAATCTGCGCTCCCTTCAGGAGGAGATTGATTCCTGGGCTTCTTTCTGCGCGTTCTACCTGCTCGATGCCGGGCGGAGTGGCGGAGGAGCCGGCCGCCGCTGGAACGTTGCTGTAGCCAATCGGCTTCGATTTCCCCGTCCTTGGATCCTGGCCGGCGGTCTTGCACCCGGCAATCTGTTCGAAACGCTCACTCTCTGCCGCCCGGACGGCATCGATCTCAATTCCGGCGTTGAAACGGCTCCCGGCCTCAAGTGCGCCGACAAACTTCGCGCCGCCTTCAACGAACTCGATTCATTCTCACATCAAGAAAAATTATGACCAAAGCAATCAACCGCCCCGGATATTTCGGGGAGTTCGGCGGCATGTACGTGCCGGAGCTTCTCATGCCCCCTCTTCGCGAAATCGAACGGGCCATGCAGACCATCATGCCGGCGGAGGAGTACCAGACAGCCCTGCGCGATCTCCTCGTTTCTTATGCGGGCCGGGAAACCCCCCTCACCTTCTGCCCCAATCTTTCGTCACAGCTCGGTTGTGAACTGTGGCTCAAACGCGAAGATCTGCTGCACACAGGAGCCCACAAGATCAACAATGCCCTCGGGCAGGGGCTGCTTGCCAAAATGATGGGCAAGACGCGCCTCATTGCCGAAACAGGAGCCGGACAGCATGGCGTGGCAACCGCCACGGTCAGTGCGCGTTTTGGCCTCGAATGCAAGATCTTCATGGGCGAAGAAGATGTAGAGAGGCAGGCGCCGAACGTGCAGCGCATGAGAATGCTCGGCGCCGAAGTGGTGCCTGTGGTCAACGGTTCCCGCACTCTCAAGGACGCCATCAATGAAGCCCTGCGTTTCTGGATCTCGCACCAAGAGGATACGCTCTACTGTTTTGGCACAGCCGCCGGACCGCACCCCTTCCCGACGCTGGTGCGCGAATTGCAGAGCGTGATCGGTCGGGAGGCACGCGCACAGTTTCTCGCCCGCACGGGCTCCCTGCCGGATTACGTGGTGGCCGCCGTGGGCGGAGGTTCAAACGCAATCGGCATGCTGCATCCATTTGTGGATGAAGAGAGTGTGAAACTCGTAGGCGTCGAGGCGGGCGGCACGGGCGAGCCCGGTTGCCAGAATTCCGCCCCCATCAACTTGGGATCTCCCGGCGTCCTTCATGGCGAGCTCACCATGCTCCTGCAGGATGCGGACGGGCAAGTGCTTCCTTCCTCGTCCATCTCCGCCGGACTGGATTATCCGGGCGTGGGTCCCGAGCACGCCTGGCTTGCGCAGACTGGCCGTGTTCACTACGGTTTGGCGTATGACCATGAAGCCCTCGCGGCTTTTCACCGGCTCACTCGCAGCGAAGGAATCCTGCCCGCACTCGAATCTTCCCACGCGCTCGCCTGGGTATTCGAACACAACGATGAAATCCCCGCAGGCAGCCGTGTGCTCGTCAATCTCTCCGGCCGCGGAGACAAGGATATGGGCATCGTCTCCAAATATCCCATGCCGGAATGAAGTTAATCCTCTTTCAAAAAATGAACATTGCTCAGAAATTTGAACGCGCACAGACCGAAGGGCGTCTCGCTCTCATCCCTTTCATCACGGCCGGCTTCCCGGATCGTGAGCTCTTCTGGCGGCACCTTGCCGAGATCGACGCCTCCGGGGCAGATCTTATCGAAATCGGCGTTCCCTTTTCGGATCCGGTGGCAGACGGCCCCGTGATCGAGAAAGCGAGCCGCGAAGCCCTGACGCGGGGCGTGACTCTCCCGTGGCTGCTCGCCGGGTTGAAGGAGCGCCGTGGGCAATTCCGCGCCGCCCTACTTCTCATGGGCTACACGAATCCCTTCCTGCAATACGGATACGCCGCCCTTGCAGGAGCTGCTGTCGAGGCCGGCATATCGGGGTTCATCGTCCCCGACTTGCCTCTCGAGGAGGCCGCCGCTTTTCGCCGTATCCTGTCGTCCGCGGGGCTCGATCTCATCTCTCTTGTGGGACTCAACACCACGCTTGAGCGCATGCATGCCTACGCCGCTGAGTCCACCGGTTTCATCTACATCGTTTCCACTCTCGGCATCACCGGGGGCACCAACCGTCATCTTGAGCTCGTGGCCGACACCATGCGCCGGGCTCGCCGGGCCTTCCGCCTTCCGCTTGCGCTGGGGTTCGGGCTTCGCACCCCTGATCAGCTCGACGCCTTGCCTGAAGACGCACGTCCGGACGCCGCCGTTTTTGGTTCCGCCCTGATCCGGCACATCGAAGAGGGAGGCCGGGCGGCGGAATTCTTCCGCCCATGGATGGAGGACAGACAGCGCCGCTCCTGAGGAACCCGGCGTTCGCCGTGAGAAACCAACGAGGCGGCGGGAGATGGCGTCTCGTACTTGGCACAGCGTCTGCCGGCTGAGCTTGGAACAAACTGCGATCGCGCACGGAATTCTTTTTCCGGAAATAAAATCCCGGCTTATAGCGCTTTTCCTAGCGAGCGGTCACACGGGAGGAGTCCCAGCCGCCGCCGAGCACTTTGCACAGATTCGCCAGATTCTGCCGCACGCTCTGCCGCGCTGTCACCAACTGCAGCTGGGATGAGAGCCACGACTGCTGAGCCGTGACCACATTGAGAAAATCTGTTTCTCCGGCATTGTAGAGTTGAAGGGAAAGGCGGGCTGCTTCTGCGTCGGACTTCTCCTGGGCTTCGTACAGGGGGATTTGCAGCATCACCTGGGCATAGTTGATCAGGCAGGTTTCCACTTCGCTCAGGGCATCGAGCACAGCCTTTCTGTAGCTTTCTTCGGCATTGGCTACTTCCGTCTTCCGCAGGCGTATCTGCTCAAGCAGGGAGCCCCCCTGGAAAATATTCTGGCTCAAACTGCCGCCGAGCGACCATGTGGAGCGCCTCTCCCTGAAGAAACCGGTGAAATCACTGCCGCCCGACGTGCTGGCGCTTCCTGTCAAGGAAATCTTGGGAAACAGATCCGCCACGGCAACGCCCACATTGGCGGTAGCCTGATGAAGGGTAGCCTCAGCCTGGATGATGTCCGGCCGCCGCCGCAGCAGTTCCGAAGGAAGCCCCACGGGAACCGAGGGAATGCGGTTGTAGACGGCTTCGGAGGGCATGTGCAGGTTGATTCTCGACATGTGAGTGCCCAGATAGACCGCCAGAGTGTTTTCTGCCGTCTTGATGGCCGCTTCTTGGGCGGGGATGGAACTTTCCGTCGAGGCCACCTGGCTGAGCGATTGTTCCAGATCCAGCTTGGCCTCCAAGCCTGCGGAGTGGCGACGGCGCACGATATCGAGCGTCTTTTTCTGGTATTCGAGCTGAGCTTTGGCGATACGGAGGCTTTCCTTCGCCTCGATCCAATCGAAATAGGCGGATGCAATGTTTGCCGTCAGTGCGGTTTGCACTGCGCCGGCGGATGCCTGGGTGGAATGCAGATTGGCGAGAGCCGCCTCGATATTGCGGCGGCTGCCGCCAAAGAGATCGAGCTCCCATGAAGCATTAGCGCTGGCGCTCCATTCGCCGTGAGACGTACTCCGAAACCCGCCTGAGGGCGAAGTCGTCTGCGAAGCGCTGGCTGAAACGGCGGGCAGCAGAGCGGCACCGGCGATTTTGGCGCTCGATTCAGCCTCCTTGATGCTGAGAGCGGCCATGATCGTGTCGGGATTGGCGGCCAGACCTTCTTCGATCAAATTGCTCAACTGATTGTCGCCGAAGAGATTCCACCATTTCACAAGCGATTCGGAATCAGTCGCGGGGGGGAGTTTGTTGGCCCAGGTTGCGGGCAGATCCTGAGCGGGGGCGCCTTTGAAGTCCGGGCCGACTTTGCAGCCAGTCAAGGCAAGGGCGACCGCGCCGCACGTCAACAGAAGGGATGATATGTTCATGGAAAAAATCGGGTGTTATTCGTGCCTGAGTGCGTCGATGGGATCGAGCTGAGAAGCTTTATGTGCCGGATACCAGCCGAAGATGATGCCGATCGTAGCGGCAACCGCCACGGACAGCGCCATGGCACCCGGGGAAGTCGATACAGGCCAGCCCATTTTGGCGCTGACCACGGCGGAGACGCAGCGCCCCAGTCCTATGCCCAGAAAACCGCCGGCCGTGCAGAGAAGCACCGCTTCGAGGAGGAACTGCCACATGATATCGCGCGGACGTGCTCCCACGGCCATGCGCAGGCCGATTTCGCGCGTACGCTCCGTTACCGAGACCATCATGATGTTCATGATGCCCACGCCGCCCACGACCAAGGAAATCATGGCCACAGCCAGCAGAAGGCCGCTCATCGTTTCGCTGGTCGAGGTGACCATTTTCGAAATCTGAGCGCGGTCGAACATCGAGAAATCGTCCAGTTCGCCCACGACGAGTCCGTGGCGTCGGCGCAGCACCTTGGTCATTTCGTCCATGGCCGGGTTGGCGTCCTCCTTGTTGCGGATTTGGACGGCGAGCATGTCCACCGTGCGGAACCGCAGAGGGTGCGGCGTGTTCGTGTAGGGCTGAAGATCCGCGCCGGGGTAGAAATTGACTTCGCTGCTTGCGAAAGTGGAGTAGCTGGAATATTCCGACGTGCTCTGCGATGAGGTGGGAGTGGAGATCGTGGCCTCGTTGGATGAGCCCATCAGGCGCGAACGGATGCTCGTCCACGGCAGGAGGACGACGTCGTCTTGGTCATCGCCCATCATGCCTGAGCCCTTGCCGGCGAGTACGCCGATGACAGTGAAGGCCACGTCCTTGATGCGCAGATCTTTGCCCACGGGATCCTCATCGGCGAAGAGCTCCTTGGCTATCGTTTGTCCGATCAGACACACGCGGGCGCTGCTCTCCACGTCCTTTTTGTTGTAAAACCGGCCTTTGTCGATGCTCCACGAATTGATCTTGAAATAATTCTCGTTGCCTCCTGCAATCTCGCCGGGACTCCAGTTCTGGTTGCCCACGACGATCTGTCCGCTGGCCCGCACGACCGGCGAGGAGAGAAGCACCGTCTCCCGGCATTCCTCTTGAATGGCGTCCGAATCTTCCGGATAAATCGAGGCGCGGCCTCCCATGCCCGTGTTGACGCCGGCTTTGGTGATGGATGCGGGGCGGATGATCACCGTGTCTGCGCCGATGGATGCAATTTGCTCTTTGATCTGTTTTTTTGAACCTTCCCCGATCTCCATGATGGCCACCACCGAGGCAATGCCGATGATGATGCCCAGGATTGTCAGCGCGGCGCGCATGGGGTTGCGCACGAGCGCGCGCAGACAGGTCATGAGAAGAGGCAGGAGTTTCATGCGTCGATCGGATGGAGTTCGCTGGAGATGCCTTCTGTAATCAATCCGTCCGCCATGTTGATGGCGCGGTCGGTGAACGCCGCGATTTTCGGATCGTGCGTCACCAGGATGACGGTAATGCCTTGCTGGCGGTTCAGCTGTTTGAACATATTGAGCACTTCGACCGAGGTCGTCGAATCGAGATTGCCCGTCGGTTCATCTGCCAGCAGAATCCCCGGGTTATTGATGAGAGAACGTGCGATGGCCACCCGCTGCTGCTGCCCCCCGGAAAGTTGGGCGGGCGTATGGTGCAGGCGATCCGAAAGCCCCACGAGCTCCAGCAGAGCGACGGCCCGCTCGTGCGTTTGCGCTGTCGAAGGCGCCGGATGCGCGTACGAGGCGGGCATCATCACGTTCTCCAGCGCACTCGTGCGGGGCAGGAGGTTGAAGTTCTGGAACACAAAGCCAATGCGACGGTTGCGCAGCAAGGCGCGCTCGTTGGCGTTCAATCCGGCCACATCCTTGCCGTCGATGATGAATTCGCCCGCCGTCGGGTGATCCAGGCAGCCGAGAATATTCATCAGTGTAGATTTGCCGGAACCTGAAGCTCCCGTCAGCGAGACGAATTCGCCGTCGTTGATGCACAGAGAAATTCCCTTAAGTACGGGCAGGTCAATTTCGCCGAGTTTGTAGACCTTGGTTATATCGCGGAGCTCTATCACGGTATGCGGAAAACAATGTGTTCGGTGCCGGAAGAAGGGATTACATGGGGGGAGGACCTTGCCGGTTGGCGCCTGCGCCACGTTGTGCGTCCTTCGCTTCGCCGCCGCCCGTGGAGCGTTCCCTGCGCTTGGGCCGCTCCGGGCCGAAGAGATTCTGTGATTTTTCCGAGCTGTCCGAATGCTCTGCCGAGGTTATCCGGTAGGATCCTGCCACCAGGCGGATGCCTTCGGGCAGGGGAGAGCCGTCAGCCAAGGTGATCACGGATTTAGTGCCGTCGTCATCTCCCCGCTTCACGCGGAGAGGTGTCAATCTGTCCTTCCCTTCGAGACGCCATACGGTCACGATGCCTTCGTCGTGAGGAGCTTCGGCGGCTTCCGGATTCATGGGCACGGGTTTTGGCCCCCCTTCTGAGGGAGGCGCGTCGGGCATGAAGGAGAACACGTCATTGGAAACCATCTCCACTCCCTTCATTTCTTTTACGATGAAATCCACGTTGGCCGAGAGATAGGGAAGCAGCTTGCGATTGGGATTCTCGATGTCAATTTCCACAATGTAAGTCACCACATTCGAACTCATGGTGGCATTCAGGCGGATCTTGTTGACCACGCCGGTAAACGTCTCATTCGGCAGCGCGTCCACCGTGTAGCGCACTTCCTGTCCCTTGGAGACCTTGGCGATATCCGCCTCGTTCACCGAAGCCCAGATTTGCATCTTCGTGAGGTCACGGGCAATCAGGAAAAGGGAGGATGCGCTCATGTTGGACACCACTGTCTGTCCCACGCTTACTTGGCGCACGATCACCGTGCCGTTCACGGGCGAGGTGATCTGCACATATTTGATGTTCTCCTTCTCATAGTCCAGCTGAGCCTCGGCCGAGGCGCGCGACGCCTTGGCCTCTTCGAGGGAGGCTTTTGCCGATACGAGGGAAGCCGCCGCGGCCTCTTCGGTGGACACGTATTCATCGTAACTCGTCTGCGAGAGCGCGTCGCCCGGTCCGAGTTTCTCCACGCGGTCGCGGTCGCGCTTGGCCTTGTTGTAATTGGCTTGTGCCTGATTGATGTTGGCCTCGGCCACGGCAATGGAAGCCTCGGCCTGCTGCACGCCAGCCTCGAGCCGACGGATGTCGAGATTGACGAAAGTATCGTCAATAACGGCCAGAAGCTGCCCTTCCTTGACGTCGCTGCCGTAGTCGATTGCCTTGCCGTCCGCATCCTGTCCGAAAGACATGATGATTCCGCTCATCTGCGCGCCCACATCCACCAGTTCGGTCGGTTCCAGCGTCCCGGTGGCCTGCACTTTTTCAATATAGTCACCCTTCTGCGGAGACACTGTGCGGTAGCCTGTCGCCACATCGTCTTTGCCGAAATAATGGAAGCCGAGCGCGGCCAAAGCCGCCAGCGCACCGAGAACCACCAGCCATTTTATCATGCGTTTCACGCCGCCAAGCATAATGTGTTTATGATTGTTGTCAAGTTTGAATAATTACGGTTTTTTAATGAAACGTCAGAAGCCGCACCGACAGCTTTCCTGCGCCCGTAGCCTCTATACGGACGCAACGGGAGCATCCTTTCACTCTTTCCGAGAAAACACTGAGCGAAGCCAAAAGTTCCAGAAGAAATCAGGGAGAGATGCGCCGGGGCTCCTCTTCCGGGCGGGCTTCCCAGACGAAGTGTTCCAATTTCAGGCGGCGTGCCCAGTCTGCCGCATCTTTCTCGCGGGGATTACTGGGTTTGGAGGACAAGTCTTCCGCCAATGCCACGGCCGCAGAGTAGTCTCCTTTTTTTTCGTACAGGCTGACGGCGGAAAACCCGGCGGTGTTGTACCAATACCAGTCGCTGCGCTTCGGGGATGACGGCGCCGCGTCCGCCAAGATCTCTTGGTAGTCGTCCAGCGCCTTATCGAAGTTCTCCATTTTTTCAAACAAGCGAGCCCGCTGGATCAGCGTGCGGAAACGCCATGACGGGGACAGATCCTTCAGCCCCAGAATCTGGTCGCAACAATTCCGTGCCTCGTTCAGCAAGCCGTTCCCCTGAGCCGCAGCTGCAGAGACTTCTCGGGTTTCCGCCTTCAGGGAAAGCGCCCAGGCGCGGTCTTCCACACGGAGGGATGGGGATGCCATCAAACGATCGAGCAGTTCCTCCGCTTCCTTTGTGCGGTTGAGACGGATGGACACCGCCGCCTCGGCGATGACGGCGGGCACGGCGAATTCGCTCTTTCCTTGCGCACATTCGCGGTACAGCAGCAAGGCTTGCCGGAATCCGTCCGGAGTTTGAAGATTTTCCGCCGATTGCGCAGCCAAATATTGCGCCGTGCCAATGAGGGGGGAGCGAGGGAAAAGATTCTCGAACTGTTCCATCTCTTTGAGTGCGTCGGCGTATTTCTCTTCGTGGAAAAGGATGGAGCCCAGCTTGATGAACAGTTTGGAACGAGCTGCTTCCGGGAAGGACTGGCCGAGAGCTTCCCGCGACAAAGATTCCGGGGAGGTCCATGTTTCTCCGGCATCCCGCATTCCTTCGGCCGTCTCGATTTTCAGAAAAGCCAAGCGCAGCTTTTCCTCCGAAGACCAGTCCTTCGTGCGTGCTGCGTCGATAGCATCCAGTTCTTTGGCTGCGCTCTGAGGGGCATCGGACAGGAAAATTCCAGCCAGATCCATTCGGGCATACAGAGCCTCAGGCATTTCAGGATAGAGCTTCACTATCTCCCTCAGAGCGGGGATCATATCGCGGTCGTATGCCATGCAGCGAGCCTTTTCATACAGCAGGGCAGCATGCATAGCCGGTTCGTTTTCCGTGCGCTTCAACAGATCGTCGACCGAATCCTTTTCTTTCGTGCAAAGAGCAGCCAGACACAGATTTTTCGCGATTGCCGGATACATTGCCTCGTCCGACAGACGAAGAGCGGCTGCAAATGCACGACGAGCCGCATCCATTTCGTTCGCCTTCCAGAAGAGGATGCCTTTTTCAAACAGCGAACGCTGTGTCGGCGCGGAAACGTGTTTCAGCAGTTCCTGCGCCTCTCCCGGACGGTTCGCTTCAACCAGCCATTCAACCCCTTCTTGGATCAATTCTTGTGCGGAATTGCTCTTGGCGTACTTCGTGACGCAGATCTGCACGCAGGAGAGCGCCTCGTCCAATTCCCCCTTTCCCTTGAACAGGCGGGCCAAGTAGAGGAGAGCCATGGGCGCACGGGCTGCATGGGCGTTCTTGCCCCATTCCGAGAGCTTCCCGCGGGCCTGGGGATCGGAAAAGGCGTCTGCTTCTGAAAGCCGCCGGAATGCTTCGGCCAGCAAAGGCGATTCCGGAGAGCTGGCGATGAGGTGCAGCAATGTTTCTTCTTCTTGTCCTCCGGTGTCCTCAGTGTCGTCGGATATCTCCTGTGAGACGTCTTGAGCAGCGGGCGCCGTTTCCTTCATTTTGTAGATCGTAGCCTGTTCCAATCTCGCTGAATCGCGGATCAGAGCGGGGACGCCTTTCCGTTCGGCCATCTCCCTGCATTTTTCGAGGGCGGAGTTCCATTCTCCCGTCAGTGCTGCGAGGCGTATACCGAGTAACTCTCCATACAGAGCGATCCCTTTCAGGGAGGAAGCTGAGCGCGACTCCTTCTCCGCCTTTTCCAAAAGCTCCTTTACGCCCTCTGTCTTCCCTTGATTCAAGAGCCATTCGGCATGCGCAAGAGCCGCGCGCGCAACGGCTTCCTGTTTTTCACTCTTCATCAGCGCATCCAAGGACGAGGCCAAAAGCCCTTCGTTTCCTGTCCGCCAGGCGATCGAGAGCAAAGCCATGCGGGAAGGTATGCCGTAGTCCGCATCGTTGGCGTCTATCTCCAGCAAGCAGGGGACGGCATGGGAAAAACGCCCCAATTTCAACAGCGCCATTCCCCTCCAATAGGGGGAAGCAGCCCCGGCGGGCAGACCTTCCAAGTATTCCAAAGCTTCCGCCGGCTTGCCGTCTCGCACGAGTATTTCTCCCATCAGGGATTTCAATACCTCTTCCTGTTCCGTCTTGAGTTTTTTCGAAGACAGGGTTTTCTTCAAATGGACGCGTGCCTGCCCATACAAGCCTTTTTTCAAGGCTGTCAAAGCGGCCTGGTATGAACGGTTTCCACTCATACCTCGACGCACTGCGAGCCAGTCTGGTGCGGCCGTTCTCCGGGGCTCGACCGGGGGAGTCTGAGCCCAGAGCTTGTCCATGAGGACAGTCGACGCCGTCAACATCAGAACGGGGAACAGAACGTGATGGAATTTCATTGGCTATTATTGCGCTCCCAGCATCAGCAGGTTGATATGGTTTTTCCCTGAATTGGTCAGAACGGGTTCTTTGCTGGAGCCTGTTACTCGGGAAAGCGTACGGAATTTCTGGTCGAACGGCCACGGTTTGGCCGCTACCACGCGGGGTGCGGGCACCGCTTCTTTCGACGGGGTAATGCGGAAAGGCAATCCTGCGCCTGTGAAAGAGATGTCGAGGGAGGCCGGATGTTTGATCTGGTCAGGATCATTCCAGAGAAAAGGATGGCGCAGCAGGATGTCCGGCATGGCGCCGGAGAATGGAACCCGCACGCGATACTGCTCTTCCAGTCCTGAGAAATGCTGCTTCAGGGAAAAAGCCCTCCCCTCCCTGCAGGCCAGTAAGACCGCTGATGCGTCGAAACCGACGAGATTCAGGCCATTGTATATTCCATGGGCATTGGGCGCGGCGATTTTCATCCCGTCGTAATGCTCTTGGAAGCGACGATTCATCAGCAGACAGAGCTCCACATGTACGTGCGAGCGCTCGCGGTCGAGCCCCACACCGCTGTGTCCCATCACGCCCAGTCGGTTGCCGGTTCCCACGCGCTGCCCTGTTTTGCAGGATACCGACGCCATGTGCGCGTAGAGGCTGTAGATTTTCCCTTCAGGAAGCTCGTGTTCCACCACCACATAGCGGCCGTAGTTGCTTTTCCTGGGATCCTCCGAGACATGCACCACCACGCCGGGTGCCATGGGACGCACTTCGTCGAGTGGCTCTCCCCGTGCATCCCGCTTCACAGGCCTGATGTCCAGTCCTTCGTGAAATTTGGTGCAATATACTCCCGTCGAAAATCGAATGGGGGTGCGCACAAACCCATACTGCCCGCCTGTCCATTCTTTTGTTCTTTTCCCTTCAAACAAACGATGGACATACATGTAAAATTCTTCCGGATGCCCTTCGAGCAATGCCTGGTTGTCTGTCGGCAGGCGAAAGACAGCCTCAAAAGCGCCGATTGGAGCGGCTTGGGAGAACGCAGCCGCTGTGAAAAACATCGCCATCTGGAATAGCAATATGTTCATGCTCACCCCTCAGGAATATCTATGGACGGATTTTCCGCATGCTTCGAATCCCCCCGAATCAAGTCGCGGCTTGGTGTCTTTCTCTTTTTGTCGATTTTGGGTCTCGGGCGGGGATCCTTGTCCAAGAAACGCGTCTTTTCGATCGCAATGTTGCCGGCCTCAACGGTTTCGTTGATCATTTTCAGGTCGTATCCATTCAATCCTCCCCAGATCACTAGCTTCCCATCGCGGATCGGAGTGGTTATTTTCAGGACTTCCATGCCCAAGCCGTTCACGGTGGGGAGCATGGTTTGTCCGATGTGCGCCTGGGTTTGGCTGTAGAGGCGCATGCGGTATTCGTCCTCCACGAGAAAAACGACCCCATACGAACCGTCAGGGTTGAGAAAGGATGCGTATTGTTTGAACATTTTTGTGGAAACAAACGGCGTCACATCGTAATATTTCCCCTTAAAGGGTCTGGAAAATTTGAACCCCTCTCCTTGAACTCTGTCCGCTTCCATGTGAAAGCCGACCGGATATGTGTTCTGCGAGCACGAACTTACCATCAGAACCGTCGTTCCTGCCAGGAGAAATTGCGAAAAATATTTCATATATCCTATTCCCGTTGCTCAAGAATACACCAAACAACCTCCGCTGGCGAGGTTAAAATGAACCCCGACTTCCGAGCCGTTTCACATCCGCCATCAATCATTCGAGAGCGCTTTTCCGCCTTCGAATGATTGAGGACAGGATAGAAGCCTCAGCGGGAAACCGGTTGCTTCCTGCGCTGATTGCCGTCATCAGTCAGTCAGGCCGTTTTTTCGCGGCGAAGTTTCTCAATGAGTCCGGCACATGGAGCTCCCGCGCTTTCGGCAAGGGAGGGGCGGAGTAGTCGCATCCGGGGGCGCGCCGGAGCAGACAGCCGGGGAA
>JAJQGU010000002.1 GCA_021200315.1 Akkermansiaceae bacterium
CCCCGAACCCGCGCGGAAAGAGTGCCGCCGATCGCCTCGATGAGAGCGGCGGCGAGATCGTCCGGACGGCGGAACCGCACTTCGCGCTTGGCGGGATGCACATTGACGTCTACCAACGCGGGCTCCATGCCGATAAAGAGATAGAGGGCGGGATGCAGGCCGGCCGGGAAGCCTCCGAAGCCGTCGCGCACGGCGCGTGCGACGAACCGATCCTCGATGGGACGGGAGTTCAGAAAGACGAACTGCCTCTTCCTGCCGCGGCGCGCTTCGCTCAGAGGCAGCAAATAGCCGGAAACACGGATGCCCGGGGCGTTCACGGGGCGGATGCGCACGAGCTTCTCGGCATGTTCGCGCCCGAAAAAATCGGCGATGCGCCGGCGCATATCGGCGGTGGCGGGCACATCGAAAACCGTACGGCCGTCGCGCACAAACACAAAACGCACGCCGGGCGCGGCCAGCGCGTGGAGTCTGAGCTGGTGTTCCGCCTGTCCCGCCTCGGTCTCTTCGGACTTCAGGAACTTGCGGCGGGCGGGCGTATTGAAGAAGAGCTGCTCCACCTCCACCACGGTGCCGGGAGCGCAGCCCGCGTCGAGAGGCGGCTGCATCTCTCCGCCGGAAACGCGGATCTCGGTGCCGGCCGCGGAACGGGCCTCGCGCGTGACGAGCCTCACCCGCGCCACGGAGGCGATGCTGGGAAGAGCTTCGCCCCGGAACCCGAGATGCTCGATGCGGAAAAGATCCTCCGCGCTCGACAACTTGCTGGTGGCGTGCCGGCGAAAGGCCATCTGGGCGTCCTCCCTGCTCATGCCGCAGCCGTCGTCGCTCACTTTCAGCAGCGCGGTGCCGCCGCGGCGCATTTCCACGCGTATGCATCCGGCGCCGGCATCGATGCTGTTCTCCACCAGCTCTTTGAGCACGGAGGCCGGGCGTTCCACCACCTCTCCCGCCGCCACCTGACTGGCCAGCGTTTCGGAAAGAATGTGTATGGTACCCGACACGGCGAAAAATTCATGCGGTGCGTTCCTGGACGAGCACGAGGAAATGGCTGCCCGCGCCGGCCTCGTCCACCAGAAAAGCGTCGGCGGCGCTCCGCCTATCCGCAAAAGGCAGCAGAAACCCGCGCTGCGGGACGAGCTCGGCACGGTCTCCGGCGCAGGACCGCGCGAGGCGCAGAAGATCGGTGAAATTGACGTCGCAAGTGATGTCGCAATGTCCCGCGAGCGGGAACACCTGTTCGAGCTCGAGCCGGCGATGCCCCTTGTAGCCGCGCATCGTGCCGCGCGGGCGGCGGCGATAGAGACTCTCCGCCTCGCCGCCGTAGTCGATCGTGATGTGCACCCCCTCCTTCCACTGCGGCTGCCAGCCGCGATACCACCGCGCGTAGCTCTCGTGCACCTCGACGATCTGTCCCTCCCGGCGCCAGAAGGCGAAGGCGGAGGATTCCGGAAGGGACGGACAGGGCCGGGGCGTTTCGGCGCAGGAGGCGTTTTCAAAGCTCACGCCGAGTTCGAGCCACTCTCCCCCGCGGAAGAGAAACCGGCGGGCGGGAAAGGCGTCCGGCAATTCGTTCGAGAAGATGAAAGCCGCGCCCCCGGCCCGTTTCAGCGCGGCGTCCATCGTGGAGTAAACGCGGGCGAAATTGCCGGCGCAGAGCCGCTGCACGCCGCGCAGAACCCTGGAGCGGTCGACCATGAGATAGCGCGTGCGCAGGCGCTGCAGAAAGCCGAGCTCGCGTCCGATGGCCGAAGCGAGACTGCCGTCGCCTCCTCCGACTTCAAGCAGGGGCAGCCGTCTGCCGAAGCGCGTGCACGCCTCTTCCCAGCGCGCGAGGAGCGCACGGGCCAACAGGGGCGAAAGCGTGGCCGACGTCGAAAAATCCCCGCGCGCGCCGATCGCCGCGGCGGACGCGCTGTAATAACCCTCGCCGTCTTCGTAGAGAGCCAGTTCCATGAAGCGTTCCATGGAAATCCAGCCTCCGGCGGCGAGAATATGGCGGGAAAGATTCATCTCACCTGATCAGCGCGAGAGCTCCAGCATGCGGAGAAGCGGCCGCTCGGCCCGTTTCCTCAGCTCCTCGGGCAGCTCGATGCGGGGCGACAGAGTGAGCAGCGCGTCGCGCAGCTTTTCGAGCGTGTTGAGCTTCATATACCGGCATTCTCCGCAGGAGCAGCTCTCGGCGGGCACGCCGATGAACTCCCTGCCGGGCACGAGCCTGCGCAGCCGATGCAGAATGCCCGACTCCGTCACGATGATGAACCGCTCCGCCCCGCTTTCCCGGCAATAGCCGATCATCTTCTCCGTCGAGCAGACGCAGTCGGCCAGCAGGCGCACATTTTCGCGGCATTCGGGATGGACGACGACCGGAGCGTCCGGATACCGCTCGCGGAGCTCGGCGATCTTCGCCGCCTCGAACGCCTCGTGCACATGGCAGGCGCCCTGCCAGAGAGTCATCCCGCGCCCCGTCAGCCGGGCCGTCCAAGCCCCGAGATTGCGATCGGGCACAAAAAGCACGGGGCGGTCCGCCGGCGCCTGAGCCACGATATTCCGCGCGTTGCCCGACGTCACGATCACGTCCGCCAGCGCCTTGACGCCGACCGAGCAGTTCACATAGGCGATCACATAATAATTCTCGTCCCGGTGCGCATCGAGAAAGGCGGCGAGCTCGTCCGCCGGGCAGGACGCCTCCAGCGAACAGGCGGCGTCCCCGTCGGGCAGGACGACCGTCTTCGAGGGATTCAGGATCAAAGCCGTTTCCGCCATGAAACGGACGCCGCAAAAGGCGATCACATCGCATTCCGTCTTCTGCGCGGCGCGGGCGAGCGCCAGCGAATCGCCCACGAAATCGGCGATATCCTGGATTTCGGGGCGTTGGTAGCTGTGCGCCAGAATGACCGCACGGCGCTCCTTTTTCAAACGAAGAATCTCTTCGCGCACATCGAGAGTGGGCATGAATCCCAGCGTACTCCCGAACGGCTCTCTTGTCAATCACGGGAACCCCGCCGCCCGTCTGCCGGGCGTCAGCTCTGCTGAAGCGGCTTCGGGATGGCGATGCGCCCGCTGCGGGCGATCATCTGCACATCGTAGTCCTGAATGAGCGTCAGAAAGCGTCCGAGGCGGAACTCGCCGCCGGATATCTCGATCGTGAGCGTCTCCCGGGTGGCGTCGACAATACGGGCGTGGAAGACATTGCACAGGTCGATAATCTCCGGCCGGTTCTCCCGGGTGACGCCCACGCGCAGGAGAACGATTTCGCGATAGACGGTCTCCCCCTGCCGGAAATCGATGACGTCCACGACGTTGATCAGTTTATTGAGCTGCTTGATAATCTGGTTGAGCGTCTCTTCCTGCTCGTCCACGACAATGGTCATGCGGGAAAAACCCTGCCGGTGGCTGGGGGCGACATTCAGCGAATGGATGTTGTATCCGCGTCCGCTGAAGAGTCCCGCCACGCGGGTCAACACCCCGAATTTGTTTTCCACCAAAACTGATATGGTATGTAAAGTCATGTGCGCCTTCCTGATGGGAACGCGCACATGCTAACCGAAATCATGACGGAGGTCAAGCGCGTAATCGACCGGAGCCGGAGGGCTGCCGGACGAGGCGCTCCGGAAGCGGAGCCGTCCGCATGGGATTGCCGAAGGCGATGTGGCCGGCCGGCACATCCCGGTTGACGACGGTTCCGGCGCTGACGACGCAGCGATCGCCGATGGTCACCCCCTTCAGAATGATGCAGGAGGTGCCGATATAGCATCTCGAGCCGATGACGATCGGCTTGCCCGACAGGCTGCGGGCGGACCATCCGACCTCCGGGTCGTACACATGCGCCTTCTTGTCGTAAATGAGGCAATCCGGTCCGATGACGGTGTACTCTCCGATGGAAACGCGGCTGACGCAGATGATGCGGCTGCCGCTGATGCCGGCGTGGGAGGCGATCTCCACGGCGGCCTCCGGCGTCTGCGTCTGAATACTCACGCGGTGGCGGACGAGCGGATTGTGGCGGACGCGGGACAGGAGGGCGACATGATCGCCCAGAACAACCGAGGAACCGCGGTGCATCCGCAGCCGCGGCATGCCGCTGACGACGCACCCCCGGCCGAACCTGGCTCCCCGGAGCCGGCACCGAAGCTTCGTAATCCCGCTGTCCAGGCGGAAAAGAAAAAGTTTGAGACGACCGGCGAACGCTCTCATATCAGCTGCGCGCCCAGCATACGCGCATTGGCAATGCGATGCAGGCTCGCGACTCTCCATCCCGCTGACGGACAATCCGCCGCGAAACGCGCGCAGACGCGCGTCCGCCCCGCCTGGTTTCCGTAGAGCCTTTTCGACAAAGCCTTGCGGTTTTTTATTGACATCGCATTGCCAATGCGCTACCCTCCGCTCCGCTCACCGCATGGAGCCCGGCGGTCTGTTCCGCCTCCTCCGGGGGACGCGCGGGGAGACAACCGAAAAACATCCGAATGAAAATCATTTCATACTCCCTCTGGGGCAGCGAGGATCGCTATATCCTGCCTCTGCGGGAAAACGTGGAGATCGCCGCAGAACTGTTTCCCGAATGGGAGACAGCCGTCTACGTTTCCCGTTCCACCGGGGCAGACCTGAAAGACTGGCTGCGGAGCCGGGGTGTCCGCGTCGTCGAATGCGGGAATCCCCCGACACGAGGGGCGCCTTCTGGAGGTTCCGGGCCCTGTCCGTTCCCGGAGCGGAAGCCGTCATCTTCCGCGACTCCGATTCCGCGCTGACTCCGCGGGACAAGGCCATGGTCGGCCACTGGCTGAATTCGGACAGGGATTTCTACCTGTGCCGCGACCACCCCTTCCACGCCCGGCCCATCATCTGCGGCTCATGGGGTGCGAAGGGGGAAGGGATCCGGAAGATCGGGGGAATCGCCGATTTTGACCCCGTGTACTCCGGCTACGGAGACGACGAAAAGTTTCTGGCTCAGGAGGTGTACCTGAAATACAGGAGGGAATTCATGGTCTTCGCCCCGTTCATCCTGTACCGCGGCGAAAGGAACGAGCCTTTTCCCGTGCCCAGGGAATCTCCCATGGACTACATCGGCCGCGTCAGTCTGGCGCACTGCGATCCCGGGGACGAAATCATGAAAGAATTCTGGCGGCGGCCGGCCGTCAAGCCCAGGCGCCGGCTGCTGATTCCCTACACATGGAGCTGGAGGCTCGTTCACCGGATGGCCCTCATTCTCAGAAAAAAAAGGAGCCGCGTCCTGGAGGGACTTCAGGCGGGAGGCCCGGCGGCGCGTTTCCCGCGCGGCGGCCGCCCCGCGTCCGCTCCCGGATGAGCGGAAGTGACGCGGCCCGCGGTTTCGGGCCGTGCGCCGCGGGCGGCAAAAAAGTTCTTTCACGCTTGTCAGCGGGCAAAAACCGTGTTAAAATGGAGCCGCCATGAAAATCACTGGTACAACTCACAAAAAGGCTGCCGAGTGGGTGGAGGAGGTCCGCCGGCTCTGCAAACCCGACTCCGTTTACTGGTGCGACGGTTCCGACGAGGAGAACGCCGCGCTGTGCGACATGCTCGTGGAGAAGGGCACGTACATCCGCCTGAACCCCGAGAAGCGCCCCGGCTGCTTCCTGGCCCGCTCCACGCCTTCCGACGTCGCCCGCGTGGAGGAGCGCACCTTCATCTGCTCGGAGAAGCAGGAGGACGCCGGCCCCACCAACAACTGGAAGGCGCCGGCCGAAATGAAGGCCATTCTCCGCACGTTCCTCGACGGCTGCATGAAGGGCCGCACCATGTACGTGATCCCTTTCTGCATGGGGCCGCTCGATTCCCCGCTCGCCAAAATCGGCATCGAGATCACGGACTCCGCCTACGTCGTCACCAACATGCGCATCATGACCATCATGGGGGCGGAAGTGCTCCGGCGTCTTGAGGACGAAACCCGCGGCGGCGGCAATCCCAAGCGCGACGGCTACGGCGGCTTCGTGCCCTGCCTGCACTCCGTCGGCGCCCCGCTCGAACCCGGCCAGCAGGACGCCACCTGGCCGTGCAACAACGAAGAGAAATACATCTGCCACTTCCCCGAAACGGGCGAAATCATCTCCTACGGCTCCGGCTACGGCGGCAACGCCCTGCTCGGCAAGAAATGCCTCGCCCTGCGCATCGCCACCAACATCGCCCGCCGCAGCGGCTGGATGGCCGAGCACATGCTCATCCTCGGCGTCACGGATCCGAACGGCCGCAAGTCCTACATCACGGGCGCGTTCCCGTCCGCCTGCGGCAAGACGAACCTGGCCATGCTCGTGCCTCCGCCCGCCTTCCGCGAGAAGGGATGGAAGACCAGCATCATCGGCGACGACATCGCCTGGATCTGGCCGCACGAAGACGGCACTTTCCACGCCATCAACCCGGAGAACGGCTACTTCGGCGTCGCCCCCGGCACCTCGTACAAGACGAACCCGATCGCCATGGACACGATCAAGAAGAACGTCATCTTCACGAACGTGGGTCTGACCGACGACGGCGACGTGTGGTGGGAAGGCATGGACGGCGAAGCGCCGGCTCACGCCATCGACTGGCAGGGCAACGACTGGACGCCGGACTGCGGCCGCAAGTGCGCCCATCCCAACAGCCGCTTCACGGCCCCCGCCTCCCAGTGTCCGACGCTGGATCCGGAGTACTACAACCCCGAGGGGGTCTCCATCAGCGCCTTCCTCTTCGGAGGACGCCGCGCCACCACCATGCCGCTCGTCTTCCAGTCCCGCGACTGGAACCACGGCGTCTACGTAGGCGCCACGATGGGCTCCGAGATGACGGCCGCCGCGTTCGGCAAGATCGGCCAGGTGCGCCGCGACCCGATGGCCATGAAGCCCTTCATCGGCTACAACGTGGGCGACTATTGGCAGCATTGGCTGGACATGGGCGGAAAGACCTGTCCCTGCAAGCTCCCGAAGATATTCAATGTGAACTGGTTCCGCAAGGATCAGGACGGCTGTTTCATCTGGCCGGGCTACGGGGACAACATGCGCGTCATCGACTGGGTGCTGCGCCGCTGCCACGGCGAGGCCGAAGGCGTCGAGACGCCGCTGGGCGTCTCTCCGAAGTTCGAGGAACTCGACCTCACGGGCATCCAGGGCTACGACGGGAAGCGCTTCGAGCAGAACATGACGCTCAACCCCTCCGAGTGGCAGGCGGAGCTGGAATCCCAGACCGAGCTCTTCGACACGGTGGGCGCCAAGCTGCCCGCCGAGCTTGAAGCCGAGCGCAAGCGTCTCATCCAAGCGTTCGAAGCCTGACACGGCGCCTCGATCGATCAACTCCGAAAAGGGGGGCTCCGCCGCGGCGGGGCCCCCTTTTCCGTGCGTGCGGAGGAATGGCGGCAGCCGCGGCGGGGCAGAGCCTTTTCCAAGGGACGGCGGCGGGGGAGAGAAGGCGGGAGAGTTCCCCGCTTCCGTACGGCGGCGCACCAACAAAAAGGGACTTTGCGCGAACCCGGGGGTTCGACAAAGTCCCCTGCGGACGGAGGCCGCCCGAATTCAAACCGGGCGCGGCCCCTGACCGGTCAGTTGTCTGAGGGCGGGAGGCTGTTCTCCGCCGGCAAAACGGGATCGAGGGAATTGGCCTCGGCGGGCTGCGGAGAGAAAAGCCCCATCACCAGTACACCCGCCAATAAAACAGTCTTTTTCATGTAATCGTGCGTCCCTGTCCGGACGCGCATGGAATATGTCCGTCCGGAAATTTTGTCAAGCAATTCCGACGATTTTTTTAAATAAATTTTTCGGTGGCCCGCCGGCGCGTCACGTCCCCGGCAAACCCGCGGGGGAGTCCTCCCGCCGCGCGGGAGGCGGAACGTGCGCGGGACAGACCGAATCCCGGCGTCTTTCCGCTTGACAGGGGAGCGGACATCCCTAGAATGAACATGAGAACCATGAGCGCAAAAACATTCCCGTCCTTCCCCGCCTCCCTGGCGGCGCTGCCGCTTCTGATCGCCGCCGCGCCCGCAAGCGGAGCGGCGGGTCTGGAGGACTACCCCCCCGCCCGGCAGGCGGAAGCCTACAAGCAATGCGTCAAAATCCTGAAAAGAGCAAAAAACGCAAAAAGCGCGGACAACGCCGCCGGAATGATCGGAAAACTGCTGGAGTCCTACCAAGGCAAACAGACGGCCATGGGGGAACAGGGCGCGCCCGAAGCGGACCCCAAGGAGGAAAAGCGCATGACCGACAAGAAAAAGGAGAAAATCTTCCAAGAATACGACAAAGAACTGCAGCGACTGAAAAAAGCCGACTACTTCCAATCCGACAGCCTCCGCGCCGCCGTCGGGCAAATCCCCGTCCCGCCGAAAACTCCGGACGGCGGCAATTCCCGGAATTCAAATTCTTCCCGGTAGCGGAATCCGGGGAAAGCCTCCTCCGCCCCGCCGTCCGGCGGGGCGGCTTTTTGAATGCGGAAGGCGAATTCAGTGTGGAGAGTGGAGGGTGGAGTTGAGAGAAGCGCGGGATGTAAAGAGTGAGGTTTAAGGGGAAGCGAAATCCGAAAATGGGGCGGGCGGCTCAAACTCAATACCTTTGTTCAGGGGGAACGAAGTGTGAAATGGCCTCCGAAGAGAGGCGCCGATGCATGGCGGATTTTGAATCCGCTGTCAACCTGGAAATTCAATTTCCGTTCAAAAAAAGTTATTTGCGCTCCGTTTTCATTTCGTGGATTTCGGCCTGAATTTATATAACGGCGTTATGTATTTTGAGCAAATAATGTTGTGTTCAGAGCGGATTGCATGCGAATTTCAGGGGGTATTTCTGCATGGCGGATTCAAAATCCGCTAGGCTTTTCCCGTTCATTCGCGGGGGAGCGTGCGCCGCCGGGAGGCGCCGCGGGGCTCGTCCGGGGAATGAGCTCAATTATAAAGTATATTATACATCGAAATCATGAAAACTACGTTTATTACAGCGGCTCTGTGCCTCGGCCTGGCCGCCTCCGCCTCGGCGGATACCACGCTGGATTTGTTGGAAACTGTCGCGGATACAAGCACCGTCCAAGTAGCCTACACTTTCGGCACCTCGACCGATAATATTATTATTTCCGCCTCGACAATCGCCGCTTGGCTGGACGGCCAAAGCGACGGCCTCTACTGGACATTTGTGAACGGCTCTACCAGTGCAGATAACCCTGTCTCTCCCACACTGAGCTCCGGCGAGAGCGGCTACACACTGTCATTCTGGAACAGGAAAAATTACAATGGCTCTGTCGTCGGCATCGCGACGACGATTGAGGACACCTCGTCCCTGACCTCTCTGGATTTTTCCTATACGGAATCCGTCAACGAGGCCGGTACCATCTACCTCGTGTATCAGACGGGGGGCACGTGGACGATGGAATCCACCGGGTTCACTGTGGGGAATGAAGCCACGATCAGCATCGACCTGAGCGAGACATCGCTGAGTTCCTCGACGGTGTATGCCGTGGTGGTCACCACTACAGGTGGAGGAAGCAAGGAAACAGGCACGATTTCGCTGACGGCGGCGAGCGGCGCCGTGCCGGAACCGGCGACAGCCACATTGGGGCTTCTCGCGCTGGGCGCGCTGGCTCTGCGCCGCCGCCGCGCCTGAGGGCGTTCACGCGCTCCGAGAAGCGCGTT
>JAJQGU010000016.1 GCA_021200315.1 Akkermansiaceae bacterium
GGAGGAAGCGGTGCGGTGGTACCGGAAAGCGGCAGAGCAGGGAAATATCTTCGCGGAGAATGCCTTGAAAAAGCTGGGCGTCAAGTGAGAGGCGGAATAAAAACGCAGGGAGCGCCTCGCGATCGGTTCCGGGCGGCGTGTTTATTTCCCCTCTCGGTTGATTTTCCGCTCCCTCTGGGAGTCGGCCGCGGGATTTGTGATTGACCGGGGAGCCGCCCTGGCGTAAATATATTCGCGCAATGACTACATGGGATGCCATTATCATGGGAATTGTGGAAGGGCTGACGGAATATCTGCCCGTCAGCTCAACCGGGCATTTGATCATTACGCAGTATCTGCTGGGGCTGCCCGCGACGAAGGCGGTCAAGGCGTTTGAGGTCTGTATTCAGAGCGGCGCCATTCTGGCGGTGCTGAGCATTTATTTCGGGCGGGTCTCATCGGTGTTCAAAGGATTGGCCGGCAAGAGCCCGGAGGGACTGCGCCTTCTGGTGAACCTGCTTTTCGGCTTCCTGCCGGCGGCCGTGCTCGGTCTGGCGCTGCACAAATGGATCAAGACGTATTTGTTTACGGCCGAGACCGTGGCGGCTACATGGGCCTTGGGCGGCCTCGCCATACTTTTCTACGTGCGTTTCCGCAGCAAAAAACAGCAGGGAAACGGCGGCCGGCCGCTGGAGGCCATGACATGGAAGGACGCGCTGGCCATAGGGCTGCTGCAGTGCATCGCGATGTGTCCGGGCACGAGCCGCAGCCTCATGACCATGCTGGGCGGCATGTTTGTGGGGCTCAGCGTCTCCGCCGCCGTGGAATTCAGCTTTCTGCTCGGGCTGGTGACTTTGGGCGCCGCCACTGTCTTTGACGCATGGGACGCCGGGGCGGACATGGTCAATGAACTGGGCGCGGCGGCTCTCGTCGTGGGAACGGTGGTGTCCTGGGCTTCAGCCTGGGCCGCGGTCAAATGGATGGTGGGCTATCTGCAGAGGCACAGCCTGGCCTTGTTTGGCTGGTATCGGCTTGCCGCCGCCATCGTGCTGGCGTTTCTCATCGCCCGGGGTCTCAGCGTGGAGCGGGAGGAAACGCCCGATCTCCGGGAGAACCCGGCTGCGGTTTCTGTGGAAAAATTCTGACGGCGGCGCCCCGCTTTTCGAGCCCATGAACATTCCTCTCAAACTTTCGGACGTGAAGACCGTGCAGCAGGTCTCCGTCAAAAATTTCTACGACGCCAATCACGAGCAGCTTCAGCTTCGCCTCCTGAACAGCCCGAAGGGTTTTTCCCGCCCCATCACCGTGCCTTCCATCAACCGCCCCGGGCTTGCCCTGTCCGGGTTTTATGAGCATTTTGAGCATCGGCGCATACAAGTCTTCGGCGCGGCGGAGGTGGCGTACATTCAATCCCTGCCCGAGGATATGCGGCGATCGCGCCTGGAGGCCGTGTTTCGCGGTGATACGCCCTGTATCATTTTTGCGAGAGGCATGGCGGCGCCGGAGGATGTGTTTGAACTGGCCGATCGCTACTCCGTGTGTGTATTCATGACTGACCTGGTGACCATCAAGTTTGTGAACGCCGCCACCATCATCCTGGAAAAGGCGTTTGCCGAGAGCACGACCGCGCATGGCTGCATGGTGGATCTTCGGGGGCTGGGTGTGCTGATCGTGGGTGAAAGCGGCGTGGGCAAAAGCGAAGCCGCGTTGGGCCTGGTGGAGCACGGCGTAGGCTCCCTGGTGGCTGATGACATTGTGCGGCTGCGCCATATTGGCGGAGATCTGGTGGCCTCGGCTCCCGAAATGAGCTATGGCTTCATCGAGGTGCGCGGCCTGGGCGTGATCAATGTGGTGACTCTCTTCGGCCTGAAGGCTTTCCGTAAAGAAAAAAGAGTCGATTTGATCATCGTGCTCAAGCCAGGCATCGATCTCGACATGGATCGGTTGGGGCTTGAACGGGAGCCCGTCAGCCTCATGGGCGTGAGGATCCCGTACGTCAAACTGCCGGTCGCTCCCGGGCGGGATACGTCCCGGCTGCTGGAAGTGGTGGCTCTTGAGCACTCCATGCGTACAGAAGGGTTTGAGATGGCCGGGGAATTCAATCGCCAGCTGCAGCGCCGGGTGGCTGAGGGCAAAAGAATGTCTTAAGTGAAAAAAGGCTCGCTTCGCGGCCGATTTTCATGTATCATAGCCGCCCACCGATAGCCGAAATTTCGATAGATTCATGATCACCAAATCCTTCACAATCCGGAACAAGCTCGGCATTCACGCACGCCCGGCCGCGCAGTTTGTGCGTGCTGTCAGTAAGTTCGCTTCGGATGTGTCTGTGGAGCGCGAGGGCGAACGAGTGGATGGAAAGAGCATCATGGGGCTCATGATGCTGGCGGTGGGCTGCGGCATGGTGATCACCGTGACGGTGAACGGACCCGATGAGGGAGAGTCGATGCAGGCCATTGAAAGCCTGATCGATCGTAAGTTTGACGAAGATTAAAGGCGCCAGAGGCGTGCAATTCCAGTATGGCGTGCCCCCGGGACATCAAGGCGGAACGACGGCTTACGGGCATCCCCGTATCGCCGGGCGTGGCCATGGGTCCCATGCGCCTTGTCTGCGGGGGCGACACCTCGCCGGACATCTACCCCATAACGGAGGATGAGCTGGAGGGGGAATGGGGGCGTTTCGAGGCTGCTCTGGCGCTCACGCGCGAGCAGATTGAGAATCTCAAAAAGCGGGTGACGGAGATGACAGGGGCGAAAGAGGCCGAAATTTTCGATGCGCACCTGCTTTTCCTGCTTGATAAATCGGTGATGGAATCCATTCGAAGCGAGCTGCGGGTTCGCCGGCAGAATGTGGAGGCCGTGGCATATGCCGTAATCCAGACTTACATCGAAGCCATGCGCCGGGTGGATGATCCCTATCTCCGGGCCCGGACGAGTGATTTTGAGGATGTGCTGCATCGCCTGCTTGAAAATTTGCACCATTCTTCGGCTTCTGTGGAAGCCTTTGCGCCCGCGTCCGGCGGTGCGGGAGATTCTGGGAGTGCGGGCATTGTCGGCGCCCGCGATCTCACCCCCTCGGATACGGCGGCGCTGGATACCGAAAGTGTGCTGGGGTTTGCCACCGAGTTGGGCTCCACGAATTCCCACACGGCGATTCTGGCGCGGTCGATGGGCATACCCGCCGTGGTGGGCGTGCCCCGGCTTCTTCTGGACACCTGTGAGCGGCAGTATGCTGTTCTCGATGGTTACAAGGGCGTTCTGATCTTGAATCCGGAGCCTGAGACGAAAGAATATTACGAACGCCTGCGCGCCGAGAAGAATCAGTTCTACAAGGCGTTGGAAGCCATGCACGGCTTGCCGACCGAGACGAAGGACGGGCGCCGCATGAGGCTGGCCGCCAATGTGGAATTCGCACATGAATATGCCAATGTCGTTTCCTCCGGTGCCGAGGGGGTGGGTCTCTACCGTACGGAGTTCTTCCTGTTGGGCGACCGCGGGTTCCCCGATGAAGACGAGCAGGCAGACCACTACGCCGCGCTCGCCCGCGCATGTGCGCCGCATGAGGTGGTTTTTCGCACGTTTGACGCCGGAGGCGACAAGCTTCCCGTGGAGCAGCCTGACGCGCCGGAGGATAACCCGTTTCTGGGCTGGCGCGGCATCCGGGTTTCTCTCAGCCGTCCGGAACTCTTCAAGATCCAGCTGAGAGCCATTTTGCGGGCATCTTCCGTGGGAAAGTGCAGCATCATGTACCCGATGATTTCCGGCATCACGGAAGTGCGTCTCGCCCGTGAGCTTCTTGAAGAGTGCAAGGCCGAGCTTCGCCGGGAGGGGCGTGACTTTGACGAGCATATTCGTACGGGCATCATGATCGAGGTGCCGGGTGCCGCCGCCATCGCCGATGTTCTGGCCGACGAAGTGGACTTCTTTTCTATCGGAACCAATGATCTGACACAATACACGATTGCGGTGGACCGCGTCAATTTCCGCGTGGCGCATATGTTCCGCTCCTCGCATCCGGGTGTCATCCGCCTCATCAACAAGACGATTGCGGACGCGTCGGCCAAAAATATCCCCACCGCCATCTGCGGTGAAATGGCCGGCGACATCGCCATGCTGCCTCTCCTGGTGGGCATGGGCGCCTCCGAACTTTCCGTGGGGGTGCATCACGTGCCCATCATCCGCTACGCTGTACGCAATCTCAATTACTGGGAATGCCGCGACATGGTGCGCGAGGCGCTTCAGGCCAAGGACAGCTCTACCATCAAGGCTCTTTCCAAGGGGCTGGCCATGCGCTCCTACCCCGATCTGTTCGATTGAAGCGTGCGGGGAATTGCAGGCGTGCGCGATGAGGGTTCTTAAAGCGAAATATCACTTTCCCGGCACGGCGGGAATACTCCAGCTTTCACTTTTCTTCGCATCATCGTGGACGCTATCGCGCTGCGTTTCCGAAACACCGCGGCATAGAATGCGCAGATGGATGCGCTTTGAAAAACAGACCCGCTACTCCTCCGATGATGGCGGAGGGGTGTGCGTTCTCTTCTGGCGCAGTTTGTTCCAATAGGCGAGGCGTTTGTTGAGTTCGCGCTCGAAGCCGCGTTCGGGAGGATTGTAGAATGTGCGGCGCCCCATTTGTTCGGGAAAGTAGTTCTGCCCTGAAAAGGCGTCCGGGGCGTCATGGTCATAGATGTAGCCCGCGCTGTAGCCGAGGTCTTTCATCAGCCGGGTGGGTGCGTTCAGAATGTGGGGCGGCGGCATGAGGGAACCATGCTCGCGGGCGGCATGCCGCGCGGCGCACCAGGCGCGGTCTGCGCTGTTTGATTTGGGAGCGCATCCCAGGTAGATCAGCAGTTCGGCGATGGCGAGATCGCCTTCGGGAGACCCGAGCCGCTCGTAGGCGTCCCAAGCGGAAATGGCCATTTGCAAAGCCATCGGATCGGCGAGCCCCACGTCTTCTGTCGCAAAGCGTGTCAGCCGCCTCAGCAGATAGAGGGGATCCTCCCCCCCCTCGAGCATGCGCGCCGCCCAGTAAAGAGCGGCGTCGGTGTCCGAGCCCCGCAGAGATTTATGCAGGGCGCTGATGAGATTGTAGTGTCCGTCCCGATCCTTGTCATAGACGGGCGCCCGCTGCTGGACGATCTTCATCAGTTCCGCACCGTCGAGACGCGCGTTCGGTGCGCAGAGGTTGAAGACGCTCTCCATCAAGTTGATGAGATATCGGCCATCTCCGTCTGCCAGATCGACTAAGCGATGGCGGGCTTCTGGGGCGAGGGGAAGTTTCCTCTGCAGCAGAGTTTCTGCGCGCTCGATGATGCTGTTCATGGCTGCCGTGTCCAGAGCGTGCAGCACAAATATCTTGCAGCGGGAGAGCAGGGCGCTGTTGAGTTCGAAGGATGGATTTTCTGTAGTGGCACCGACCAGAACGACCGTGCCGTTTTCCACGTAGGGCAGAAAGCCGTCCTGCTGGGCGCGGTTGAAACGGTGGATTTCGTCGACGAATAACAGGGTGCCCTGTCCGCTCATGCGGCGTCTGGCCGCTTCGTCGAAGGCTTTCCGAAGGTCGGCCATGCCCGAGAAGACAGCCGAAAGAGAGACGAAATACATGTCGGTGCACGTGGCGAGAATGCGCGCCAGAGTCGTTTTCCCGCAGCCGGGCGGCCCCCAGAGAATCAGGCTGCTGAGCTTTCCGGAATCAGCCATGAGGCGCAGGGGGGCATTGTCGCCCAGAAGGTGCTCCTGGCCGGCCACTTCATTCAGATGTTTCGGGCGCAGGCGATCGGCCAGAGGTCTTCCCGCCAGCGATGCAAACAGGCCGTCTTCCTCCTCTCCGGCGCTTTTCATGACTTTATCTTAGCCCAACGCGCGCTTTCGGGCAAGAGGATGTTGTGCAGGATCCCGATGTTCATTCCTTTTCAGGGAGCCGGGCATCCCCTCTGTTCAGAGGCCATGGGCTTTGCGGACGGAAGGATCGTTGATGAGCCGTTGAATGAGCTGCAGGGTGGGCTGGTGCTGCGGCTGGCGGCGGTTGGCGCGAAGCGCGGCGCTGAGCGCTTCGGCGGCTTTGCCCGATTGGATGAGGATGAGAGCCTGAAGATAGGCGTAATCGGGAGAGGAAGCGTCGAGTTCGTTGCAGCGGGAGAGATCGGCGAGAGCTCCTTCATTCAGTCCTTGGCTGTGCCGGAGGATGGCGCGGTTGTAGAGAGCCCTCAAAAAATCGGGGGCAAGCCCGATTGCCTTGTCGAGCTCGTCCAGAGCCTCGTCCCTGCGATTGAGTTCGGCGAGGCAGAGCGCTTTTTTGAAGCGCATGTCGGCATCCTGCGGGGCAAGATTCACGGCTTCTTCCAACAAGTTCAGAGCCGCCTCATTGCGCCCGAGGCGGGACAGGAAGAGTGCGTAGTCGTGTCGGGAGACGAGCCCCGTGGGATCCCACAGGCATGCTTTGCGGTACCACTGTTCCGCCTCGTCCGTTCGTCCGGCTTCGTCAGCGAAGCGGGCGAGTTTCATGGCGCCCGGAGGCTGATCCGCCTGGAAGCGTGCAGTGGCTTCGGCTTCCTTGCGGGCGGAAACATGAGGGGCTAATCGGTGTCGTAAGCTCCATCCCGCTTCGGAACGCACCAGGCGGGAAGAATCGCCCGAGGCGCTCAGCGCCGCTGGATCATCCAGTGCCGCCAGAATGCGCACGGCCGCCGCCCGGGCAAGGGGCGCGGCGTCTCTCAGGTGTTTGAGCGCCGCTTCGCGAACACCGGGCATTTCGGCGGCGCCGAACAGGAGTTCGAGCAACGCGGCGCGCCACGTGCCGTTTTCTTCGGCCGCGAGAGCCGCGAGAATCTCTGCCGTACCATCTTCCTTCCCTTCGAAGGCATGCTGTACGGCCCGGGTGCGGCGCCGGGCTGCCTCGGTGTGCGGAGAGACGCCGTAGAATGCCTCCACCGTTTCGGCCGCCCGCTCGTTCGTCATGCCTTTGTGGCACGTCGTGCAGGCGTTGGGAATGCCAAGTTCGAGGCTGAGGCGGGGATCGGGCGAGTTGAAGGAGTGATCCCGCCGGGGATCCCGTGCCATGTAGAGACTCTCGGGCATATGGCATTCGACACAGCGGGCGCCCATGCTGCCGGGAGGACAGGGCGAGTGTGCTTCCGCTTTGATGACAGGTGCGTGCGTTTGCCCCACAAGGGTGCCGACCGCATGGCAGCGCAGACAGACCGCGTTGTCCTCCTGAGGAAGCTTGAGCGTGGCTGTGTGCGGGTCGTGGCAGTCGAGGCAGGTGACGCCGGCCGTTCCCATGCGGCTGAGGCGCAGCCCCGTTTCACAATAATCCTCATCTCGCTGCATGCCGTTGGGCCAGAAGATGCCTTCCCGGGAGGGGAGTTCGAGTTTGTAGTGATCGTCGAAGCGATCGCCGGCGAGGAATGTGTCATCGAGCTCTGCTCGCCGGGAGTGGCAGGCGGCGCAGTTGTCGTGCGTCTGCTGCCGTGTGAGCGCTGCTCCGGATTTTCCGCCGGCGAGGCAGCCGGTGGCGCCGTCGGGGGCACTTTTCAATGTATGGCATTGAATGCAGGTGACGCCGGGCTCTTTCCACGCGGAATGGTAGCGGTCTTCTGCCGCATTGTAGTTTTTGCGGAAGCCGCTCATGTGGCACCAGGCGCACTGGGAATTCCAGTTCATGCCGCGCCCGCGCCAGTGCCCCCAGTTGCCGGCGTCACGGGCGTCGCCGCCGAAGACGTCGAACCATTCGCGCTTCCGGACATCCCAGGCGGCGCTGGTGGTGTGGAAGCCGCCGTCGAGGGCAGGAACGAGATACTGCACGAGAGGAAACCTTCCGAGAGCAAAGCGGGCTTCCCAGTTTTTGCCGCTGGAAGGCTCGGTGACGATACGCCGCCGCTGTGCGTCAGTCTGAAGGCGGAGCTGCTCGATGCCGTTGTCGAATTTCTGGCCGTGGAATGGCTGGGAGTCATGTTTTGCGTTCAGTTCGCGAAATGCCCATGCGTGGTCGGATCCCGCCCAGTCGAGAAATTGTTTTTGATGACAACCGCCGCATTGCATGGAGATGGGAATCTTCTGTTGATCCCAATGTGCGGATACCCCTTTGAATTTCGGAGCCGGCGCGGTTTCTGCGCCGGGGCCGCATCCGATGAGCAGCGTCAGCGCCATAAGCCCCGCGCCTGTTCTCACTGGGGCTCGAAGATGCATTTCAAAAGAGGCGGGCAGAGCTGGGGGGCGAATGCCTTCTCCCGGCGGGCGTCACCGTCGGACACATTCAGGAAGCCGCCAAAGGCGCCCATTCGATGCGGGAGCCCTTTTCCCAGAGCTCTTCCAGCCGGTAGTGATTCCGAAGTTCCCCGGACATGATGTGAACCATCACATCCACATAATCGAGCACAGCCCACAGAGCGGCCGACGTGCGCTCCGCGTATACCGGAGCGGCCTGCACGGCATTTTCGACCTTCCCTTCGACTTCACGAAGGAGCGCCCGCAGATGGGGAATTGAGGTGGCGGTGCACAGCACGGCGTATTCCGTGACGGACGAGCTGCCGCGCAGATCAAAGATCGCGATGTCGGACGCCTTGGAGTCATAAGCCGCCTGAGCGATGGCCTGAGCCAGTTGCCGAGAGGTTGCTGCCATGATGGATAAATGGAATGGAGAGAATTGTACCTTGGCGAGTATGAACCGCAGGGGAGTATCCGTCAATTCAATTTTTCAGTCCGTTGCTGAAAGAGTGCATGCGGAGGTCTCCGCCTCCGTGTTCATCGGGCGGCGGCGATTGGTCGTCGGGCGTTTCCAAGTCAGTGGGAGATTCTTCCTCGGCAGGAAGGGGAGGAGGCTCTTCCTTGGCCGGAGGGTGGCTCATCATGCCTTTTTCGAGGAGATCGGCCACTTGTTCGCCGTTGAGTGTCTCATATTCCATCAGCGCGTCGGCGATGAGATCGAGGCGCTCCTTGTTTTCTTGGAGAATTTCCCGTGCCCGGCGGTATCCGTTTTCTACGATGGACTGCACTTCCGCGTCAATCAGCTGAGCTGTGTGTTCGGAATAAGTGCGCTGGTTCTGCCCCAGATCCCGGCCGAGGAAGACTTCATTGTGCTGGGAGCCGTATTCTATGGGGCCCAGCTTTTCGCTCATGCCATAGGCGCAGACCATCTTGCGGGCTGTGTTGGTGGCCGTGCGGATATCCCCCATGGCTCCGCCGGAGATGTCTCCGAACGTGAGCTCTTCGGCCACGCGCCCTCCCATGGCCATCACGATCGAGTCGAGCATTTCGCTCTTGTATTCGCTGTGCTTGTCTTCCTCCGGCAGCATCATGGTGACTCCCAGCGCCGGCCCTCGGGGAATGATGGTGACCTTGTGCAGCGGAAGCGTTTTGCGGAGGGGAAGCTTCAGCAGGCAGATGGCGTGCCCGGCTTCGTGCACGGCTGTGTTGCGTTTTTCCGCCTCTGTGAGCGAAAGACTGCGGCGTTCCCGTCCCCACCGCACTTTTTCTCGCGCCTCTTCCAGTTCGGCTTGGGTGACGCAATTGAGGTTTTTCCGGGCGGCGATGAGTGCGGCCTCGTTGATCAGGTTGGCCAGCTCGGCTCCCGAAAAACCGGGGGTGGCGCGGGCTACGGGGGTGAGATTTACGCCGGGATCCATCTTGATCTTGCGGGCATGTACGGCGAGAATCTGCTCCCGCCCGTGCACATCGGGCAGATTGACGACCACTTGGCGGTCAAAGCGGCCGGGACGGAGAAGCGCGGGATCCAGCACGTCCACGCGGTTTGTCGCCGCGATGACGATCACGTTTTCGCTTGAAGAGAAACCGTCCATTTCCACCAACAGTGCGTTGAGCGTCTGTTCGCGTTCGTCGTGCCCTCCTCCGAGGCCGGCGCCCCGGTGTCGTCCCACGGCGTCTATTTCGTCAATGAAAATCAAGCAGGGCGAGTGTTTCTTGGCCTCGCTGAACATATCGCGCACGCGGGAGGCGCCGACACCTACGAACATTTCCACGAAGTCAGATCCGCTGATGGTGTAGAAAGGGACGTTGGCTTCGCCGGCAATGGCCTTGGCAAGAAGGGTTTTCCCGGTGCCCGGAGGCCCGACCATAAGAACCCCTTTGGGAATGGCGCCGCCCAGATTGTGGAATTTCTTCGGGTTGCGCAGGAATTCCACGAGCTCCCAGACCTCTTCTTTGGCCTCGCTGATGCCGGCCACGTCTTTAAACGTAATCCGGTTGGCCTTCGGATCCTGAAGCCGCGCCCGGCTTTTGGCGAAATTCATGGCGCTGCGGGGCCCCCCGTCTCTTGCGCGGAAGGTGAAGAATACAAGCAGCAGCAGGAGCCCTATTGGGAGAATGTAGAAAAGTATCGTGCGCCACATGTTGGTCTCCGTGGCGAATTCAGCTGTGTTCCCAAGAAGTTTTTTTACTTCGTCTCCTTGGAACTCAAGAGAGAACGGAACCTCGACGCGCTCGAGGGTAGCTTTCATCTTCGAATCCAATTTCGGCCTTTTGCGGGTGATATATTTGCCTGCCACCACGCCTTGAGTGGCGTCGGAATTGTAAAAGACCTGAGGGGAGATCCCCGGCTTCCCGTCTTTTCCGGGGGCGCTTTGCAGCCTTCCTTCCTCACCGAGTGTCTTGAAGAAATCAAGAGAAAGCTTCTCCGCCCCTTCGGGAATATTCATTGCGTTCGACGCCTTGTTTATTCCCAATGTATTGAGAATGTTCTTCATGTTGTCGTCCACAGAAAAGGGCATGTAGAAATCGTGTTCTGTAATGCTCAGGGGAGTGTTGGCCGGATATTGCCAGGCATGGATGACGCCGTCCGGAGAGGTTTCCGAAAGAACTACTTCAATGGGCGCCTTCTCCTTGTCTTGAGCGATGATGCCTTGGGCGTATGCCTTTTTGAATTCCGGAAGAGAAAGGCGGTGCGTGGAAGAATCCAGACTGTTGGGAGCCAGAAAGGCAAAACCCAGAATGCCGAGGATCACGACAATCAGAACCGTCAGGCCCCAGTTGGGCTGGTTGGGAGGGGAGGGCTGCTGATTTTGTTTGTTTGGCTCTTGCTGTGACATGAAATGAGAAGAGAAGCGGATGAACCGCTACTGTAAGGCACCTCATGCATCAGGGAAACTCATTTCTGAGACATACTTCTTGGCAAAACCCGTCATGCGAGGCTCGTTCCAGAGCCGACGGAGTGCAGTTTCCCTCTTGTGGGCAGAGATGGATTTGACAATGAAGCGGCTTCATTCGGAGGTGTCCAGAAGAGCCATGCGGATCAATTGAGTGGCCTGGTCATTGGGAGCGATCGAACGGGTAGCCAGCAGGGCGCCGGTGTCGCGATTGAGCACCAGCAGAGTGCACCCTTCCATGCGGGGCATGGTGAAGCGAAGGAACTTGCGCATGTCGTCCCGGGAACCCGGGCTCTCCCCTTCGGCGACTACGGTGCCGTCTGGCGCGAGAAGGAGCACGCGTGCGCTCATTCGATGGGCTCGCCCGGAGGTGTTGTCCGTCACCTCGATGAAGATGCGCTGTTCGTTGCGGGATAACCCTTCCTGTTCGTACCAGGCCCGCGACAAGGCGGAGTAGCGGGAGGTGACGTTTTCACCCGGGATTCTTTCGGGAAAGCCGAATACGGGGATGAGCGGGAAGAATGTCTCTTTCTCGGCGGGCGCCCATGACGCGGCAATGATTTGCTGTTCCGGGCGCGTGGTGTCGAGCATGCCGATGTTTTCCATCACCCAGGGGGTGTTCTCCTTTTTTTCGTTGAACTCGATCATATGCCAGCTTCCGTTGTACCATGCTTCCGCCCAGGTGTGGTTGCCTGGGATGTGGTTCCATGTGGAGACGCCGACTGCTCTGGCAGGAATGCCCACCGAGCGGAGAGCGCAGATCAGCAGGATGCTTTGTCCCGTGCAGGAGACTTTCTTTTCTTGCAATGCTTCGAGGGCGGACATGACGGGATGGCGTCTTTCGCGGGAATAGACAACGTCGGTGTCGGCGCTCATCCGGGAGGCGATGCGCCAAACCGCCTGTTCGGCTGTGCGGCATGAGGCGACGAGCGGGGCGTATTTCTCCTTCAGGACGGTGCGCCAATCTTCCCTCCGTTCGTTCAGGATGCCGTAAGGAACCACATAGTTCAGGTAGATTGCGTCGGGGATGCGCTCGCTCCACTGAAAGCGATTGCGCATGGAGAGCGCGTTGCGGACGTCGCTGCGGATCCATTCAGGGGTGACGGTGCCTTTGTCCGGCGCCGGCATGTGCTCCGCCACAAACGCGACCGCACGCTCAAGGTCGGCCTCGTCTGCCTGGGACTCAGTGCAGAAGATACTGAAGAGCAGTGCAAGGAAAGAGATGGAAAAACGAAGCGGCATCCGCATGCATGTTAGCGGAAACGCCGGAGAGACGCAAGAGAAAAACAGATATCATCCGCCCGATGCCGCGAAAAAAGAGAATAATGAGAACGGGCAAAAAAACGGAAACGCGCTGCCGCTTCCCTGAAAACCAGCTTTAAGCCATTTCCGGAAAAATGGCATCCCCAGCCGGAGTTGAACCGAGCCTTTGCCGTTGGAGAGACGGCCTTCCTGACCGCTAGAAGATGGGGACCTTTCCGGCGCGGCAGGAGGATACATTGCAGAAGAAACAATGTCAAGAAAAAATTCGGAATAAATCTGAATTGAAATTCCAGGGCGCAGAAGGCTGGGCGCTCCAGCCTTTCCGCACTGCGTCGGAAAGGTCTGTCGCTCTGTATTCAATGCAGGGTCTGCAGGTCTTCCCGGCGAAACACGCGGATTTCTTTGTCGCGGCCGGCATGAATTTTCGCGGCCCAGGCGGGGTCTGCGATCAGGGCTCGCCCGACGGCGATGAGATCAAATTCGCCGGATTGCATGCGTTGGATGAGTTGGTTGAGGGAATCCGCCGCCGGATTGGATTCTCTCTCACGGAAAGTTTCGTCGAACGTGCAGTCAAGTCCGACGGAGCCCACGGCGATTACCGGCTTGTTCGTGATTTTTTTCGTCCACCCGGCGAGGGTAAGGGGAGAGCCCTCGAATCCCGGTTCCCAGAAACGTCTTGTAGAGCAATGGAAGATATCCACGCCCGCCTCGCTCAGGGGAAGAAGCAATTCACGGAGCTCGTCGGGGGTGCGGGCTAGTTTCGCATTGTAATGATTTATCTTCCACTGTGAAAAGCGGAAGATGATGGGGAATTCCCTTCCTACGGCACGGCGTACAGCCAAAATGATCTCCCGCGCAAAACGGGTGCGCTCAAAAATTCCGCCGCCGTATTCGTCCGTCCGGCGGTTTGTCTCTTCCCATAAGAATTGATCGATCAAATACCCGTGGGCTCCGTGGATCTCTACACCGTCAAATTTCAGCTTTTTTGCATTTTGGGCGGCTCGGGCAAAAGCCTCGATCACCTCTTCGATTTTAGCATGACTCATTGGCTCGGTCACTTGGCGGAAGTTGTTGAGTTCGAGCCCTGAGGGGCCGATTGGATGGCAATGCGGGTTGGGGATGTCTCCTGTGAAAGGGCGGGTCATTCCCACGTGCCAGAGCTGCGGCATAATGCGGCAGTCGGTGGCGTGCACGGCTTCGGCCACTTTTTTCCAGCCCCGAAGAGCTCTTCCTCCGTAAAAATTGGGGTAGTTCGCGCAGGGCGAGGCCGCCGGCTCTTCGATGAAAGTGCCTTCGGTGATAATCAGACCCGTTTCATTTTCGGCGCGGCGCCTGTAATAGGCCGCCACGTGATCTCCGGGAACTCCATCCTGGCTGAATCCGCGAGTCATCGGCGGCATGACGATGCGCGTGGGCAGCTCAAGTTTGCGGGAATGAAAGGGACGGAACAAAATCTCCGCGTCACGGAGACTCAGCGCGTCGCTTGTGGGCTTTTCGTTCATGGCTGAAATTTACTTTTGAAAACTTCATGGGTCAAGAGAATTGATTAACTGTTCCGCTGAAGAAAGGAGCCGGAGGCGGGTGCTTCTGCTTACTGCCGGCAAAGAGCAGAAGGAAAGCCTCTATCGGAGAAAACGCCAAGAGGCCGCACAATCGTGCGGCCTCTTGGTGAGGAACAGGTTGGAACAGGCGTGAATCAAACGAGACCTTGATCGATCATCGAGTCGGCCACTTTCACGAAGCCGGCGATGTTTGCGCCCACCACATAATTGGTGAAGTCCTTCGTCGTGTCGGCTGCGTATCGAGCGTGCTCGAACGCGTTGTCGTGGATATTCTTCATGATGTTGAAGAGCTTGGCGTCCACTTCCTCCCGCGTCCAACCGAGGCGCTGGCTGTTCTGGCTCATTTCGAGTCCCGAAGTGGCCACGCCGCCCGCATTGGCCGCCTTGGCGGGGCCGTAGAGGATTTTTGACGAGAGGTACACTCCAATGCCTTCGAGATCCGTGGGCATATTGGCGCCTTCTGCCACAAGGCGGCAGCCGTTTCTGATGAGCGTACGGGCTTCCTGTCCGTTGATCTCATTCTGCGTCGCCGAGGGGAAGGCGCAGTCGCAGGGTACGTTCCAAGGGCGCTGCCCTTCATAATAGCGAGCCGTCGAAAAGTGTTCCGCGTATTCGGCGATGCGCCCCCGGCGCACGTTTTTGAGCTCCATCACCCAGTTGAGCTTGTCCTGCGTAATGCCGTCCGGGTCATGGATGAATCCGTTCGAATCTGAAAGAGTCACGGGTCGGGCCCCCAGTTGGAGGAGCTTTTCGACCGTGTATTGCGCCACATTGCCGGAACCGGAGACGAGGCAGACCTTGCCTTCTAAATTGTCGCCCCGGGTGGCGAGCATGTTTTGCGCGAAGTAGACGCAGCCGTAGCCGGTCGCTTCCGGGCGAATCAGAGAGCCGCCCCAATTCAGGGACTTGCCCGTGAGCACGCCCGTAAACTCGTTGCGCAGGCGCTTGTACTGGCCGAACAGATAGCCGATTTCGCGGCCGCCTACACCAATGTCGCCGGCGGGTACGTCGGTGTCCGCGCCGATATGGCGCTGCAGCTCGGTCATGAAACTTTGGCAGAAGCGCATTACTTCGGCGTCGCTCTTGCCCTTCGGGTCGAAATCCGAACCGCCCTTGCCGCCGCCCATTGGCAGAGTAGTCAGGGAATTCTTGAAAACCTGTTCGAAGCCGAGGAACTTCAGGATGCCCAAGTTGACGCTGGGGTGAAAGCGCAGACCTCCCTTGTAGGGGCCGATCGCGCTGTTGAATTCCACGCGGAAGCCTCGATTCACCTGAATCCGTCCCTGATCATCCGTCCACGGCACGCGAAAGATGATCGTTCGTTCCGGTTCGACGATGCGTTCCAGAATGCAATGCTTTTCATATTTTCCTTCCGCCGTCAGAAGCGGTTCGATGGTGGAAAGAACTTCCTGCACAGCCTGCAGGAATTCAGGCTCGTTCGTGTTCTTTGCGCGAACGGATTCGATCACTTTTTGGGAATAGGATGCCATTGTCTTCGCTGAGAATTGCTGAGATCGTTCATGGGACGACCAACCCCGCCGCCCGCCCGCGCGGACTGCGCCATGAGAATGCCAGAGGAATGCCCGGGGAAAAAGCAAAAAATGAGCGTTTGAATCATTGTGTCCGCTGTAAAAATGGAAACATGGCGGTTTTGTTTCCATTTTCATACTGACACAAACGCTCCGTTTTTTCAGAAAGGCTCTCCGTTTCTTCGATAGGGCGCGGTCGGGATGTCGGCAGCCAGGGAATCTACTCTTTTTCGGAATGTCGTGTCGTCGGCGTACAATGCCTTTGCACGATGAAGCAGCGTGCCGAGGGAGCGGGGGTTCCCCATGTTCAGGCGCCGCACGATCCAGGCATAGGGCACGGGCGTGTGGCGGCGCACGGCCAGGGCAATGGCCAGTTTGCCCGGGTGACTGAAGGGTGTGTGAAGGAGATCCCGTTCCGTGAGTCCCAAGACGACGCCTCCTTTTTTGACGATGTTTTCTGCGGCCTGCTCCGCCGCCTCCTGCCGCTGCGCCCCGGATTCTCCCGCGTGGATGCTGCGGGAAAACTCCCGGATGCGGGAAAGGATGTAGAGGCGGAATGTTCTTGAACCATAACACCAGCCCCTTTGCACGGTGCCTTTGCCGGTATGACCGGCCGGCCTCAGCCGGAATTCGTCCATTTCCTGCGATTCGAAACAGGCGATGATGCGGTGATAATAAAGACGGCGCCCCTCGTCGTCGTCGCAGCAGCCATGGCATTTCAAGGCGCGTTCCGGGTGCAGCCATCCAGGGCGGATTTCGGGCCGCATCCATGAAGGCAGGCTCGTCCATCGGCTGGCGGAGAGGAAATTCTCAAAACGGGCGGCGCCCCGGCGGGCGGGATTGAGATGGATGTAGTCTGCCAGCGTCGAAAGATAATGAGGGTTCGACGCTTCCACGAGAGATGCCTGGTAACGGCTGCCGAACACGTGTCCCGTATATCCATGCCGTTTGTTGAATTGGCGGGAATAAAGAGTCATCAGCCATTTCATTCCGTCGGACAGATTCGGCTGAGGCGTTTCCGCCAGCAGATGGAAGTGATCGTCCATTAAGGCATAGGCGTACACCTGCCAGCCGTAGCGCCGGCACGCCTCTCCCGCCAAGTCGAGAAAACCTGTCCGGTCGTCGTCATCTTCAAAGATGACCATATTTCGATTTCCCTTACTCTGAATGTGATATACGGCACCCGGATATTCGATGCGGACGGTTCGCGCCATACACTCATACTGCCTCGCCGGAATGTTTTTTGCAAGCGTTTTCTATTTTTACACTGTCACTTTTTGCGGAAAGAAATTTTTTCACGGGCGACAAAATTCTCATGCACGCGGGGCGGCAATGTCTGAGCCGCCATTCAAACGGGCAGCCGGGTGTTCCATCTCTCTTCCCAATCCTCTCGTCTCCCGGGCGTCAAACAGGCGTTCGCCGAAGATGTTCTTCTTGAAAAATTCTGCTTATCGGACAAGCGATTTTGCACTTTTCCGCCGGAGACGCGATCCGGACTTGCAATTGAAAAAAGCCTGGGTATGATTTTTCTCCCGCAGGCGGAAGGTCTGCAGAGTTTTTCACATGAAAACCGAACTTATTGATAAAGCCGCTGAGATCGTCAAGGATCCCCAATTGCTCGTCAACATCGTGTCGCAGCGTGTCACTCAGCTCAATTCCGGCCGTGATCCATACATCCCGACTACTCCGGAAATGGGCGCGGGCGATATTGCCCTCACTGAGATTATTCAGGGCAAGCTCGTCTGGAAAGAGCGGGACGAAGAGCAGGACGACGTTCCCGCTGCGGCATCTCTGCCTGACGACGGTAGTGAGGAGAACGTTTTCTGAATGCGGCTGCGGATCCCGTGTAGCGCTTCCCTCCGTCATATGGGCAATGAAAAGAACAGATCCTCCCGCATAGCCACCAATAAAAAGGCGCATCGGGACTATGACGTTCTTGATAAATACGAATGCGGGGTCGAGTTGAAAGGCACCGAGGTGAAGTCCGTGCGCGCCGGGAAGGTCAATATCTCCGACGCTTTTGCCCGCGTCGAGAAAGGGCAGCTCTTTCTCTATGGGTGCGATATCCAGCCATGGGAGACGGCTGGAACCTGGTTCCAGCACGAGTCCAGACGCCCACGGCGCCTGCTGGCGCATAGAAGGGAAATTCTGAAACTGGAAATTCAATTGGCTCAAAAGGGGCTTTCTCTCCCTCTTCTCGCCCTGTATTGGAAAAATGGCCGTGTAAAGGCTGAGATCGGTGTGGGGCGGGGCAAGACTCATCGCGACCGGCGCAGCGATCTGAAAGCTCGTGTGGAGATGCGCGAGGCGCAACGTGAGGTGGTTCGCTTTAACCGTCGCTGAGTTGATTCGGTACGGCCTTCATGCTGGGACGGCTCATTCGGTGACATGGCGGTTGTTCCCGGAGCTGCCGCCGGGGTGCGTGAGAGATCGCCTCGGCCGCGGGTTTCGTCTTTCGTCTTCGGGATAAATTTCGGAGGATGAGCAGAGCCTTTAATCCGCAGGAGAGACCGTTTCCGTGAAAGCAGGGCTTCATCCGGCCTGTACTTTGAATCTTCCGCCGGGGAGCGGAACTATGATGCGGGAGATTTGCAGCCGGGCGAGGCGGGGGGCGAGCTCCATGGCGGAGAGACCGGTGGCGGGGCAAAGCTGATCGATGGAGCTGTGGCCCAGGAGTATGCTCTCAATGATCATCCGGTCGGTGGGATCTGTGGAGAGAACCTCTTCCCGCCGGGAGAGACGGCCTTCTTGCCCGAAGTTCAGTTGACCCTGTGCGGGGTTTCCGCGTGTTCCCCAGTTCATGTCGTTCAGAATGTGGACAGTGGATGCAGCGAGAATGGCGCCGTCGCGCAGGAGTTCATGGCATCCCTCGGACGAAGGGCGGTTGATGGGGCCGGGAATGGCAAAGACAGAGCGCCCCAGCTCGGCTCCGAGGCGTGCGGTGTGGAGAGCTCCGCTTCGATGGGGAGCCTCTGCCACGAGGATGGCTTGGCTCCATCCGGCGACGAGCCGGTTGCGGCACGGAAAAGTGTTTTTGCTGGGACGCAGATTGAGGGGAAATTCGGAAATGACGGCACCCGCCTCTTCGGCGATGCGTTCGGCGAGAGCTCGATTTTCTGCCGGGAAAAGAGCGTTCAGCCCCGAGCCGAGTATAGCAAGGGTGCGTCCGCCGGCATCAAGTGCGCCCCAGTGGCCCGCTGTGTCAATGCCCAGCGCCAGCCCCGAGATGATCGTGCAGCCGGCTTCGGCCAGCTCGCGGCCGAATTGTCGGGCAATGGTGGAACCGTAGGCGGTCGCCTGCCGGGTGCCTACGAGCGCCACGGCTTTGTATGCATCGCTTTGTCGCCATGCGCCCAAGGAGTAAAGCACGGCTGGAGGAGTGCGGAGACTGCGCAGGATATCCGGATAGTCGTCGTCGATCAGGGTGGTGATGTGTACGCCCAGGCGGCTGGCCAGGTCGAATTCGGCTTGGAAGGCAGTGCATTCGCGCCAAGAGGCGATGGCTTCAGCCAGACGGTCGCTGATGTAGGGTATTTGCCGGAGGAATTCTTTTGGAGAGTGCAGTACGATTTCAGGCGATCCGAAATGATTGAGCAGGCTGCGTATGCGAATGGGCCCCATTCCGGGAATGAGGTTGAGAATAACGAGCGCTTCCCGCGGTGATGGCATGGAGATCATCATCGGGAGGCGATGGAAAAATCCAGCCCCAGATCGAGTGACGGCGCAGAATGTGTGAGAATGCCGAAGGAAATGAAGTCCACACCTGTTTCCGCCGCTGCCGGAGCCGTTTCGAGGGTGATGCCTCCGCTGGCTTCAAGGAGGGGTGTGGCGCGGGAACCGCGCAATTGGACGGCTTGCCGCATTTGATCGGGGGACATGTTGTCCAAGAGGATGTAATCCACGCCTTCGAGAGTCAGAAACGAGACCACCTGTTCGAGTTTGTCGGCTTCCAGTTCCACTTCCACGTCGGGTTTTTCCGCCTTGAGCTTGAAGATACAAGTTTGGAGATGTCCGAGGCCGCCCTGCGTGGTGAGGTGGTTGTCTTTCACCATGGCCCGGTCGTAAAGCCCCATGCGGTGGTTGACTCCGCCGCCGTGGCGTACGGCGGCCTTTTCGAGCAGACGGTAGCCGGGCGTGGTTTTTCGGGTGTCGAGCAGCCGGCAGCGGGTGTGGCTGATGGCTTTTACATAGCGGCGCGTCATGGTGGCAATGCCCGAAAGACGCTGGATGAAGTTGAGCGCGGTGCGTTCCGCCCCCAGGATGGAGCGCGCGCTGCCTTCAATGAGCATGACGATGGCGCCCGCTCCCACGGCCTCCCCGTCATGCAGATAAATCTCCGTGTGCAGCGTGGGGTCTACAGCCTTGAAGACGCGGGCGGCCACGTCCACTCCCGAGAGAACGCCCTTGGTGCGGGGCGATAGGACGGCTCGTGCGCGGAGATGTTCGGGGATGAAATAGTTGGAGGTCACGTCGCCTTCGCCGAAATCTTCGGCCAGCGCCAACTGGATCAGTTCGTCTACGTTGTCGGATACCATGCGCGTCAAAATTTGCGGTTGAAGAGGTAATCGTTCAGCGCCGCGAGGGTTTCCCTTCCGGCGGCAGGAAAAGCATCCAAGGCCGAACGGGCGCCTTGGACAAGCTCCCGAGCCTCTTCCCGTGCGCGGTCGAGCCCCACGAGCGCCGGATAGGTGGCTTTGGCGTCGCGCATGTCTTTGCCGATGGTTTTTCCCATCAATTCGGGAGTGGAGGTGATATCGAGGATGTCGTCGATGATCTGGAAAGCGAGCCCCGCCTTGAGGCCGAAGTCCGTGAGCGCCCGCAGCAGGGAATGCCTGCATCCGGCGCTCATGCCGCCCAAGCGCAGCGAGGCCGTGAGCAGAGCTGCCGTCTTCCCGTTGTGGATGGTTCGGAGTTCATCGGGGCTGAGCGGGCGCCCCTCGCTCTCCAGATCGAGTGTTTGCCCTCCGATGAGCTGTCGGCTCCCGGCGGCCTCGGCCAGTTCGCGCACATAGTCCGCCGTGCTGTAGACATCGTTCTCCGGCGTGCGGATCAGGAGGGCAAATGCCTCTGTGAGCAGTGCGTCGCCGGCCAGCACGGCGATCCCCTCGCCGAACATCTTGTGGCTGGTGGGGCGTCCCCGCCGCAGGGAGTCGTCGTCCATGCAGGGGAGGTCGTCGTGGATGAGGGTGTAGGTATGCAGCGTTTCTACCGCACAAGCGGCGGGCATGGCGGCGTCGGCGTCCCCGCCGCAGGCTTCGGCCGCCGCAAGGCAGAGAATGGGGCGGATACGTTTGCCCCCGGCAAAAATACTGTAGCGCATGGCTCGGTGAATGAGGGGCGGCTCTGTCTCCTCGGAGGGGATCCAGGAGTCAAGCGCCTTCTCGACGAGCTCTCTGCGTTGTCTGAGGTAGATGTCTGTATCCATGGTGCGTTCGTGGACCGTGCTCAGAGCCGATGGGCGATCAGCTCGGCGATCTGGACGGCGTTGAGGGCTGCCCCTTTGCGTAATTGATCTCCAACCACCCAGAGATTGAGCGCGTTATCCACCGCAATATCCTTGCGGAGGCGTCCCACGTAACACGTGTCTCCGTTGGTGCTGTCGAGCGGTGTCGGCCATATGCCGTGTTCCGGCGAGTCCATCAATGCCACGCCGGGCTTGCCTTCGTAGGCCCGGCGTGCGCCGAGAACGTCTGCGGGACGTTCGAATTGGGCGATCACGGAAACGGAGTGCGAGCGGTACACAGGTACGCGCACGCAGGTGCAGGTGACGGAGAGCGCCGGCAGACCCAGAATCTTGCGGCTTTCGTGGAGCATTTTGAGCTCCTCCTTTGTGTAGCCGTTGTCGGTGAAAGCGTCGATTTGCGGCAATACGTTGAAGGCAATCTGACGGGGATAGACGCTCGTTTTGATCGGGTGTCCGTCTACCAAGGCTCTCACTTGGCCTTCCAGTTCGGCGATGCCGTGCTGCCCGCTGCCTGAAACGGCTTGGTAGCTCGACGCAATGATCGTCTTCAGCCCGAACTCCAGATGCAGGGGATAGAGAGCCATCAATGTGATGATCGTGGTGCAGTTCGGGTTCGCGATAATGCGGCGTGGACGGGAAAGGGCGGCTTCGGGGTTGATTTCGGGCACCACCAGCGGCACGTCCGGATCTTGCCGAAAGGCGGATGAATTGTCTACCACGACACAGCCCGCCGCTGCGGCGATCGGGGCGAAGCGGCGCGAAATGCCGCTCCCCGCGCTGAACAGAGCCAAGTCGATTTGGCCGAAGGAATTTTCTGTCAATTCTTCCACCGGATACATTCTGCCGTGGAAATTCACTTGTTTGCCGCTGGAACGGGCGGAGGCCAGCAGTTTCAGAGAAGCCACCGGGAACCGCCGTGTCTCGAGGCAGGAAAGGATTTCGACGCCAACGGCTCCCGTGGCTCCCACAATGGCTATGTTCAGTTCTTTCATTTTTGGTGAAATTTTGTACGCGCTGAAACGCGCCATGCCGCTCTGGCCATATAGAGCGGAAGTATAAACCATTCCCCGCATTGTGCAAGCGTTTTCATGCCCGGAAGAGAGACACCCCGGAGAAATGGGGAAAACTTGAATCCGGGGCGGGTGCGGAGCCGGCGAAAGTGCAGGAGCGCAGCGATGCGCGTCCTCGGGAGAACGAAGATTGTCTTGCTCGGGGGGGGCCGAGGGACTGCGGAAGCATGTCGGGACGCAGGGTTGAAAAGCGGAGACGATGTGTTATTCTGCGCCTATGGATCTATCCGGCTTCAGAGAGGAATATCTCAAGGATACATTACACCGCCGCGACTTGGCGGACAGCCCTTTCGAGCAGTTTGACACTTGGTTCAGACAGGCGTTGACGGCGAAGATTCCCGAACCGAACGCCATGAGTCTTGCCACATGCGCCCCGAACGGGCGTCCGTCATTGCGCACTGTTCTTTTGAAGTATTATGATGATCACGGTTATGTGTTCTTCACCAACTATGAGAGCCGCAAAGGACGCGAAATGGCCGGCAATCCCGAGGTGTGCATGCTGCTCCCTTGGGTGGTTCTCGAGAGGCAGATCATTGTCTACGGCCGCGCGGAAAAAATCAGCCGGGCCGAATCGCTGAAGTATTTTCTCACCCGGCCGCGGGAATCGCAGCTGGGCGCCTGGGTGTCTCATCAGAGCACGGTGATTTCGGGAAGGAAGCTCCTCATGATGAAGCTGCAGGAGCTCAAGAGGAAGTTTTCCGAAGGCGAAGTGCCTCTGCCTTCATTCTGGGGAGGATTCCGCATTGTGCCCCACCATATGGAATTCTGGCAGGGAGGCCAGGGACGTGTGCACGATCGTTTTCTCTACACGCTGATGGATGACGGCTCTTGGAACATCGAACGCCTGCAGCCGTGAAAAATGTATGTACGCTTCCTCCGGCGGACAATGCGCCTTGAGTCGCGGCGGACTCCCGGTTATAATATGCGCCATGCCGTCGATTCTGTTTTATATCGTCACGCCAACTTTCAACAGCATTTCCTGGCTGCCCCAATGTGTTCGTTCTGTCGCCGATCAGGCGGGGATGGTGCGGGTGCATCATCATGTACAGGACGGCGGATCTTCGGACGGCACGGTGGCTTGGCTTGAGAAATGGTCCCGCAGCCATGAGAATGATCCCGATTATCGTTTCACTTGGGAGTCGGCTGAGGATGCCGGCATGTACGATGCTGTCAACAAGGCGTGGGAGCGCATGCCGGAGGATGCCGATTTCATGGCGCACCTCAACAGTGACGAGCAATATCTGCCCGGAGCATTGGCGGCCGTGGCCGAAGAAGCGGCGAAAATGCCGGAAGCCGACATCCTGCTGGGTGCATATATCATTCTTGACAAGGATTCCCGCTATATCGCCCATCGCTTGCCGGTGCTGCCGCGCGCTTGGTCGAGCTGGCTCGTGTGTGCCTGCATTACCAATTCGTGCTTTCACCGGGTGAAAAAATTCAGAGAACACGGAATCCGCTTCGACAACCAGTGGAAAATCATAGGAGATCTCGTGTTTTACAGTGAATTGGCGAGAGCCGGACTGAATTTCGCGCTGATCGCCGCAACCACCTCCGCATTCATCTGCACGGGCGGCAATCTCGCGTGGACGGATGCTTCCCGGGTAGAAGCCGCCCGATACAAGAGGACAGTGCCGTTCTGGGCGGTATGGTTCCATGCGCTCATCGAGAAATGGGTGAACAAGAAGAGAATTTTCAGACGAATAGGACGCAGATTGGATACAGAATATTCCATATATCTTCCCGGAATGGACGTCAGGAAGGGGACGCGCATTCATCATCCGACGGTTCGCTGGAAACGGCGCACCGTGTCACACGAGCCCATGGAATCGTGACTCCTGATCGAAATATGCGCCCCGATACTATTGCCGCGGTGGCTACGCCTCCGGGGAGCGGGGCTCTGGCCGTGATCCGCGTCAGCGGCCCGGATGCCTTGGCCGCTGTGTCTGCATGCGTCGGGCGGACGCATTGGAAACCGCGCATGGCCGCGCTTGGATGGATGCGCGATGTCGGAGGCGCGCCGATTGATCAGGTGTTGGCGACTTGGTTTCCCTCCCCGGCCAGTTTTACGGGCGAAGATGTGGTGGAAGTTTCTTGCCACGGCGGGATGCTTGTCACGCGGCGGGTGCTCGAGCGCATACTGGCCTGCGGAGTGCGCCCTGCGGAGGCGGGGGAATTTTCTTACCGGGCTTTTCTCAACGGGAAAATGGATCTGACGCAGGCCGAGGCGGTGATGGATGTGATCTCCGCCGGCGGCGATTTGGCGTTGCGTGCGGCGCAGCATCAGCTCGAAGGGGCGATTGGCGCCCGTGTTTCTGCCTGGATTGAGGAGCTCGTTGCCCTTACTGCCCGTGTGGAGGCATGTATTGATTTTCCGGATGAGGCCATGGATCCCGGCCTTTCCCGAGATGTTGCCAGCCGTCTTATTCGGGTGCATGACGATCTGGGCGCACTGTTGGGCACCGCTGATTGCGGCCGACTGCTGCGCGAAGGGATCCGCACGGTGATCGTGGGGCCCCCGAATGTAGGGAAGTCGAGTCTGCTCAATGCTTTGTTGGGGTACGAACGGGCCATTGTCAGTGGAATGGCTGGCACGACGCGCGACACCATTGAAGAGCGGGTGCAGTTCGGCGGCCTGAATCTGCGCCTCGTGGATACTGCGGGGCTGCGCGATTCCAGCGACCCTGTGGAACGTGCCGGTATGGAGCGCAGCCGCCGGGCGGGCGCCGAGGCCGATCTCCTGATAGAAGTGGCGGACGCCTCCTGCGAACCCGTCGAGTTTGAACTTCCTTCCGGGGCGCCGCTGCATCTGCTTGTCTTGAACAAGGCCGATCTTGGTGTCCACCCTGCGTGGCGGACTTCGGGTCGTTCCGGTGTGGAGTTTTCCTGCACTCAAGCTCTTGGCCGGGATGAGCTGGAACGCGCCGTCATTGCTTGCATTACCCGGTCGCATCATTTGAATGAGTCAGGCGGCTTGTTGGCTGTCAACGCGAGACACTGCCACGCACTGCGGCGGGCCATCGCCGCTCTCGATGCCGCAGGGGAGTCGCTGAAACGGGGAGATTATCCCGAGCTGACGGCTTTTGAACTGCGCGAAGCTCTGGAATGCTTGGGAACGATCACGGGACGAGTCGACACGGAGGATATCCTGGATTCTGTCTTTTCTCAATTCTGCTTGGGCAAGTGAAGCAGCTGCGCCAAGGCAAGCACATCCTGCCACTCCATGTCGGCGCAGGAACCGTAGGCCGGGTTCCCCGACAGCCGTGCGCGGCGTGAAGCGGGGCCGCCGATGCCCAGCAGGAAGCGGGCGCGTTGTTCTGGACGAGCCAGGGCGGGGAGAGCGCGTGAAAAAAGTCGGGCGGTCTCTTCCCAGTCTCCGGAAAACCCGGGAGGGTTCCAGGGGACGCTTTCCCTCGTTTCGGCGCGGCAGTGGCTGCACGTTCCGCAGGGCGCGGACGGGGCGAAGCCGAAGTATGCATCCAATGCTTCGTTGAGGCAGGCTGCGCCGTGCAGCATGCCGCGCCAGGCATCGAGCCGCCCGAGGGCCTGCTTTTTCTGATCTCCGTAATAGGCGAGCTGGCGTTTCAGCTCTTCGCGGAGCTCCACCGGGCGCACGGTGCGGAGCTGCACGGCGGCTTGCCGCAGTTCGAGCCTCCATTCGCCCGATGCCTCCATGTCGCGTAGAAATTCTGTGGTTTCCCGCCAATTCAAGTTAAATTCCATGGCCGGATCCTCCACTTCACCGTCAGAGTGCCCGGCCAGCCAGGTGAGGCGGGCGCGTTCTTGAGCGCTTCTCCCGGCACAAATGGTCGCGAGCGGGAAGAGTGGCTTGATTCTGTAATATTTGAAGCCTTCGGCCGCGATGTCTACCGCTCCCTCTGAAACCAGGGAGTCGAGGCAGCGATCGATTACATCGTCCGGCAGATCGCATTCTGTGCTGATTTCCCAGCGGGAGACCACTCTTGGGGAAGACGGCGTGAGCCAGCGCAGACAGCGCAGCAGAGCCGCTTCGGAAGGTTCTCGGGCAAAAATCAGATTGCGCTGTCGGCGAATGTCTGAGGGGTGATGCAGCACGAGGCTTCGCGCGGGGAGTCCGTCGCGCCCCGCCCGCCCGGATTCCTGCACGTACGATTCGGCGCAGTCCGGCGGTTCGTCGTGGATGACGCTTCGTACATCAGGCTTGTCCACCCCCATTCCGAAAGCGATAGTAGCCGCGAGAGCCTCGATCGAGCCGGAAAGGAAGCCCGCATGGATGCGCTCACGGACGTCGGCCGGCTGTCCGGCATGGTATGCACGGGCCTGAATGGAATGGTGCTGGAGGAGAGCGGCCGTTTCCTCCGCACGCTGGCGTGAGCGGCAGTAAATGATGGCGGGGAGATTGGACGGGTCGGCAAGAAAGCTCAGCAGAAAGGCATTCTTCTCTTCCGGGGAGATCTGGCGAACGATGCGTTCGATGTTTCCCCTCCGTGGCGGGCAGGCCACCACGTCCTTCTCTGCAATGCCGAAGGCGCGGCATAAGTCCTCCTTCACAGCCGGGGTGGCCGTGGCGGTGAGCGCCATTGCCGCGCCGAATCCGTGCGTCGCCGCCCAATGCGGCAATTTCAGGTAATCAGGCCGGAAACTGTGTCCCCATGCGGAAAGACAGTGCGCTTCATCCACGACGAACAGGGCTTTGGCGGCCGGCTCCATCGCCGCCGCCAATTCGGGGCGCAGCAGCGATTCCGGGGAGGTGAAGAGCAGCTGAATCTTTCCGGCGGCGAGTTCATGGAGTGTCCGTTCTTTCTCATCGGCGGTCAAGGTGGAGTCATAGCGGCGAGCGATTGCGCCGAGAGCGAGAAGCCGCGCAGACTGTTCCCGCATCAATGCGAGCAGAGGTGAGACGACCAGCGTCGTGCCCTGCAGCAGAAGCGCCGCCCCTTGGTAGCACAGACTCTTGCCGAAGCCCGTGGGCAGAATCCCCAGACAGGATCTGCCCGCACAGGCGAGCGAGATGAGCCTCCGTTGGGATTCCTTGAGGGCGGGGATGCCGAAAAGGGAAAGCAAATGGTTTTCAGCTTCCGGGGAAAGAACTGCAGGTGCCGGAGGCATTACTGATCGTTCACACGGAGAGCGAGAGATCGTCCATGGGCATCGAGCCCTTCCACGCGGGCGAATGCCGAGACGTAGGGCAGGCTGCGTTCAGCGGCGGCTTTGTCCATGCGCACGATGCTTGTGCGGCGTTGAAATTGGTCGGCGCGGATGCCGGAAAACGATTTGCCTGATCCGCCCGTGGGGAGGGTGTGGCTGGGGCCTGCCAGAAAATCTCCGCAGGCCACAGTGGAATAGTTTCCTACATAGATGGCTCCCGCTGTGGCGATCGAGTCGAGGATTTCCTCTTCGGCAGCCTGATCCACAATCAATACGAGATGTTCGGGCGCGAAGCTGTTTGCCAATCGTGCGCCCGCTTTCAGGTCGGGAACGAGCACGCCGACGGCGTGCTCGTCGAGCACCGCTTTCACGATTGAGCCGCGGCTCAATGTGGCTGATTGTATCTTGATCTCATTTTGAACGGACTCCATCAACGTCTCCGAAGTGGTTACCAGCGCGATCACGCTGTCCGGCCCGTGTTCGGCCTGGGCGAGCAGATCCGCCGCCACAAACACGGGATTTGCCGTGGCATCGGCCAGTACCATCACTTCGCTCGGCCCGGGCAGCAGATCGATGGCCACGGTTCCCATAAGCTGGCGTTTGGCTTCGACTACAAACCGATTGCCCGGTCCGAATATCTTGCGGACGGGAGCGATGGACGCCGTTCCCAATGCGAGCGCCGCCACGGCTTGTGCTCCGCCGATGCGGTAGATCTCCGCGGCGCCCGCTTCCTGCAGTGCGTAAAGCACGTTGGCGTTCACTTTGCCGTCCGCGCCGCAGGGAGTCACGGCCACAATCTGAGAGACTCCGGCCGCCTGCGCGAAGCCTCCGGTCATCAGAGCCGTAGAGACGAGCGGCGCTTTGCCGCCCGGTATGTAGATGCCGATGCGGTCATAAGGAACAAAGCGCTCGCCCACTTTGCAGCCCTGGGCGTTCACGCCGCTCCAATCGGTGCGCAGGCTGTTCCGTGCGAAATAATGGATATTGTGCAGACTGGCCTCAACGGCCTCCTTCACTTCTTCGGATACGGCGGCGCACGCCGCCTGCATTTCTTCGGGCGTGATGCGCAGAGCCGAAGGCTCGAGAACCACATGGTCAAAACGGCGGGCGTAGTCCGTGAGAGCCTCGTCGCCCCGCCGGGAGACGTCGTCGATGATGTCGGCGACAATATCCCTGACCTCCCCGGAGGGAAGGAACCGGCGGTTCATTTGAGCCAGAATCTCGTCGTAGTGAATGTCGGTTTCGCTGAAAACTTTCATAAACACCAATGACCCCGCTCGTCGTTTCGTGCGGAAGCCGGGCGCATCATGCCGAATCGCCGTGAAAAAGTCAACTCCTGCTTGCGGCGTGTCCGCGGGTGAAAAGCCATAAAAGATGTGACCCGACTTTGCAGTCGGGTCACGCGAATCGGTTTTGTCCGCCGCTTGGGGCGGCGCGGCTCGATTACTTACCACCCTTCGTGACGGTCACGGGAGCGGGATCGGTGGCAGGAGGGGGCGTCTGCTGTTGCTGTTGCTGTTGGCAGGAAGCCACGAGAGCGGCGGCGCCGGCGAGGGCGAGGATAGCGATTTTTTTCATGATTTCTATTGTTGTTTTCGTTTGGTGCCCGGATTCTGCAAGGAATCAAGGCGTCTGCGCATACAATTGCAAAATTTGTTTGAAAAGGCAAGACAAATTTCGCCATGCTGGTGTGAAAAGTCAATTTCCGGGCTTGTTGAGGAAAGTGCGCGCTTGAAAAAATGGAAGGAAAAGGGCGCACCCGAGTTGGAAGAGGCGGGTGCGCCCGGGAGTGAACCAGCACAGGAAGCGGGGAGACCCCGTTCACTTCTTGGCCGGGATGACCGTGGGGGCCGGTGTTTCGACGGGGGTCTGCTGTTGCTGTTGCTGCTGGCAGCAGGAGGCGAGGGCGAGCGCAGCGCACGTCCATGCGAGGATAGCGGTTGTTTTCATATGATGTATTAATGAAATATGAGTATCTCCGCTCGCCCCCTTGGCGGGCGGAGATGTGCCTACAATGCGGCCTAACGGACGATTGAACAAGAAAATAGAACCAACTGTTATGAAGATTGCTGTTCCCCTCCCTGCCGGCGGGAAGGAGGGAGGGGCGGAAGCTCGATGACGGAACCGGTGGACGTGACCAGGATGATGAGGCGGATGCGTGCGCACGGGATGCCGCAGGCACGGGACACGAGCCGGGCATAGGAGTATAGCTGGGCGTTGTATCGCCGGAGGATGTCTTCGTCTTCGGCGGTGCGGGTTGTCTTGAAATCGACGAGGGTGGCGGAGCCGTCGGCGTGCAGGGTCAGTCGGTCGACGACGGCGGAGATCCATTCTCCGCTGTCGGGATCCAGCGCCTCGATGCTTTGCTCGCGGTAAACGAGGTCGCCCGCCCGGGGGGTGAACAGAGCCGCGGCGGCGGGGTTTTCCCAAATGGGAGCCAGGACTTTCCGCACGTCGGGCGCGAGTTCTTCGGGTGGAGAGACCGGCATTGTCTCCCATGAGGCGAGCGCCGCATGGGCGGCGGTGCCGAGTGAGGCAGCTTCCTGAAGCGCTGTGCTTTCAGGCGGGAGGGTATTCCGTCGGGAGGGGCGTACGCGTCCGGGTTTCGGCGCGGGGAAAAAGCGGGGGAGAGTCTTCTCGGCGCTCTCTCCGGAAATTTCGTCCAAGGGAAGCTCCTCATACCAAGCGGGCTCTCCGCGTGAATAGATTACGTCGAATGTTTCTCCTTTTTCTATCCGGCCGGGTTCGGCCAGCTTGGAGAAGATTTTCCCCATTGATGTCTTGCTCGTGGACTTGCTCTTGGTCGGGGGTGGGAGTATGACGTAAGTGGCCCGGACGGAACGCGTGATTGCTACATACGTTTTGCAGAGGCCCTCGGCCTCCTGGCGTGCGCGCCAGTCCCTGGCCAGTCTCCGCAGGGCGGGCACATGATCGTACAGCAGGCGGGGGCAATCGTACAGGATGCCCATGGTTTTACCCTTCACCTCACGGCGAATCCGGAGGTTTCTGTCGTCTGCGAAGGGAGGGGAACCGGTGAAGATGGGGATGAAGACCATGTCGAACCCCAGCCCCTTGGCCTTGTGGATGGTCATGATCTGCACCGAAGAGGCGGAGGCTTCTTCCCGGCGGACGAGTCCTTCCATGTGGCGAAGCCATTCCTCGAGGGGCATGCCTTTGCCGTCCTGCCGCGCGGCCTCTTCGCGCCAGATGCGCCATCGTTCGCGGAGGAAGGGAGTGCGGCTCTCCCAGGCGGGAGTGCCGGCCATGGCGGCCTCGATCTCGTCCAGAACCGCGGAGTAGCCCCGGGTGTCGAAGATCCTGCGCCAGTCTTCCCAGGCGCGGTGGAGCAGGGGCGCCAGCGGAAGAGCGGACAGGCGGTTGCGTATGGCCGTGCTGCCGGGTGCGTCCAGATATCGGAAAAACCCCAGAAGTCCCTTGCCCAGCGGAGTATCGACGCCTATGTTTCGATCATCATTGATTTCCGCGGGCAAGGCGATGCCTTCGCGGGCGGCTGCGGCCAGCAGGCTTTCGAGTACGCGGGATGCTTCTTTCTTTTTTGAGACGAGGATCGCGCAGGTGAGAGGCCGCCCGCTGCACGTGCGCCGCCAGGGCTTGATTTCGAGCATCGTGCGGCACAGGACCTCGAGCATGGGAGCGTTGTCCCGGGGGGTGCCTCGTGTCTGCAGGATGCGCGCGCAGCCGGTGAGACGAGGCCGGGCGGAAATGTGCGCGGGGCAGATCCATGCTTCCAGCGCTTCGGGAGAGGCTTCCTCCGCTGTTTTTTTGAACTGGCAGACGTCGTTCACCATTTCAAGGACGGCGGGTGCGGAGCGGAAGGATTGGGTGAGCTGCATGGGTTTGAGCGCCTGTTTCCACGGCGCTTCATGACCCAGCATCCGGAAAAGGCGGACGTCGCCCCCGCGCCACTGGTAGATGCTCTGCTTTTCGTCTCCCACTACGAGAAGGCTGCGCTTTCCCGAATCGTCCTGAACCACTTCGCTGAGAAAAGGCTCGAGCACTTTCCACTGACTGCGCGAGGTGTCTTGGAATTCGTCGAGCAGCCAGTGGTTGTAGCGGGCGTCGATGCGGTCGCCCATCAGGACGGGCAATCTTCCCGCCCCGCTTTCACCGAGCGCACGCGTGACGTCGTGAAAGCAGAAGCGGCCCCGGCTGCGCACATTCCCGGCATAGTGCGCGTCAAACTCCTTCATGAGCCGGAAGGCGGCCCGGGAACGCAGGCAGGCGCGGCGCAATTCGAAGGGGAGGACCTGATGCAGGAGCCCTTGGAGTTTTTCGTGCAGGTCGGGAAAAGGGTGATTTTCCGGACAGGGATCGTCAATGCGCCGGAAGTCCTCTGGCTGACAATCGAGATAGGTCTTCCAGGGCATGTCTTCCACGGCTTGGAGAAAGTTGCGGTAGCAGCGGGCGTAGTCGGCGGGCTTCCCGGAGGATTTTCTCGGGACCGGGATTTTCAGCGGCATTTTTTCCAGAAGTTCCTGTGCGCGGATCACGAGCTCGTCGAGCTGGCAGGAGGGGGTGACTTCTTCCTCCGAGAGACCGAGCGACGAAGGTTCGCCCCATATGTTTCCGTCCCGGCAGTCGAGGTAGATCTCGTGCAGATTTCTGACGAGTTCGAACAGTGTCACTTCGACCCTGGCGGCGCCCTGTTCACCCCGCAGGCTTTCGGAGAACACCTTTTCCATCTGCCGGCGAACCTGGGGCGCGTCGGCCCACTGCCGATAGCCTTTCAGCAGAGCCCGCCGGCGTCCGGATTCCTCTTCCGATTGGTCGATGATGGTTACCCCGCTGTATCCGAGATCGAAAGAAGCTGTCATGGCCAGGCGGGCAAAGAGGCTGTCGATGGTGCCGAGGGCGAGCCTGGAGTAGTTGGTCATCATCTCCCGGAGTCTCAGCAGAAAGAACTCGCGCGTGAGCAGAGGCGCCACATGAGGCGATGCGCCCGGGGCTATGCCGGGGCGGCTTCCGTCGTCCTCCAAAGCTTCGGCGATGCGTGCTCCCAGCCGGCGCGCGCCTTCGTCGGTGGCCGCGCCGAGAGCGAGATCGCTGAAAATGCGGCTGCGGAATTCGGCCGCGGCCTTGCGTGTGAAGGTGAGTGCGATCAGGCGTTCGGGAGAGGCGCCCAGAGAACGGTCCGCCCCGTTGAGAGCAAGCAGGGCGAGGTAGCGGGTGGAAAGCTGGTACGTCTTGCCGGAGCCGGCGGAGGCCCCGATGAGTACGCTTCGGACTTCAGTCATGGCCGGAGGATTTGGCTTGAAAATGTGGGGAAAGAATCCAATCCAGCGAGTCGCCGTAGAGGGTTCGGAGTATGTCATGCGGAGGTGGGGGCCAGCCGAGCTGTTCGGCGGAAATCGCTCCTTCGCCCCGCTCGATGCGTTTCATGGCCGCTTCGGCCCATTGCAGGCCGTTTTCGTAGTAGCTGTTCGGGCAGCTTCCGCTGTTGTGGAAGTTTTCCCATTCCACCATGCGCGATTTCCAGGGGTCGGGAGGCAGGAAGCAGTACCACGGCCGCACCGCCTCGCGTTCCAGACCGAACTCGCGGGCGGCCCAGTCCGCGGCCCAGGCGGTGTAGAGAGGCATCTGGAGATCGACCCATCTGCGCTGTGTTTTTCCCTGGTCGGGATGACTGAGCTCCGGGAACCAACGGCCGAACGCGGCCGAAGGCGGGGCGCTGCGCAGACATTTCTTCTCCGGCGCCGGAGAGCCGTCACCCTTGAGGTAGCTCACGGGGTTGCCCGTCTTATAGTCGACTACGCGCACGCCGGTTACATTCCCGCGGGCATCGTGTTTCACATCCACCCGGTCAATGCGGAAAGTCATGGCGTGCCCGCGCCATTGCCAGGCATTCTTTCCTCCCGCTGTGTGTTCGAAGAGGCGGCACTCCCAGCCTTGTTCGAGCTCTCTCAAATGCAGGCGGACGAAGGCGTGCAGCCTCCTCTGTATGTTGTGAATCTGCAGGGATGCCGGCAAATAGCGGTGTTCGGTCCATTTTGCCTCTTCGCGGCGGAGGAGGGCGTTCATTTCGAAGCGCAGATCTCCTTCGTCCTTTTCTCCGAGAGCGGCGAGAGAAGGGTATTTTCTGGTGAAGGAGAACAGGATGTCGTGAATGATCGTGCCTGCCTCCCGTGCTTCGAAGGCAGTTTTGTCGGGCGGGCAGTCCTCCGCGTCGAGTCCCCATGCGCTGCGCAGCCAGAAGCGCATGGGGCATTCCCAGAATTTGTTCAGGCTGGTGGGGGAAAAGGTTTTCCGTCCGTCTTTCCATGGGTTCGGGTAACCGGGCAGGAGGTCTTCGAGCCCTCTCTTCTCTTCCGGTGCGTTCTTCATGGCCGAGAGGTGCGCCGCGTCCCACGAGCCGAGATCGCGCGGAAGCGCTGCGAGCGCTCTGTCCGGCTCCCCGAAAAGCTGCTGCACGCGGGCGGGCAGGGTGCGGTCGCGGCAGTGGAACAGGAGGGAGGAAGGAGCGAGAGGTTCTCCGGAAGAGGTATGCCGGGAGAGGAGAAAGCGGACGTCTCCCGCATGCCGTCGGGATTCGATCAGCGAGATGAGCAGAAAGGCGTCGCGGGCCGTGCGGGTCTGTTGGCCCTCGATTCCCAGTTTCTCGAGTGCGTTCTCGTGCAGAAAGGGGTCGGTGGAGGGCGCCTCGGGCACGGCTCCTTCGGTGAACCCGGCGAGCACGAGGCGGCTCTCCGGTCGGAAAGGAAGCTCCATCCAACCGAGCCCGTCGAAACATTCCCCGATGCGGCGGGGGCTTTCGATGTGCAATTGACTCAGGCGGCGGGAAAGGACGGAGAGTACGAAATCCGTCGGCAGTCCGGGGTAGCCGCGAAGTGTCTCCACTTCGTCCAAAAATTTGGCGGCGGCATTGTGCGCGAAGCCGGCAGAGAGGTAGTCGCCTTCCAGGCAGGCGACGGCGAGGCGCTGCAGGGAGGCGAGCAGAGCGTCTCCGCTCTTCAGGGCGTCTTTCCCCCACTGCACCAGTGAATGCCAGGCCGCCGAAGACGGGGAAGGCGGGGAGCCCGTCTCTTCCCTCTCCAGCAGGGATGGAACGACGTCGAGGCGCTCGGGAAAATATTTCCGTTCACATTCGTTGAGAGTGCGGCAGAAGGATTCGTGATCCGGCCGTGCGAGTGTGTGCGCCGTCAGAGAGGAGCGCGCCAGCCGCAGCCAGGGGGCGGCGAATTCGGGAGCCTCGGCGCATTCGGACAAGTCGGCGATCAGCGCCGCCCAGCCTGTGCCCGCCAAAGGCAGTCCTTCCGGGCGGTGGAGTCCTGCGCCGCATTCGTGCAGAGCAAGGTCGATTGCCGTGCCGAGGCCGGGGTCGCAAAGGCCGAGCGCGGAATTTTCGGGGTCTTCCGCCAGCAGGGAGCAGACCCGTGCGGCCAGTTCGTCGGGCGTTTCCGTCTGTTCGATGGATTGGGCGTCAATGTCGATGGGCTGTTCGAGCCATCCGGCGAGAGGCGCGCCCCACCCGTCGAACAGCGCGGCGTGTTCTTCGGGGGCGTGGATCCACGCCTCGACGGGCAGCCCGCAGGCTGCCAGCATGCGCTTCACGGGTGCGTGCACCCCGGGCACGGCGATCAGCGCGATTCTGCCGGAAATGCCGTCGAGCGCGGGGATCGGAGCCTCTGCGGAACGCTTCTGGTATCCGGCGGCGGTCATCACTCGTTCCCATGCGTCGGACAAGGCGGCGAGTTCGCGCCATCGATCTTTCTCGCCGGCGTCCATGCGCCGGGCCGCTCCCTGCGCCGTGATGCCATGTGCGGCAAGGGTGCGCTGAAGGGATTGCAGGTGCGCGGCAATGTCGATCAGGCTCTCACCGTTCCATTCCATCGGCTCGGGGAACAGCGACTTCATTCCGCCTCCGAGCCGCCGCAGCGTTTCTCCCCAGGCCGCCAGCTCTGTCAGGGCGGGAGCCCCGAAGGGCAGGGCGGCCTCGATAAGGGCGCCTGCGGGCAGGATGCGCGGCATCAGCATGGCGCCGCACAAGCGAGCCGTCTCCTCCCGGAGCTTGCGGGCGGAGTCGCGCGTGGGAGTGATCGCCAGCGAGCGGCGGAATTCGTCGGCTTCACGTTCCGCCCATGCCTTGAAACGCTCCGCCGCCGCGGAGGCGACAGTCTTTTCCCACCCGAGAAATATGCGTTGGGGAACGAAGTTCACGCGCTCATGCTAACAGGGAAAAGAGAGCGTGGAAAGAAAAAACGCGCCGATTTCCGCCGCCGGCGGCAGGCCCCGTCCTTGGGACGGAATGTCACAGCAGGGTGACGGCGATGTTGAGTCCGGCCGTGACGATGGAAACCATGCTCATGAGTTTCACGAGAATGTTCAGCGACGGCCCGGAGGTGTCCTTGAAGGGGTCGCCCACGGTGTCTCCGATCACGGCGCTCTTGTGAGCTTCGGAGCCTTTGCCGCCGTATTTGCCGCTTTCAATGTACTTCTTGGCGTTGTCCCACGCGCCGCCGGCGTTGGCCATGAAGACGGCCAGTACAAATCCCGAGGCCAGTCCGCCGGCCAGCAGCCCGAAGACGCCGGGGACGCCGAAGACGACGCCCGTGAGAATGGGCACGATCACGGCCAGCAGCGAGGGAAGCGTCATTTCGTGCTGAGCCCCCGCTGTGGAGATCTCGACGCAGCGGGCGTAATCCGGCTCGGCTTCGCCGGACATGATGCCGGAGATTTCGCGGAACTGTCGCCGCACTTCTTTCACCATGCGCTGAGCCGCACGGCCTACGGCATTCATGGTGAGCCCGCAGAACAGAAAGGACATCATCGAGCCGATGAAGAGCCCCATGAGCACCTTCGGGTTCATCAGCGTCACCTGGAAATAGTCCATGAACTGCGCGAGCGAGACGCCGCCTCCCTCCTGGAGGCACTCCAGGGAGACGGTTTCCCCGTTCGGGAAGAGGAAGCCGTCCAGATTCAGCGTTTCGCAGTGGTGCACGATGGCGATCTTGAGTTCTTCGATGTAAGAGGCCAGCAGGGCGAGGGCCGTCAGGGCGGCCGAGCCGATGGCGAACCCTTTGCCGGTGGCGGCGGTTGTGTTGCCGAGAGAGTCGAGAGAATCCGTGCGGCGGCGCACTTCGTCCTTGAGACCGCTCATTTCGGCATTGCCGCCGGCGTTGTCGCAGATGGGGCCATAGGCGTCCGTGGCGAGGGTGAGACCGAGAGTCGAAAGCATGCCCACTGCCGCAATGCCGATGCCGTAGAGCCCCCTGCTCATGGTTTCGGGCTGGAAGTGAAAGTCGCCGGAGGCGCTGCCATAGGCCGCGATGGTGCCGAGCACGATCGTGAGCACGGGGATGAGGGTGGAGATCATTCCCGTGCCGAGCCCTGAAATGACCACCGGGCCGGCGCCCGTGCGCGCGCTGCGGGCGATGGAGCGGCAGGGGCGGTAATCCGCCGAGGTGAAGAATTCCGTCGATTTTCCGATGATGATTCCCGTGACGAGACCGGCCAGAATCGCGCCCCAGAGCCCCCAGCAGTTCTCGATCTCGAAAAAATTCAGAATGGCGGCCGAAACGATGGCGATCAGGAAGGAGCTGAGGTTGACGCCGCGGTTGAGCGCGGCCATCAATTCCCGCTGCGAGGCTCCGCGTTTCACGCCTACGGCGAATACGCCCAGAATCGAGAGGATGGCGCCGGCCGCCGCGATGAGCATGGGAGCGAACACCGCTTTCAGAGCCATGTCCGGCACGGCGTGGTAGGCCGCGGCGCCCAGTGCCGCCGCCGCAAGGATGGAGCCGCAGTACGATTCGTAAAGATCGGCGCCCATGCCGGCCACATCGCCTACGTTGTCGCCCACATTATCGGCGATGGTGGCGGGATTGCGGGGATCATCCTCGGGAATGCCCGCTTCCACCTTGCCTACCAAGTCCGCGCCGACGTCGGCCGCCTTGGTGAAAATGCCGCCCCCCACACGGGCGAAGAGAGCCTGCGTCGAGGCACCCATGCCGAAGGTCAGCATCGTCGTGGTGATCATGATCAGTTTCTGCGAAGGCGTGGCCGCCTCCACAAAGGCGTCGAGAACCAGATACCATCCTGAAATGTCGAGCAGACCGAAGCCCACGACCACCAGCCCCAGCACCGCTCCCGAGCGGAAGGCGATCTGCAGTCCGGCGTCCAGGGAATGACGGCATGCCTGCGCTACGCGCGACGAGGCGTGTGTGGCCGTCTTCATGCCGATGAAGCCGGCCAGCCCCGAGAAAATGCCGCCCGACAGGAAGGCGAAGGGCACCCAGACGTTCTGAATATGCAGCACGTAGGCCATCCAGGCAAAGAGAATGGTCAGAAGCAGGAAGAACACGGCCACGACTTTGTATTGCTGCTTCAGGTAGGCCATGGCTCCCTTGCGCACAAACCCGGCAATGCGCTTCATGGAGGCGTTCCCCTCGTCCTCTCTTTTCATTTTCAGGAAAAACCAGGCGGCAAACGACAGAGAGCAGAGAGAACCCGACGGGACGAGCCAGAAGATTTGATCCGGTGTCATAGCAGATGAAGGCAATTTCTTTCCCAGAATGGCACAACGGCGCCGACTGTGCAAGTCTTCCTTGGAGAAGACACCGATTTTTCTTCCTTCCGGCTGGTTCGGCGTTTTGCGCGGCGGGGGTCGTTTCTCCCCGTTTTGCAGCAAAATCCGCCGCACCTTGCGCAAGGTGCGGCGGGAAAAATCAGGGGGGGGGGACGCGCTTCGCGCGGCGGAGAGGCAGCCCTCCATGCGGAGACCCCGCGCCCGCAATCCGTCTTTTACGCGCGTCTGCGGCGGAGAGCCAGCGCACCCAGCGCGAGAAGCCCGAGCGTGGCCGTCGCCGGTTCCGGCACGGCGGCGGCAGCCTGCGCCGATATAGAGGTGATTTCCTCTGAACTCAGGGCGCTGTTGAAAGCGTAGACGGCCAGAAGGGCGTCGGTGCTGGAATAGGTGATCTGGTTGTAGCCATCGGTGGCCTGGCTCCAGCGAATGTTGCTCTGACTCCAATAGACGGTGCCGTCCGCGGCGTAGATCCTTGTGCCGTTGCTGCCGTCCATCGTCTGCACAGAGAAGGTGATCGTGCCCGTCTCTGCATCGTAGGAGGTAGTGTTGAGGAGGTTTCCGGAGTCCTTGCTGTAACTGCCTGAGGCGATATTGGCGACCAGGGTGTACTCGCCGCTCTCGCTCTGCGATCCGCTGATGCTCACGGCAATGCCGTTTCCGTTCGAGTTGGAAAATGTGAACAGCGTGGTGGCTGAAGAGAGCTCGCCCGAGTCGATTAGACTCGTGACTGTGGAGTAATCCAGCACGACGACGATCGTGGTCAAATCGCGGGTTGAGCCCGCAGAAGAGAACGTCGTGCCCGTTAAGTTGGTGAATCCCTCAGAGGAGACCGTGGAGTAGACCGCGTCGGCCAGATCGGTGGCGGAAGCGGAGGCGGCGAGGCCGAGGCAAAGAGCCGCTGTAACGAGAGTTGTTTTCATAATTCTGTATAATACTTAATTGAGTTCATTCCCCGGATGAATCCCGCGCCGCCTCTCGGCGGCACACGCTCTCCCATGAACGAACGGGAGAAGCATAGCGGATTTTGAATCCGCCATGCAGAAACGCCCCCTGAAATTCGCATATAATCCACTTTGAATACAACATTACTTGATCAAAATACATAACGCCGTTATATAAATTCAGGCCGAATTTCACGAAACGAAAACGGAGCGCAAGTGGCTTTTCGTCAGAAAAATTTGAATTTCCGGGTTGACAGCGGATTCAAAATCCGCTGGGCGTCGGTATTCCTCTCCGGAGGTCATTCCATCCTTCTTTTCTCTTGAACAAAGGTCTTGAGTTTGAGCCGCCCCGCTCCGCTTCTGGATTTCCCTTCTCCTCAAACTTTACTTTTCGCTCTACTATTGCCAATTTGAGCCGGGCACGGAGATAGAGGTGTTTGAGGGAGAGCCGGAGTACCGCATGCATGCGCGGGCGGTCTTTCAGGCCGGTCTCAAGCCGAAGTTGGTAGCTGGCTGCAACGCCGAAGACTAAGCAGGCAGCTAAGATCGGCAATCGTCTCCGCTCTCATCAGAGGGCGGAGATTTTTTGTTCTTCTTTTTGGATAGTCCGAACCATTTTTCACCCTTGAGGAGGATGAACACGTAAAAAATAATTAGTGCAAACGGGATAATTGTTGCAGACAATTCGTCTGAAAATCCTATCGCCTTAAAGAGACAGAGGAGTAGGATGCTCAGGTATCGGCTCGTGGTCACAACGACGAGCAAGGACAGTACTCCGTAAATGCATATTTGCAAACATCTTTTAAACGTCATGGGAGAACTATATATTTTTAAAGTTCACGCGTTCTTCCACTCTTCCAGCGTTTCCCCGTGAACGAACAGGAGAAGCCTAGCGGATTTTGAATCCGCCATGCAGAAACGCCCCCTGAAATTCGCATGCAATCC